>NZ_JBJGED010000042.1:0-63312 GCF_045062745.1 Paenibacillus sp. HJGM_3
ACCGATTATTGCTTCCCTTCAGCTAGCCTATCGAGGGCATTTCCACTTTTAATCTTGCGCTACCTAAGTAGTAACGGTGGGCTTTACAATTAACAGAAGTTAGCCTTACAAATCGGCGAAAATCGCCAAAATGGCGTGAAAATAGTTAGGGTACCGTTCTTAATTGTAAACTTCGGTTTACAGTCGTTTGATTAAGATAGCCCGACACTGCCCCCACCAGGGGAGCCAACCATTATTAAAAGACCTCCGGAATCGATCATTCCGGAGGTCTTACCCGACTTAACGCTCTTACTTGAACACGGGCTCCTTGAACGCCGCCAGCTTCTCGAGCGAATTCTTCTCGACGTCCGCGTGCAAGCTGTTGCCATGCGAATCCATCGTGACGATCGCCGCGAAGCCTTCAACCTCGAGGTGCCACATCGCTTCCGGAATGCCGAACTCCATGAAGTCGACGCCGTTTACTTTCTTGATGCATTCGGCATAATATTGGGCGGCACCGCCAATGGCGTTCAAGTAGACAGCTCCGTGCTCGCCGAGCGCCTCGAGCGTCTTCGGCCCCATGCCGCCCTTGCCGATGACGGCGCGGATGCCGAACTTCTTGATGATGTCGCCTTGGTAAGGCTCCTCCCGGATGCTCGTCGTCGGGCCGGCGGCCTTCACTTGCCATTCCCCGTTCGCATCCTTGCCCATGACCGGACCGCAGTGGTAAATAATGTGCCCGTTCAGGTCTATCGGCGCGTCGTGCTCCATGAGGTGATGGTGGATCGCGTCGCGTCCCGTATGCATCGCGCCGTTGATGACGACGACGTCGCCTACGCGCAGCTGGCGAATCTGCTCCTCGGTGATCGGCGCCGTGAGGACGATTTCCTTGCGCTCCTCGCTCGCTGCCACCTGCGGTTCAGCCGATTGAGCTTCGGTCATTGGGACGCCCTTGCCGTCTTCATAGATCCACTCCTGGATCTCTCCCGTCTCGGCGTTCAGCAGCACGCCTTGACGACGGAACGCCCAGCAGTTGTACGCGACGGAGACGAAGAAGCTTGCCGGCAATCGGTTCATGACGCCGATCTTGCAGCCGAGCAGCGTGACCTGGCCGCCGAAGCCCATCGTGCCGATGCCGAGCTTGTTGGCGTTCTCGAGCACGTACTCCTCGAGCTGGCGCAAGTCGTCGTTCGGGTTCACGTCGTCGACGCTGCGGAACAGCTGCTGCTTCGCCAGATCGTAGCCGCTGGTGCGGTCGCCGCCGATGCCGACGCCGATGAAGCCGGCGCTGCAGCCTTGCCCCTGCGCCTGATAGACGGCATGCATGATGCACTTGCGGATGCCGTCGAGGTCGCGGCCGGCCTTGCCCAAGCCCTCGAGGTTCGTCGGCAGGCTGTACTGGATGTTCTTGTTCTCGCAGCCGCCGCCCTTCAGGATGAGGCGCACGTCAATCGTGTCCTTCTCCCACTGCTCGAAGTGGATGACCGGCGTGCCTGGGCCGAGGTTGTCCCCGCTGTTCGCACCGGTCAAGGAATCGACCGAGTTCGGCCGCAGCTTCGTATCCTTCGTCGCCTGGCGAACCGCTTCGAGAATGCTCTTCTTCATTTCAATCTGGTTTGCGCCGACCGGACAATGTATAATGAAGGTCGGCATGCCCGTATCCTGGCAGATCGGCGAGACGTTGCATTCCGCCATCGTGATGTTCTCCGCGATCGTCGAGAGCGACAGCGCCGCGCGCGTGCCGGCGTCCTCCTGAGCTTGCGCTTGCTGGATTTTGCGGCGCACATCCGCAGGCAGATTCGTAGACGTTTCCACGATCAGCCGGTATACACTTTCTTGAAAATGATTCATGATGAGGCCAGTCTCCTTTTGGGGCAATATGGAATAATAAGAATCGTTATAAGTCAATCTCTACTAGCATCATACCAGATTTGCCCGAGTTTTTCATGGCAGGTTTGTGGCCGTACTAGATGATGAGCGGAAGGTGCCTTATGCTTCGTACGATACTGAACGGATTCATCCTTGTCGTAATCGGGATGTCTTTGCTCTTGCCGCAGGTCGGTGTGGCACGGGACGGCATCTACTATCGCGACCAGGTCGCCGTGCTGATGTACCATCACGTGAGCGATACGGATGAGAGCTCCAGCACGATTACGACCGACCTGTTTCGCAGCCAGTTGACCTATCTTCGGGACAAAGGCTATACATTCATCACGCCGGAGGAGCTGCACGGGTTCCTGGAAGGCGGAGCGGTGCCGCCGAATGCGGTGCTCGTGACGTTCGACGACGGCTATGCGAGCTTCTACGAGCATGCATATCCGATTCTGGAGCAGCTCCAAGTACCGGCCGTCAACTTCCTCATCACCGAGACGCTCGATCATCCGGACTACAATCCGTACATCGGGGCGATTCCGTTCATGTCCCGCGAGCAAGTGCGCGACATGACGCACAAGACCAGCTGGGTGAAGGCGGCGTGCCATACGAACGGCAACCACAACAAGCAGGACGGCAAAGCGTATCTCACGAACCGGCTCTCGATCAATAATGTAGTGGAAACCGAGCAGCAATACGAGGAGCGCATTTTGTGGGATACCCAAGCGTGTCTGCAGGAAGTGAGCGCCCTGACGGACGAAATGACGATCGACCTCGCCTATCCGTTCGGCATCTCTACTGAGAAAGCGCGTGAGCTCCTCCAGCAGTGCGGGGTGAAGTTCGCCTATACGATTACGCCGCAGATGACGACGCGCTCAACCGACCCGATGCGGATTCCGCGCATCAACGGGGGGAGCCCGGACGTGTCCCCCGAGCTGCTGCATCAGACGATTGTGCGGCGGGTTGTGAAGTCGCCTTAGGTATCCAAACTTATCGCCGAGAGGGGGACGGGTCGCATGGAAAGCCATTTTTACGCCTACTTGTACCGGCTACGCTACATCGAGCGCTGGAGCCTCATGCGGAATGTGCTCAAAGAAAACGTCGCCGAGCATACGTTCCAGGTGGCGCTGCTGACGCATGCGCTCTGCACGATCGCCAATACGGTATACGGGCACAACGTGCCGACCGATTCCATCGTGACGCGGGCGCTGTTCCACGACGTAACCGAGGTGTTCACGGGCGACATTCCGACGCCGGTGAAGCATCACAACAAACAAATCTTGCACAATTTCCGCGAAATCGAAGACATCGCCGCCTCCCGCCTGCTGAACATGGTGCCGGAGAAGCTGAAGCCGACCTACACGTCCCTCATCGGAGAGCACGGAAAGCATACGGAGCTGACGCCAGAGCAGCTGGAGCAGAAAAAATACATTAAAGCGGCCGACCTGCTGGACGCGTACTTGAAGTGCGTAACGGAGCTGTCGGCGGGGAATCGGGAATTCTCGATGGCCAAAAAACAAATCGAGCAGTCCATCGAGCAGATGAACATGCCTGAGCTGGCGTACTTCCTCGAGCACATGGCTCCGAGCTTCGAGAAGACGCTCGACGAGCTGTCGGAGGATGTGTGAACATGAGAGTTAGTCGATTGTACCGACTAACTCCCCTCACACCGATGGGAAACGGACCGAATTAACGCGAAAAGGAGACTGTCGATTGATTGTGGATGGCTCATCGAACCGATCCAAACGCGCTCTAGTTTGATTTCACGAACTTACAGAAGGCTAGATATCATTTGGAGGAGCTCTAATTCGATTTCGCCGAATTGGAGCGCACGTTTGAACACGGACCCTGGAATCCCGCCATTTAGTTAGGCAAGATCGAACTGCATCGAGCAGACTTCCCAAAACACCGACTCTAATTGGGCAAAATCGAATTACACCTCATTTGGATCCACGATATACAGGAAAAGAGCCTCCTTCATCCGAGGATGAAGGAGGCTCTTGGCGTCCAACCTTGCGCTAAGCGAACCAAGTGGGATTGTACATCAGAATGACGAGCATGATGAACGCCACCGCCGCCACGATACTGAACGTGCGCAGCTTCCGCACGGACTCGGCCGTGCCAGAGTTGCCGGCCTTCAGCCGCTTGAGCGGCCCGCCCATCATGCCGGCCATCGCGAACATGACGAGAATGATGACGACCGCCGCTACCATCCATGTAGTCGACATGCCGGCGCGGCTAACCATATACCCGCCGGTCAGGAAGCTGAGGATCAGAACATATTGGCCAATCCGGTTCAACCGGTGCAGGCCGGCGGCCGTATCCGGCTTCGCCGCGCCTCCGGCGAGGAAGGGCAGGACCACATAAAAAATCAATAAAATCGCGGAAATCACGTGAATCCACTTAAACGCATCGTACATCGCGGTGTAAGCCCCCTGTCCATGTTAGGTTTCAACACTTGTAGTATATCGGAAAAAGGGGTTTGGCACAAATTGGCGCAAGGGTTCAAAACGTGTGGGCCATGGACTGCGGTGCGAGTCCGGCAGATGTACCCTGTGCGTTCAGCGCGCGTCCGGCGGATGGTTCCTGCGCATTCAGCGCGAGTTCCGCACGGATCCACCGCGAGTTTCCCGCGCATTCAACCCGTGTACCGCGTACGTTCATCGCATGCTCCGCCTGTATTCAGCGCCCGAGCAGCTCATGCAGCCGCCCGGGAAAGTCGGTGATAATCCCCGACACTCCGACGTCGATCAGCTCCTGCATCCGTTCTGCCCCATTCACCGTCCACGGGTACACTTGTAGTCCAAGCTCCTTCGCCTGCGCCATGTACGCGGCATTGACGAACCGGTGGTGCGGATGCAGAGAATATAGCTCAGCGCCGAACGAAGCAGCGATCACCGACGGCAGCTCGTCGACCTGATCGTATAAATACCCGATCTGTACGCGCGGCTCCACCTCTTTCAAAGCGACCAAGATCTCCTTGTGGAAGGAGGAGACGAACACGCGGTCGAACAGCGACTCCGCCGCAAGGTACGCGGCGAATGTCCGCAGATGCGCCGGCTCGCTGCTCTTGATCTCGACGTTCACCGCCACCTCGGGCGGGACGGCCGCGAACACCTCCTCCAGGAACGGCAGCCGTTCGCCCGCGAACGCTCGTTCCGTCCCGTACCAGCTGCCGGCGTCCGCCGCCCGCAGCTGGTCGGAGGCGAGCTCGCGGATCGCCCCGGAGCGGTCGGTCGTGCGGTCGATCGTCGCATCGTGGCAGACGATCATCCGTCCGTCCGCCGAGAAGTGCACGTCCAGCTCGATCGCACCGCTGCCCTGCTCCACCGCGAGGCGGAACGAGCCGAGCGTATTCTCCGGAGCCATACCCGCCGCCCCCCGGTGTCCGATAATCAACAAACCTTCCATTGTCGTAATCTCCTCTCTATGCCCACTCCACAGGCAAAAACCGATTCTCGGCCGAGGATTGCTTCGCCTTCAGGCACAGAAGCGCGCTGATCAGCCCGTCCTGCAGAGACGCACGGGAAGCCGCCTCGTCCCGAACCATCGAGACGAAATGCTCAGCGAGCGCCCGATCCCCTCCGAAATGCGGCTCCCGGGCGGCGCCGACCGTGAAGGTCTCCACAACCGGCGAGTGGTGCAGCATCAGCTTGATCGTATCGGATTCCCATTCGAACTCGATCGTGCCCTTATACCCCATGAGCCGGATGCTGCGGTTGCCGGCTGCGCGGCGGACGAAGAAATTTTGCGAATACGACACATGCATTCCGCTCGCGTAACGGATTAACAAGCTGCCCGAATCCTCGTTGCCGGTGTCCACCGCGTAGCAGCAGCTCTCCCCCGGCAGCTCGCTGTCCGGACAAGCCGCTCTGTCGGCGCAGTCTTCACAGCGCAGGCCGGCCGGCCGCGTACCGCGGAAGATCTGTTTGGACCCCATGGCACACACCATAACCGGCTGCTGCCCAAGCAAGTAATTAATGACGTCGAGATCATGCGTCGCCTTCTGCAGGAACAGCCCGCCCGTCTCTGCCTCATCGCGGTACCAGCGCTTGAAGTAGACGGAGCCGTAGGCGATGTTCGTCACCGCCTGCACGTGTTCGACCGTGCCAATCACGCCGCTGTCGACGAGCTGCTTCACCAACGCCGCCATCGGCGTCATCCGCAGCGGGAACGACACGAGCACGCGGTGCCCGCCGTACGTATCGGCACCCGCCTTCAGCTGCAGCAGGTCGGGCAGCGTCGTCGCCACCGGCTTTTCCAAGAAGAGCGGCAGCCCGGTCGGCAGCGCCTGCAGCGCCAGCGCGGCATGGCTCGAGCAGCGGCTGCCGATCAGAATCGCGTCGAGAGCCCCGGCCTCGGCGGCCAGCATCTCCTCCGCGCGGCTGTACCAGCGCGTGCCTTCCCGCACGCCTTGCTCCCCGAGAGCAAGGCGGATGTCCGCCTGCCGCGGGTCAGCGACCGCGGTGAGCGTACAGGCCGGGTCCGCCCGACGAAGGGCGCCGAGCATGACGCCCATCCGCCGGCCCAGGCCGATGATGCCTAGTCTTAGTTGCGAACCGCGATCGCCCATTATAACGCCATGCTGTCCGCAGGCTCATTGGACAACAGCCGGAAGTTGTCGAGGTATAGCGTCTTCGGAGCAGTCTGCTGCCACATCCAAATCTCAATGCCCTTGATCTGCGTAAGGTCCAGATTCACTTGCTTCAGCGGGATCGTGATCGTCTCGCCCTGGTTCGCCCGCACGTACTGCATGAACGTATCGTCGGTCTTGCCGTTCGTCCCGTGGAACTTTACGTAGAATTGCACGGTCTCGCCCACGTTGAACACGTCGAACTGCAGCGCCTGGAAACGGGACCAGTCCGGGCTGCGGAATGCCTTGCCCGCATCGAACAGACGGATGTTCGGGAATTTCACCCCAGCTTTGTACGTAGCCTGCATCGAATGCGAGCCGCTGGTCACATGGTCGTTCGACAGAGCCAGTGTGACGGTAGAGGACGTCCACTTCTTCACAGCGGCATCGCTCTCGGCGTCATTCAGCTCCACCGGGTACGTCACGGCCGCTTCCTTCACCGCGAGCGTCCGGTGGATCGTCTTCGTCTGCCCGTCCTTCGAGACGACGATGTCGACCTCGTGCAAGCCCGGCTGCAGCGGCAGCACGACGGCATGCTTGGCATAGCCCGCGCCCGATTCGGCCACCGGCGCCAGCTGCCCGTTCACGGTCACCGTGGAGCCCGGCTCGGTGTACACGGCTACCTCACGGCTCCCCGGAGCCGGCTTCCCGATAGCGGTCAGTGCTGTCAGGCCGCTCGACATCGAGACGATCTCGTTCGCCACTTCCCCGCGCACCTGCAGCAATTGCACCGGATCTTCCTTATAATCGCGGATATGGTCGTACAGCCGCTCGTAGAAAGGCTGGATCGCATCCTTCACCTCGAACGACGAACCTGCGAGACCGAGCTTTGCAGCGGCCTCCGTGATGCGCTGCTCCAGCTGCCACAAGTACTCGTAGTCTTCCGCACCCTCGCGCAGCGTCTCCATGCGGATCGTGCCGACCGGTCCGTCGATGCCGAGCGCCGTGCCGGGGTAGAACAAGTAGCCGTCCCCGTTCGCGCCGGGGAACGCCATCGGGTCGTTCCACACATCCCGAGCGATGTATTCTTTGCCATTCCACTTCTTGAAGATCGTCGTCGACCAGAACAGAGTCCCCTGCACGCCGTTGTCGCGCTGCATCCACGACAAGAGCCGCGTCCCGACGAGATCGTCGTCGAGATGGTAAGACGGGAACGGATGCTTCGGCACGACACACGTGTACCACCAAACTTCATCGCCGGCCGCTTGCCGCTCTTGGGCAAAGACGGGGTCATATTTGTCGATCTCCGCTGTCCAGATATCGACGTCGCCGACGAGCTCATCGACCGGCTGGATCGTGACCAGGCTAGGCACATCCGGCGCGACGCGGCTCAGAATGTCCTTGTAGTTCCGCACATCACCATACTTGGCAGGCCCAGGCTCGTCGACTAAGTAGAAGAAAGCTTTGGCCAGCAGCCCCTTCTCCCGCAGCAGATCGACCAGCTGCTTCGTCTTCGCTTCATCGACATTGCCGGAAGCGTCCCTATATAGCTGCAGCCGATAAGCGGACACCTTCGGATTCGTGATGTACGGCTCCGCCCGGCGCACGAACTCGTTCACGTCGGTGAACGGCACCGGCAAGTAGCTCGGAGTCAACCGCTCTTCCACCGAAGCCCAGTAGTACTTGTCGAGCAGCGACCAGAACTCTTCTCCGGCCACATTGTTATGGGCAGCCGCCACTTGGTCCCCCCACAGCGTGAACGCCGTCTTCGCATGGCTCTCGTCGGTCAGCTCGAAATCCCAGACCGTGAACTCGATCGGCACGCGAACCGGATTCCCGGTCTCATGCAGCCAGATCTCCCCTGTGTATGTACCGGCCGGCTGGCCCTTCGGCACCTGCACCTTGATCCAGATGCCCTGATTGTCCCCGGCGGCCACCTTCAGCAGTTCGTCTTCATGCAGCGGGATGAGCGCGTCCGGGTACCAGCCCTTGGGATAAGCGGCCGTCGTCGATGTCGTCACTTGAATATAATGCTGCTTGAACAGCTGAATATGGCCGCGGTCGATCTTCGCATTGCCGTTCGTCAGTTTCAAGTCGCTTATTTGCACCTCAAGCTGTTGCAGCCCGGCGTCACCGGCTTTCACAATCACTTGCGCGGCTTCGTACTCGTTGCGGGCGGCGGCCATGCGCACGCTATGGGACCCGTCGGGCGGGAACGCTTGGTCCCGCAACACCTTCTGCGTATTCGTCGGCACCCAGACGTCGAACGCCGGGGTCGTCTTGGCGGAGGCGGAAGGAAGCACCATGACATTCAAAAGCACCAGTAGCGTAAGAGCGATTGCAGCGAATCGTTTCACTCGTAAACACCCTCCCCGTCATATTGAGGACTCAGGGCCGCGAAGCACATCCCGCATCGCAGCCCTGGTCGCGAGCATAACCTTACTTCGCTTTGCTATACCGTTCGTAAGCGGCGGTATAAATCTTCATGTAGTCGTCGAGTCCGATCTTCTTCAGGTTGGCGATGTATTTGTCCCAATCGGAGAGCGGCACATCGCCCGTGATGAACTTCGTCGTCATTTCACTCACATAGTTGTTGATGTCGGTATTGAGCGGCGTGAAGCGCACGAGCTCATCCTGCGTGTACGTGAACGCCGGCCAAACTTCCTTCGGCCAGTACGGCTCGACCTTCTTGGCGCCCTCGATGCTAATCGCGTCGGCTTCGCCGCCCTTGAATGTCTTCGAGGTAAGCATGCCCGGGTAATAGCCGCCCGCCCACGAAACGAATTTGGATGCATCCTTCTTGTATTCGTCGGTGTATTGCAGCGTGCCGTCCGGCAGTTCCTTGTAGCTCAAGTCCTTGACACCCATGAAGAACAGCTTGCTGCCTTCTTCGCTGAAGAAGTAGTCCATCCATCGGACGGTCGCTTCCGGGTACTTGTTCTTCTTCGTGATGACGAAAGCGCCGGTATCGATCAGCGGGGAACGGGCCCGCGAGAATACTTGGTCGCCGTTCGGTCCTTTCAATGCAGGAGCCCCAACGAAATTCTTAATGCTAACCCCGGAAATCGCCTGCGGACTGTTCGTCTCCGAAGCGCCGACAACGCCTTCGCCCAGCTTCACGTTCACTTCCGTGCCCGGAATCGTAAGAATGTTGTTAATGAACAGCCCTTCCTTGTTCAGCTTGTTCAAGTATTCCAGCAAGTCCTTGTACTTCGGATCGGCCGGGATGAACCGCAGCTTGCCCGACGGGTCCATGTCGACGCGGCTGTGCATGTTGCCCCGGTTACCCAGGCCCCATGCGCCCTTCAGCTCATCGAGCAGCGAGCCGTAGCCGCTCGCGGCGTATGGAATTTCGTCGGCCTTGCCGTTCTTGTTCGGGTCCTGCGTCTTGACGGCTTTTAAGTATTGGTAGAATTCTTCCGTCGTAGAAGGCTCCTTCATGCCGAGGGCGTCGAGGAAGCTCTTGTTGTACCACAGCTTGGTTCCGATAATGACGGACTTGAAATCCGGATCGTAAAACGTCGGCATCGAATAAATTTTGCCGTCCGGCATCGTGAGCCCGCGCTTCACTTCCGGGTACTTCTCGAGCAGCTTCTTGAAGTTCGGCGCGTACTTGTCGATCAGATCGTTCAGCGGGATGAAGATGCCTTGTGCCCCATAGTTCGCCACGTCGATGCTGGACAAGCGGGCCGTGTGGAACGCATCCGGGTAATCGCCGCCTGACAGTACCAGATTGCGCTTTTCGGTCAAGCTCTCTACCGGCGTCAGCTGGAAGTCGACGCTGATGTTCGTCATCTTCTCATACTCTTTCCAGACGGGCAGCTCGTTCCAGTTCGGCGGGGCGGACGCCGCTTTGCCCGCGAAGAACGTCAGCTTGATCGGATCCTTCACGATCGGGAAGCCCGTTACATTGACTCCGTTAGACGAGGCCGCCTTGTCCGGCGATTTGGTCGGCTCGGACGTAGTACCGCCTTCCTCTTTGCCGCAGCCGGCCACAAGACCCGCTGTCATGACCCCGGTCAGCAGCACCGCAGTCCATTTGTTAACCTTCATCGTTTCATGACCTCCAATGAATGAATAGGATTTCTATTGCGAACAAGGGGTTATCCCTTGATGGCGCCGACCATAATGCCTTTGACAAAATACTTTTGCAGGAACGGGTACAGTAGCAGCACCGGCAAATTCGCTACGATGACGATGGCGTACTTGATCGCCTCCGCCTCCATCAGATGCTTTTGCAGCGACAAGTCCATGCTGCTCGTCATCTGGTCGGTCTGCGACTTGATGAGAATTTCCCGCAGGAACAGCTGAAGCGGGTACAGATGGCGGTCGTTCAAATAGATGAGGGCGTTGAAATAGGCATTCCAATGGCCAACGCTGTAAAACAGCACCATGACGGCGATGATCGGTGTGGACAACGGCAGAACGATCCGAACGAGCGTCTGGATGTTCGAGGATCCGTCGATCGCGGCCGATTCCTGGATTTCATTCGGTATGCTCGTCTGGAAGAAAGTGCGCATGATGATGACGTTCCACACCGACACCGCGCCCGGCACGATAAGCGCCCACATCGTATTGATCATGTGGAGCTTCTTCACGAGCAGATACGTGGGAATGAGCCCGCCGCTGAAGAACATCGTGAATACGATAAGCGCCATGACCACATTACGGCCGGCCAAGTCTTTGCGGGACAAAGGGTAAGCCCCCATCACCGTCATCACCAGATTGAGCGCCGTGCCTACGACCGTGTAGAGGATCGTGTTGCCGTAGCCGGTCAAAATTTCTTTGTTATCGAAAATCAGCTTGTAGCCGGTGAACGAAAGCTGCTTGGGCCAGAGCCACACTTCCCCTTTGATCACGGCGATGGCGTCGCTCACGGATGCGCTCGCTACGAAGATGAGCGGATACAGCACGATGATCGTAACCGCGATGAGCAGAGCATAGATGATCGCGCCGACGGTGCGGTCTCCTAACGTTTCTTTCACTTGGGTCGCTCTCCTTTACCACAGACTGGTGTCGTTCAGCTTCCGGGCGATCTGGTTCACCGTGACGAGCAGGACGAAGTTGACGACGGAATTGAACAGGCCGACGGCCGCCGAGAAGCTGTACTGCGAGCCCAGAATCCCGCTCGTATACACGTACGTGGCGATGACCTCCGAGCTTTCCTTGTTCAGATCGTTCTGCATCAAGTAGATCTTCTCGAAGCCGACGCCCATAATATGGCCGACGTTCAGGATGAGCAGAATGACGACCGTAGGCAGAATGCCCGGCAGGTTGATGTGCCAGATGCGCTGCAGCCGGCTCGCCCCGTCGACCCGCGCCGCTTCGTGCAACGTAGGATCGATGCCCGCCAATGCGGCCAAGTAGATGATGGAGCTCCAGCCCATGTTCTGCCACACGCCGGAAAAGACGTAGATCGTCTTGAACCAGGCCGGATCGGTCATGAACTTGATCGGTTCGCCGCCGAACCAAGTGATGATGTGGTTCACCATCCCGGTCTGCGGGTTGAGGAACATCAGGATGAGCCCGACCATGACGACGGTGGACAGGAAGTGCGGCGCGTACGTGATGGTCTGCACGAACCGCTTGAACCAGACGTGCCGAACCTCGTTGATCATAAGCGCCAGCAGGAGCGGAATCGGGAAGCCGACGATCAGGGAATACAGGCTGATGCCGAGCGTGTTCTTGATCAGTCGCCAGAAGTAGAAGCCTTTGAAGAATCGTTCGAAATGGTCGAAGCCGATCCAGGAGCTTCCCCAGATGCCTTTCGCGGCGACGAAGTTTTTGAAGGCGATCTGGACCCCGTACATCGGAAAATATTCGAATATCAGGAAGTAAGCGACGACGGGCGCGAGCAGCAAATACAAATCCCAATTTTTGCGGAACGATCTGCGCAGGACGTCCCACTTGGTCAGACTTCGACCGGCTGCTCGTTTGGCTGCGGGCGATGCCGATGGGTTGTTCAAAGAAAGGCCCCTCTCTTTACAGTAAAATTAGTGCTGGCCGACCTTGTGAATGGAGCTAGCTAGCATCCAGGGCTCGGGCTTCTGCAAGACAATCGGCTGGCCGCCAGACCGCATCGATTCCGCCGCCGCGCAGCCGACCGCTACGCTCATGCGGCCGGCGATCGGAGGCGCGATCGGTTCCTTGCCGTGCAGGATGACGTCGAGGAAATCGTTGCAGATCTTCGGATCGGCTCCGTTATGCGTGCCCTCCGACGCCTTGATCTCGTAAATCCGGTCGGACAGATCGCGCCATGTTCCCGAGCGCCGGGACTTCAAATACACCCGGTTCTCCGTCTCGGAATTCTCGATCCGGCCTTCCGTGCCGATGATCGTGTAGTTGCGCTGATAGTCCGGCGTGAAATGGCATTGCATATAAGTCGCCTTCACCCCGCGGTCGAGCTCCATCAGGACGGTGCTGTTGTCCTCGACATCGACCTCCCGGCGGAAGGCGCACTTCACGAGCGGGCCTGAGCGGAATTCGGGGCAGGTGGCTCTCTCGTCGCATGTCGGGCACGTCAAGTCGTTCGGTTTGTCGCCGCCGAAGTAGTCAAGAGCGCCAAACGCCGCCACCTTGCGCGTATATTGACCTGTCAGCCAATGGATGATGTCGAAGTCGTGCGATGCCTTCTGCAGCAGGAGCGACGTCGTGTTGCGGGAATTCGCGTGCCAGCTGTGATAGTAGTAATCGCTTCCAAGACCGACGAAGTGCCGCACCCACACTGCCTTCACTTCCCCGATCTCGCCGGCGTCGATGATCTCCTTCATCGTGCGGTACATGTTCATGTAGCGCATGTTGAAGCCGATCATGAAATGCTTGCCCGATTCGCGCCAAGCCTCCAAAATCCGGTCGCAGCCTTCCACCGTGATGTGGAGCGGCTTCTCGCAATACACATGCTTGCCGGCCCGCAGAGCGGCGACGGCGTGCTCCTCGTGGCAATGGTCCGGGGACGTGATGACGACGGCGTCGATGTCCGGCCGCGCCAGCATCTCCCGATAATCCAGTGTCGTGTAGGCGTCTGGATTGATGCGCTCGCGGAATTTATCGAGCCGGACCGGATCGATGTCAGCTCCCGCCACGACGACCGACCGGCCCTCGGGCTGATGCCAATAACGGACGACCCCCGATCTCCAGCCTAGGCCGATAACTCCGATTCGAATAGGTTCCATGTTAGTTCTCCTCTCATGCTGCAGATGTTGCAAGCGCTCAGGGTAGTTTGGGCCCAAATATTTGGTTAGAGGGCAAAAAAAGAGGCAAGATGTGCGTGCGGCAAGTTGTGCAGCCTCTTGGCGATTCGTACATCATGCTAAGGACGCTGATACTCGGACGATTGCCGGACGATCAGGTCGTACGGCATCATCAGCTTGAAGGGCAGCGGGTTCGTGCCGTTCATTTCGTCGACGAGCACCTTCGCCGCCATGATGCCGATCTCGGTCTTCGGAATATGGACGCTCGACAGCGGCGGTGTCGTGAATTGCGCCATCTCGATGTTGTCCAGCCCGACGAAGGCGACATCCTGCGGGATGCGCAGGCCGTGCTCGGACGCGGCGCGCATGGCGGCGATCGCCATCATGTCGCTCGCGGCGAACATAGCCGTCGGTCGCTCGCCCTCCGGCCGGTCGAACAGCGCGGACACCTGCATGTAGCTCTCGTTCACATCCCAGCCGGTATTCACGACCCATTCCGGCTGCACGGGCAAGTTCGACTCCAGCATCCCGTATTGGTAGCCGCGGTACCGCTTCTCGCGGGAGAGCTCCCCGGTCAGTCCCGGGCCGCCGATGAAGCCGATCCGGCGGTGCCCCTTCTCGACCAAGTGCCGCACCGCAGACTTCGCCGCCTCCACCCGGTCGTAGGAGATGACCGGGACGGTCGGGTCGGAGATGTCGATGCCTACGACGGCGGGCACGACCTGCTTGACGCATTCGTACAGCTCGGGCCGTATCCCCTCCACGATCAGCATGCCCTTAAGGTCCCGCTCCTCCGCCATCCTGCGGATCGCCGCCTCGTTCTGAATGTCGTCCATCGCAGACAAGTAGGCGAGCGAGCACCCGAGTTCGGTCAGCTTCTTCTCGATGCCTTCCAGAATCGGGGAAAAGTAAGGATGGTTGTACTTGTTCTGGGGAACCGAGACGATGCAGCCCACTTGCCGCATCGCAGTCGCCCCCTCCGGAGTCTTCCCGGCATTTCTGCCGTTTCTTGCGGCCATTAAATCCGCCGCGTGCAGCTCCGGATGATCCGGCATTACATACCCGATTTCTTTGGCCGCTTGGCGGATTCTCATCTTCGTCTCGGGGCTGATATGCCGTCTTGAATCGTTATTCATGACGCGCGAGACGGTCGAGATCGACACGCCTACATGCTGCGCGATATCTTTTAGGGTTGGCAATGTAGTGACGTCTCCTTTACCCAAATTTTCCCCCAAACAATTCCGGTCATAGCGTAATCTTAGCAAGCGTTTTGCCCAAATGTCAAAGCTTTTTTTGTTAATTTTGCGTAAATTTTTGGGGCCAATTCACAAATAAATTTTCATGCAATTTGTTTTGACATCCTTACAGGCTGCGTGTTACATTTGCTTGTGGATGCGGCTTTTTCCCGGGATTAGCCCTTCTGCCTTGAATAATAGATTTGGGCCCAAAGAAATATCGACCTATTTCTATAAAACAGCATAGACCCGCAGACGATCCCCTACTTGGAGAGGAGCGTTCTTATGACCTTCCCCGCGCGGACAACCCGCTGGTTGCTCTCGCTCATCGCGGCCCTCGGTCTTACCTGTATCCCGCTGCCTGCACTGCCCGGGCCCGTCACCGTTCATGCTTCTTCAATCGTTCCCGCCCTCACGATCACCGAGATCCTGGCGAATTCCAATGGCGACGGCACCTCGATCGCCGATGCCTATGAGTACGTCGAGCTCAAGAACAACACCGCCTCCAGCATTGATTTGGCCAACTATAAATTCATTTTCTGGTGGACCCCTACCCAATTCGTTACATGGAATATGACGGCGAGCCAGACTATTCCGGCCGGCGGTGTCCGTGTCGTCTGGATTAAGAACACGGATGCGCAAGGCAAGACGCTCGCCAATTTCAACAGCCACTACGGCACGAGCTTCACAAGCTCCACCTTGTATACTCTGGACTTGGGCGCGAACGGCGGGCTCGGCAACAGCGGCGTCAAGAAGCTGATTGTGGCCACGGATACCGGAACCGAAATCTGTATCGCTAAGTATAACGACCGCATCTACAATAGCACGACCTTGACCGAAGACGCCTCCGTCGAGAATAGCAGCATCGTCTACGAATACCCCGATTATCTCGTAGACGGCAACATAACGATGCGTATGATCGACTCCAACCAGAAGCCGACCCCCGGCACGATTCCGGCTCCTCCCTCCATCTGGATCACGGAGCTGCTGCCTAACCCTTCCACCGCCTCCGGCGACAACAATGACGCCTACGAGTTCATCGAGCTGTACAACAATACCGCTGCCGCGATCGATCTGGCCGGCTACACGGTTCGCTACTATTGGGACTACGCCAATCCGGCCAATTATACGGACTGGAACCTCACGGCCAGCAAGAACATCCCGGCGTACGGCCGGATGGCCGTCTGGCTGCGCGGGACGCAGAGCAGCGGGAAGACGGCCGCCGATTTCGCCGACCACTACAACTTGCCGTCCACCTACTTCACGTCAGCCCAGCTGTACGAGGTTACGCTGACGAGCGCGCAAGGGATGGGCAATGGCGGCAGGAAGTCGGTCGAATTGCGCACCGACGGCGGCACGGCCATCGTCTCGGCCACATATAACGACGGCACGGCCGACAATGCCAACACCACCGTTGACACGACACAGGACACGAGCATCGTGTACGGAGCTCCGGTCGACGGGACGAAGGAGATGCGCAAGCTCGCCAGCACCCAGTATCCGACGCCCGGCAGCAAGTACAATTGGTTCGGCGGCCAGATGCATGCGCATACGACGTATTCGGACGGCGTAGAGAGCGGAACCCCGCCTACCGCCAACGTGCCGCAGTACGCCTATGCCGCAGCCAAGGCGCAGGGCGACTTCTTCGGCTTGTCCGACCATGCCGAGCAGATCGACGACGGCGATCCGACCGTGACGAACGGTGAATGGGCGGACATCCGGCTGCAGGCGGACACGGCCACCGAGAACTACAAGTTCTCCGGCTTCCCGGGCTGGGAAATCACGTACAACACGACGACCGCCATCTGGGGGCATGTCAACGTGTTCAACACGACTTGGTTCGCAGACCGCTGGGACACGATTGACGGGCGTCAGTACAACCTGCACGATCTGTGGGACGATCTGGCCGGCACCCCGGAAGCGATCGCGCAGTTCAACCATCCAGACTATTACTGGGGCGACTTCGAGGATTTCGCCTATTACAACCAGGCGGCCGACGATCAGACCGTCCTGCTCGAAGTGAACGAGGACGTGCAGAACGGCGAGAAATTCGCCAGCTACATCCGGGCGCTCGACCGGGGCTGGCATGTGGCGCCTGCCTGGAACGGCGATAATCATACGGAGAACTGGATGGCGGACGACAACCGGACGATCGTGCTCGCCGAGACGAACACCCGCGACTCGATCCTGGACGCCCTAAGGGCGCGCCGAGCGTACAATTCGTATGGCGACCGGGATATCAAGCTGATGTTCGAAATCAATGGGCAGCCGATGGGCTCCCGATTGACGAATCCCGGCTCCGCCTTGAATGTCTCGGTCATGGCCGCCAACACCACCGTCGATCCGATCTCGAAGATTACGCTGTACGGCCCCGGAGGCCAAGTGATCGGCTCCCAAACGTACAGTTCGCGTATGGCGCACTACACGGCGTCGATCCCTCCGCAGTACGCTTATTACTTCGTCAAGGTCGAGCAGACCGACGGCGACTGGGCGCTGTCGGCGCCGATCTGGGTCTCCGACGCGCCGCCGATGGAGCTTACGATGAGCACCCAAGCTACAGCTGCAGCGGGCGTACCGGTGCAGGTCAATGCGAGCGTGAAAAATACGACGGGAAGCACGCTCTCGAACGTGCTGGTGGAGTTCTACAAGGACGACTACAATACGCCGGCCGACAACTATAGCAACCCGAACAAAGTGGGGGAGGTGACTTTGTCATCGATCGCAGCGGGCGCCGCATCGACCGCCTCGTCCACATGGGCACCGGCGGGAGGGGCCGGCACTTATCGCCTTCTCGTCCGCGCGACGGCGACCGTGGGCGGAATCTCCAAGTCCGTCCTTAGCGGCATTCACTTGCCCGAGCTGTATATTACCGAGATTGTGGGCAATTCTCCCGGCAACACGGGCGTCGACAACGGTTTCGGCGACTACTATGACGAGGATTACGACTTCGTGGAGATTTACAACAATTCCAAAAACGACGTCAATCTGAAAAACTACAAGCTGCAGGACACGTATACGGCCCCTTACGACATAGCCGTCGACTTCATCATCCCTGCCAAGTCGGCGAAGGTCGTCTGGATCAAAAAGAAGAACAGCACCAAGACGCTCGCGAACTTCAATGCCGCATACGGTACGAGCTTCGCGGCGGGCGACGTGCTGCAGCTGCAGTCATCCGATGTGAACAGCGGACTGCGGTTCGGCGGCACGACCTGGGTCGATCTGGTGCAGGACGCCGACGGCAAGCGGATCTTCCGCGCGAAGTACAACGTCGGGACCGATGTACGTGAGACGCATGGTCCGGTAGGCACACACGGTACGGACCCGTCGGTAGACGGCAAGGCGCTCAAGTACAAGTATCCCGTCGACGGGTCGCTCTATCTGCAGAAGATCGGGTCCAATGTAACGTCGACTCCGGGTACTGTGTCCGCCGACCAATTGGCGCCTTGATCGGTATGGAAAAGGACCGTCCCGCAGCCGCTGCGGGGCGGTCCTTCCTCTATGGCTATATGACGCCCCAGCCCTGCGCATCCGCCAACCGGCGGAACGCCTCGATTACGCCGTCCGAGCATGGCGCTTCACCGACGAAGCCGCCCATGCGCTCGACCCTCGCCCGCACCTCCGGGTGCGCATTGACCGGGCTGACCGCATGGATCGCGACGTCGGGCTCCATCATGCTAAGATCCATGAGCTCGTCTCCGGCGACTACGAGTTCGGCCGGGGTCAGCCCGGTCAAACGCAGCAGCTCCTTTACAGGCGTGCCCTTGCGCAGGAAAGCCGGGTGCGCGTAGAACCGCTTCTCCTCGGCGAGCCGCTCGATCCGCAGCCCCTCATACCGGGCCGCCTGCTCCCCGATATAGTCGAGCATCCGCTCGACATCCACGTCCTGCACGGTCATGGAGTACCAATAGCCGTTGAACCCGGTGAGAACCGGATCGAAGCGGCTCGCCACATCGCGCATGAGCGGATGCAGCTCCGCCCGGACGACCTCCGCCAGCCGCGCCTCCATTGTGCCCGTATACGGCTGCAGCTTGACCAGCTCGCCATCCCTCCACACGGCCAAGTACAAGCCGGATCCGCCGATCACATAGGACGGCGGCGTCTTCACCGGGCTCGCGTAGAGCAGGTTCAGCTGAGCGGACAGCTCCCAGGTCGTACAGGTCGCCCAGCCGCATCCCCGCTCGGCGAGCCGGTCCAGGAACGCCGCGAAGCGGTCCGGGATGCGGGAGTACGGCCGATAGCCGCCTCCCAGCGCCGTCCCGTCCAGATCGGTGACGAACAGTTTGGGGAACGTACTCATCCTTTCTTGTACCGTTCGTAAGCCGCTTCATAAATTTTCAAATAGCGGTCCAGGCCCATCTTTTTCAATGTCGCCGCGTAGTTGTCCCACTCGCTGAACGGCACCGTCCCTTTGACGAACTTGGCCATCATCTCGTCGACATACGTGCCCAGGTCGGTCTCCAGTGCCTTGAACTCCGACATCTCCGTCGCCGAATAAGTGAATTCCGGCCACAGCTCCTTCGGGAATGTCGGCTTGATCAGCTCGGACACGCGCATGTTCTCCGGATCGCTCTCGGACGAGATGATATACTTCGGATTGTCCATGCCCGGATACCAGCCTCCGGCCCATGTCACATGCTTGCCGAGCTGGCTGGAATCTTTCTTCAGCGCGTCGACGTAGTCGAACTTGCCGTCCTTCTCGGTGTAGCTCACGTCCTTCACGCCGAGGCGGAACAGCTTGCTGCCCTCGTCGCTATAGAAGTAGTCGACCCAACGCACCGTCTCCGCCGGATACTTGTTCGCCTTCGTAATCGCCATGCCGCCGGTCAGTACCATGAACGAACGGGCACGGGAGAACAGTTTGTCCCCGTTCGGCCCTTTGAGCGTAGGAACGCCCTTCATGCCGGTAATGTTCGGATACGTAAGATTCGGGTTCGTATAGAGCGAGCTGCCGACGACGCCGGGGGTGTAGGCCGCCGTAACATCATTCAGCGTGACGGTGAAAATATCCTTGTAGAACAGTCCCTCCGCATTGAGCTTGTTCAGATATTGCAGCACTTCCTTGTACTTCGGATCGGCCGGGATGTACCGCAGCTTGTTCGTCGCCGGATCGACGTCCACTCTCGGATGCGTGTTGCCGCGCGTACCGAGCCCCCATGCCCCCTTCAGATGGTCGTACAGCATCGTGATGCCGCTCGCCAGGAACGGAATCTCGTCCGCTTTGCCGTTTTTGTTCGGATCCTGCGTTTTAACCGCTTTCAGATAGTTGTAGTAGTCGCCTGTCGTCTCCGGCATCTTCATGCCGAGCGCGTCCAGGAAGCTCTGGTTCACCCACAGCTGCGAGCCGATGATGCTGGACGTATGCTCCGGGTCGAGCAAGGTCGGGAACGAATAGATGCTGCCGTCCGGCATGGTGAGCCCCTTCTTCACCTCCGGGTATTTGTCCAGAATCTTCTTCAGGTTCGGCGCGTACTTGTCGATCAGGTCGTTCAGCTTGATGAAGATGCCTTGGCTCCCGTAGTTCGCCAGATCGACGGAAGACAGCCTCGCGGTGTGGAACGCATCCGGCAGATTGCCGCCCACGAGCGCCAAGTTCCGCTTCTCCGTCAGCGCATCGACCGGCACGAGCTGGAAGTCGACGTCGATGTTCGTCATTTTCTTGTACTCTTTCCATACCGTAGTCTCGTTCCAGTTG
Organism: Paenibacillus sp. HJGM_3; assembly: GCF_045062745.1. Lineage (NCBI taxonomy): Bacteria > Bacillati > Bacillota > Bacilli > Caryophanales > Paenibacillaceae > Paenibacillus > Paenibacillus sp. HJGM_3. The sequence continues at coordinate 20,542 of NZ_JBJGED010000042.1, forward strand.
CCCAGGTTCGAATTCGACTTGCTGGCGAAGAAAGTCAGCTTGATCGGATACTTCACGATCGGGAATCCCGTCGCGTTCAGGTTCGTGACCGGCTCTTCCTTCTTGCCCGGCGTTGCGGGGGCAGTGGAGGAGGCGGGTGCCTCCTTGCCGCTGCTGCAGGCGACGAGCACCGACATGACCATCGCGGTCGCAAGACTGCTTAAGACGACTTTCCGTTTTTTCATACCTCTTTCAGACCTCCTGAACCTTTGTTTTTTGTCTATTAATGAAGGCGGTTAGCCCTTAATAGCTCCGACCATCATGCCCTTGGTAAAATATTTCTGAAGAAACGGATACAGCATCAGAATCGGCAAATTCGCCACGATGACGGCGGCGTACTTGGCCGTCTCGGCCTTCATCATCTGAGTGACCAGATCCTTGTTCAAATAGGAGATCGAATCGGTCATCGTATCCTGGACGAGCATCTCGCGCAGGAACAGCTGCAGCGGGAATTTGTCCCGGTCGCTCAGGTAGATGAGCGCGCTGAAGTAGGAATTCCAATGGCCGACGCTATAGAACAAGATCATGACCGCGATGATCGGCATCGAGAGCGGCAGGACGATCCGGGTCAGAATCCGGAGCTCCGAGCAGCCGTCCATCTCGGCCGACTCCTGAATCTCTGGCGGGATGCTCGTCTGGAAGAAGGTGCGCATAATGATGATGTTCCACACCGATACCGCCCCGGGGATGATCATCGCCCACATCGTGTTGAGCAGCCCCAGACTTTTGACGAGCAGATAGGTCGGGATGAGGCCCCCGCTGAAAAACATCGTGAACACGAGGAACACCGTAACTGCATTGCGGCCCAGCAGCTGCTTGCGCGACAGCGGATAGGCGGCGAACAGCGTCATCACTACGTTCAGCGCCGTACCCAGTACGGTGTAGAGGATCGTATTGCCATAACCGACGAGCACGTCGTTGTTGGTGAGCACCTTCGCATACCCTTGCAGGTGGAATCCCTTCGGCAGCAACCACACTTCCCCGCGCAGGATGGCGTTCGCATCGCTGACGGAAGCGACCAGGATGAAGACGAGCGGGTACAGCACCAGCAGAACGACGACGGACAGAATGGCGTAAATGATGAGACCAAACACGCGGTCTCCGAGACCTGCTTTCATGAGGATGCCCCTCCTACCATAAGCTCGTTTCGTTCATCCGCTTGGCCAACTGGTTGACCGTTATGAGCAGAATGAAGTTCACGATCGAATTGAACAGCCCAATGGCTGCGGAATAGCTGAACTGCGAGCCGATGATGCCGGTCTTATACACGTAAGTCGAGATGACCTCCGACGCTTCGATGTTGACCGCGTTTTGCATGAGAAACACCTTCTCGAACCCGACGCCCATGATCGTCCCTACGTTCAGGATGAGCAGCACCACGATTGTAGGCATGATGCATGGGATGTTAATATGCAGGATGCGTTTGAACCGGCTCGCCCCATCCACCTTGGCCGCCTCGTGCAGCTGCGGATCGACGCTCGAGAGCGCCGCCAGGTAGATGATCGAGCTCCAGCCCATCTGCTGCCAGACGCCCGAGAACACATACACGCTTTTGAACCAGCCCGGTTCGGTCATGAAGGCGATCGGCTCGATGCCGAACAAGCCCAGGAACTGATTGACGATCCCGCCGTACGGGGACAAGAACAAGAACAGGATGCCGACGAGCACGACGGTGGAGAGGAAATGCGGTGCATACGTAATCGTCTGCGCGAACCGCTTGAACGCCTGATTGCGCACCTCGTTCAGCAGCAGGGCGAGCACGATCGGGATCGGGAACGATACGGCGAGCTCATACAGGCTGATTCCGATCGTGTTGCGCAAGAGCCGCCATAAATAGTAGCTGTCGAAAAATCGCTCGAAATGTGCGAAGCCGACCCATTCGCTGCCGACGATTCCTTTCACGGCCAGGAAATTTTTGAATGCGATCTGCACCCCATACATCGGCACATAGTGGAAAAGGACGAAATACGCAATGACCGGGGCGAGCAAAATGTAAAGCTGCCAATATTTGCGGATCCGCTTGAACGCCGGGGAACGCCGGTGTACGCGGTTGACTGGCCCGGTCTGTCGGACGGTCTGTTCCATGGAGTTGATCGACCCTTTCGTAGATTGGTGGGGATAGGTTCAGTATACGAAGCGTCGGGAACGGGCACATTCCATAAATTAAAGGTCCGGGTTGGAATAAATAAAGAAGTGTACGGCGAGATCAATCGGGAGAATAGGAATCTATTTTTTTCCTGGTTTTGGCACTAGGAAGTTTTCCACCATTTAGGGTAATCTAGGATCATGTCTATTTTTCTGAACGAATGGAAAAGCCAGCTGATGGAGTACAGCCGGAACATTCGCCTGTTCTTCGTCTTCAATCTGGTCTGGAATCTCGGGCTCGGCATGTTCGGGCTCGTCTACAATCTTTATGTGAAAGCGCTAGGCTACGACCAAACGATGGTTGGTCGTCTGGTAGCAGTCACCGCCATCGCCTCGGCGCTCATCCTGATCCCCGCCGGCATCCTGAATGACCGATACGGCCCGAAGCGGCTCGTCGCCATCGGTCTCTTCGGGGCGGTCGCCGCTTACGGGGCCCGCTGCGTGCTCGTCACTGGGCAAGGGCTTATCGTTACGGCGTTCCTCGGCGGGCTGGCGACCGCCGTCGTCTCGGCCACGATCCTCCCGTTCATGGCGAACCATTCCACGCCTCGGCAGCGCGTGCACTTGTTCAGCTTCAATATGGCACTCGTCATGCTCGCGAACGTAATCGGGAATATGCTGGGCGGGGGACTGAGCGATCTGTTCCGGCAAGCGTTCCACTTCTCGGAGGTGGCGGCCTTGCGCACGACGCTGCTCCTCGGGGTGGGGACGGCCGCACTTGGGCTCATCCCGGTGCTGCTCTATACGGGCGATACGGGAGGCCGCGATTCGGACGCCGCTGTGCAGCCTTCGCGTCGTTGGAGCGGGTGGCGGTGGAGCGATTACGATGCGAAGCAGCGGTCGTCGCTCAAGGTTATCGGCCTGTTCGCCGTGCTCGGGCTGCTCTCTTCCACTGCCGGGGGCATGATCATTCCTTACTTGAACGTATATTTCGAAGACCGCTTCGACGTGCCGCATACGACGATCGGCATCGTCGTGTCCCTCGGGCAGGGCGCTACGGCACTTGCCTACCTGCTCGGCCCTTTGATCGCCCGCAAGCTGGGCGAGGCCCGGGCCGTCGTCGTGCTGCAGCTGAGCTCCATCCCGTTTATGCTGTTGACGGCGTACACTTGGAACTTCTACTTGGCGAGCGTCGGCTACTTGTTCCGCCAAGCGCTCATGAATGCCGCCAATCCGTTCTACAATTCCATCAAGATGAAGTACGTGGACCGTTCCATGCGGGGCCTCGCCTCCAGCTCGGGCGAAGCGATGTTCAACCTCGGCTGGTTCCTTGCGGCTCCGGTCAGCACCGGGCTGGTCGCGAACCACGGAGCCTATTACGGGTACGCCTACGCCTTCACGATCACCGCGATCGTGTATACGCTGATTTCGATCTTGTTCTATTATTGCTTCGTAGCGAAAGAACGGTTTCGCGAGGTGGAGTGAGTCGAGGATTATGCCTGCCATAACAAGGGCTGCCCGGAGGTTCAACCTCCGGGCAGCCTTTGTTCCTTACTCTAAAGACACGAGCTCGCCGCGCACCCGGCCATACGGCCGATCGGCCGGGCACTCGTTCCCGCCGATCTCGGCGTCGCCGATGTCGGTCAGCTCGAGCAGCGGCCGCGCGGTGTCCTCGTGCCACGGATAGGCGGCCGAGCGCCGGATCCGGTTGTAGCGGAAGACGAAGCCGTCGACGGAATGGCCGTAGACGATGGCGCCGCCGAACGTGTCGAAGCGGTTATCCTCAATGACGATACGCCGATGGTAATACCCGTCCCGGCGGTGCTGCGGCTCGATCTCCGGGTCGATGTCGATGACCGCCTGCCCCCAGTCCGGGTGGCAGTAGTTGCACGCGCCGAACGTATTGCGGCGGATCGTCACGTCTTCCACCGCTCCGGATTCATACCAGCTGCGCGCGTCGCCCGACAGCTTGATCCCCGCTCCCGGCGCGCTGATGCGGCAGAACTCGACCAGCACCTTGCCCGGGGTCGTGATCAGGAGGCCGCGGGCGCGGTTCGCCCGGACGGTGCAGTACCGGACCGTGAGATCGGCGTTCCACGTCCGATTCTCCACGCTGTCGCCCGGCTGCACCGATGCCGGCAGCGGCTCCGCGAAGCGCAGCAGCGTCTCGCGGGCGCTCAGCGCCACCGCCTCCCGCACGGTGGCGCTCGCCTTGCCCAGCAGCGTCTCGCTGTCGACGACCTGCATGACGTCGCCCGGCACGGCCACCTCGACGCCGATCGTCATCTCGTGCATGAGCCGGACGAGCAGCGTGTCGTCGGAGAGGCGCTCGGCGACTCGGGTGTAGATGCCGTGGACGTTCAGCGGATCGTCCAGCTGATTCTCGAACAGGCAGTGCTCGAGCGTGATCCGGCCCCGGCAGTTCGTGAAGTGCGCCGCGTCGGCCGTCGCGGTCACGATCCGTTCGGAGCTGGGGCGCAGGGCGACACGGAACATATGCAGCCGGATGTCCGTACAGCGCTGGGCGACCAGCCCCATGCCCGGGGCGTGATGCACCGTGACCCGCTCCACCCGCACATCGGAGCCGCCGGTGACGAAGATCCCCGGGTTCTCCCGCCGCCCGAATCGCATCGCGATCAGGCTGCCGACCTTCGGCCGATGGCGGGGGCCGCCGCAGATACGGATCCGGCCCTCGCCCGCCTCCTCCACCCAGAGCTCGGCGAACGCTCCCCAGGAGATGCGGTCGCCGCTCTGATACACATGCGCCTTCGACTCCGGATCGATGTCGTGCAGTCCCCAGACCGGCTCGAGCCGGCCGCCGAACCAAAATCTGACGCGCCCATCCGCCACCGAATACGGAACGTCCGCCTGCAATTGCACGACGAACGAGGCCTCGTCGCTCTCGATGACCGTCCCCTGCTCGTACATCGGACGGTCCCAATCGATCGTGAAGTCCCGCAGCGTGACGCCGTGCGTCTGATCGAGCACGAACGGGATCATAGGGCCTTCGAAGCGGAATTCCGACCCCGCGCCGTCGATCGTGAGCCGTCGGTGGCCCTGCAGGGGGAACGCGATCCGCCGAGTTCCGCCCTGGTCGTGATTCGTAATGTACAGCTGGCGCTCCACCATATTGTCCGGCCGGAAGGAATACGTGCCCGGCGGAAACGACAGCGTGACCTCCGTAAGCTCCCGGCAAGCCTCCAAGGCGAGCAGCACGGGAAGGGTGGCATCGCTGTCCTCCCCGGGCTTCAATCCGAATTGTTCCATATGTAGGTTCATCAAGGGCTCCTCCTGCTCGTTCTCCGAACGCTTCGCCCCCGCCGGCATGACGGAGGCGAAGCTTCTAGTCTATCTATATGCGCTAAGGCGCAATCTGATCGCTCGTCACCGTACCCGGCGTCGGCGTGTTGCCTCCGCTCATCTCTTGCAAGTAGTACGACCCGTCGACCGGGTACTTGAACTTCAGCGCTCTGCCGTCCACGGAAGGGTCCGTCCCGTGCGTCCCCGCCGGTCCGTGCACCTCGCGCGTATTCGTGCCGTTGTTGTACCGCGCCTGCAGGATGCTCACGCCGTCCGAATCGCGCACGAGCTCGATGCGGGCCATGCCGCTATACCGCAGCGGATTGTCGGCGCGCGCGACGCTCGTCTGGTACAGCTCGAGGACATCGCTCGAGGTCAGGCTTGTGCCGTACGCGGCATTGAACTGGGCGAGCGTCTTCGTGCTGCCGGTCTTCTTGAACCAGATCACTTTAGCCGTCTTGGCCGGCACATAGAAGTCCGTTGTAATATCCACTGGCGTCTCATACGTGTCCTTCAGCTTGTAATCCTTCAGATTCACCATATTCTTCGAGTTGTTGTACACTTCGATGAAATCATAATCCTCGTCGACATAATCGCCTACGCCATTCCCGTCGTCGACGCCGGTATTTCCCGGGGAATTGGCGACAATCTCCGTGATGTACAGCTCCGGCAGATGAATGCCGCCCGTGACCGACTTGGAGACACCCCCAACGGTCGCGGTCACCCGGGCCAATACCGTATATGTCCCCGCTCCGCCGGCCGGCGCCCACGTGGAGGAAGCGGTCGCGGTTGCCCCGGACGCGATCGACGCCAGCGTGACATCGCCCAGCTTATTCGCCGCGGTGTAATTGTCCGTAGAAGTCGTGAAATCGTCCTTATAAAACTCGACCAGCACATTCGATAAGGTACCGCCCGTCGTGTTGGTCACACCGGCATTGATCTGCACCGGCACGCCTGCTACAGCGGTAGACTGCGTGCTCATCTCGAGCTCCATCGGAGGCGCATCGGCGATCCAGATCGGCGCCGATACCGCCCAATCGCCGTCCGTCTGTTCGACCTTCGCGAAGTAGTAGGCGTATCGAGGAGGAATTGAAGCCGTATAATGCGCCATGCGTGAGCTGTACGTCTGAGAGCCGATCCCTTGGCCGCCGGGACCGTAGAGGGTGATCTTGGAGATCGCATCGTTCGTCGGGTTGGCCGCCAGAACCGACACGTTCAGCGTCGACCCCGGGTTCGTCAGGCGGGAGCCCATAGGCTTGCCATTGATCTCGAATGTCAGCTTGAAGTCCCGGTCGCCGAACGTCGCATACGTACGCCGGGCGCGGATCGCGTCCATAATCGCCTCCCGCGTGTTCGCTTCCGCCAGGACGATCGTCCGGTCGTCGTTCTGCATCCACGTCTCGTTGTGAATGTCGCTGTTCAGCGACGGCGAGACATGCCAGCCCCGGTCCAACGCCCGGAAGTATTTGTCGAAGTGCTCCAGCATCAGAGTTCCGGCCTGGAATTCATACAGCGCGCTCTGATCGTCGGCCGCCTCGTTGTAGTACGCGAAATCCTCGAAATCGCCCCAATATCCGCTCGGGTGGTTGAACTGCAGCACGGCCTCGGGGTTCTCGGCCAAGTCGTCCCACAGGTGATGCATGTTGTACTGCACCCCGCCGATCGTATCGTGCCGGTCGACGATCCACGGCACATTGAACACGTTCGAGTGTCCCCAGATGCCGGAGGCCGTATTGTACGTCATCTCGAACCCGGCGAAGGCGGAGAACTGATGGGGCTCGGTCGCGAAATCCGCTTGGTACTTATTGTCGGCCCATTCGCCGTTCGCCACGTTCGGATCGCCGCCGTCCATCCGTTCGGAATGGTCGCTTAGGCCGTAGAAGTCGCCGTCCTCCGCCTTGGCCGCGAGATAAGCGTTCGCCGGAGTGTTCGTCGGCGCGGTCGAGCCTTCGTGGGAATGCCCCGTATGGTTGTGCAGCTGGCCGTTGTAAAAGTTGTACGGGCTGCCCGGGGTCGGGTATTGCTGCTTCCGCATGCTCTTCGTGCCGTCGACCGGGAACCCGTAGGTTACGCTCGTATCCGCCGCCGTATCGATCGTCGTACTGCCCGGGCTCGCCGTCCCGTCGTTGTACGTCGCATCGACGATGACCGTCCCGCCGTCCGTACGCAGCTCGATCTTCTTTTGCCCGCCATTGCCCATCCCCTGCGTCTGGGTCACCGTCTGCTCATACACCTTCGCCGAGGTCAAGTAGGTGCTCGCCAAATTGTAATGATCCGCGAACTGCGCAAGCGTATAGCCGGAGCTCTGAGTCCCGCGCGTCCAGACGACCATGTAGCCGTAAGCCGGAATGCTTTTGCTCGCGGTCAAATTGTAATCGTAATAATTCGCCGGGTTGGCGTAATCCCAGTAATAGCGGATCGTATATCCGGCCAGATCGATCGCGGAGCCCGTATTGTTGTACAGCTCAATAAATTCGAACGCCTCGAGGTCGTCGACCGGACTGGACGAGTTCACCATCAGCTCGGTGATCCAAATGTTCGGCGGGGACGGAACGGTGCCCGGGGTCGGCTTCTGATTCGCCGCCACCTTCCGCATCTTCTTGTTGCCGTCCACCAAGTAGTCGGGGAACTGATAGACGATGCTGCCGTTCTCCGTAACCGCATCCTCGTCGAGCGTAGTGCTGGTCGCGATCCGGTCGTTATAGAGGGCGGTACATACTTCGTCGCCGGCATCCGTCGCCACGATCAGCTTTTTGAACCCGGTGTTGCCGAGCCCTCCGTTCGCCCCCAGATCGAGCGTATACAAGGTGGAGCTCGTGAAGCTTGTCCCGTAATGGCTGTTGAAGTTAGCGAGCGTCTTGCCTTGGGCATACGTGTTTTTGATCCAGACGACCCGCACCGCTCCTGCCGCCAGCGTCTGGCTCGCTGTCAAATCCCATGTGACCGAAGCCGTAGGCGTGTACCAGAAAATAAACTTGTACCCCGCCAGATCGATGCTGCTCCCCGTGTTGTTTTTCAGTTCGACATACTCGTAGGAATCCGTGATCGAGGAAGAATCGCCATTGGAATTGGCCAATATCTCTGTCACCGTCAGTGCCGGCACAGTAGAACTCGCATAGGCACGATCCCCGCCTCCGGGAATTCCATACACGCCGGGGACTAGCAAGAGAGTTACCGCAACCAGGCATAGAAAACACCATTTGATCGATTGACGCAGCATGCATGCACACCTCATCTCTTCAAATTTGGCTCCCAACCGATAAATTGTAAGCGCTTAACTAGAGAGCCGCGCCTAAAAGGCCGTTCAAGGCCCCAAGGTCGCTATCGCTTCCCGATATTTCGTCTCATAGTAGGCGAATACCGACTCCGCCCCTTTTGCTTTGTACTCCTCGAGGAACTTCAGCTTAGCTTTTTCAAACTCCTCGTCCGTTTTCTGAAACATCACTCTGGCCACATTCGCGGTCAAGTAGGCGTCCAGCTGCTGCTCCATCGCTTGGATATCGCTGCCCGGCTTCGCCGAAAGACTGCCCAGCAGCGAAGTATCGAACACATACGTCGGCACCTTCGTGAACGGCTCCGTTACCGTCTTATAGCCGTAGTGGTCCATATAATCCCGCTGCACCGGCGTGACGAGCCGCTTCAGCGTCTCGGGCACATTGTCGAACTTGGCCGGGAACCCGCGCGGATCGAGCGACGGATTGAACCGGATGAGGCTCACATACTTCCCGATACCGGTGCGCAAATATTGGTTCGGATCGGTCCGCCGAGCCGTCAGCTCCGCCTCTCGAACGATCGGCACCCCGGACGCCATGTCGTAATGTCTGCCCTCGATTCCGTTCAAGAGCAGCTCCGCGCCTTCATACGAGTACAAGTAATTGATCACCTTCATCGCCGCTTCCGCTTGTTTGCTCGACTTCGGGATGAACAGCTCATACGGATTGCCGTTGTACGTCGCCTGACCGGCGAATATATGGTTCGGGTTCGCCTCGATCAGGAACGGCACGAAGCCCTTGTCCGTATCCCCGTTCGACAGGAAGACCGAATCCGCTCCGCCAAGCGACGCGTGGGAAGGGCTCGCCAGGTAGCGGCCGGTCTTGTACTTCTCGGTCAGCGTCACGCCCTTCATCGTAGCCGACTCCGGATCGAGCAGCCCTCGGCGGTACGCCTGATTGTAGAATTTCATCGCCTTCCAGAACACGCTCCCGGGGTCCGACACGCGGGGAACGAGCCGTCCGGTGCCCATCTCGAGGTAGGCATCGTTGGAGGACGCCTGGACGTAGCCCTGCAGATTGGCGATCGGCCGGTCCAGCATGAGGTGGCCGGAGACGTCCGCGAGATTCAGGCCCAGGCCGAACGTCTTCTTCCGGTCGCGGTTCATCGGCTCCAGCTGCTGCATCCGCTCCATCACCCGCAGCAGGTCGTCCAATGTCTCCAGTTTCGGATAACCAAGCTTCTTGTACAAGTCCCAGCGCAAGTTCCAGGCATTGTCGTTTGTGAGCGGAGAGAATTGTACGTCCCCTACCCCGCCGGGCAAAACATAAAGGCGGTGCGTGTCGTCGGAATTATTCGCCTTCGAGATGCTCAAGGCCGCTGCCGCGTTCTTGCGAATATCGGGGCCGTGCATGTCGACGAGCTCGTCGAGCGGCATCGCCACCTTCGCACTCAGCACCTTCGACCGGTCGGTCATAGCGTTATAGATGACGATGTCAGGCAGCTCCTTGTTGGCCAGCATGACGGACAGCTTCACCGACGGGTCCGTTACGTTCAGTCCGGGGCTGAAATCGAGCTTCACTCCGGTTCTCCGCTGCAGCTCCAGCATAACCTCGTCTTCCTGATAAGCTTGACGCAATACGGCCGCATTCGCCGCTCCGAATACCGTCAGCGTGACCGGCGTCCAGTCCGGCGACTCGCCCGCATCCGTCGTACCGCGATCTCCCTCCGTTCCCTCATGGATTCCGAAGCAGCCGGTCAACACCCCGATCATCAGGAAGCACGCAACCGGGATTCGCAGCACCTTCATCCGCCTCGTCCGCATCTGAACCGCTCCTCCATGTAGTCGTCAGGCCGCTTCTTGACTCGATTATAGATTTCGTCGAGCGTGGCGGCACTCCATAAATCTTATGAGTCCATTGGTTAAACTAAAGAGATTGCGCGCCCCTCCCGGGAAGCGTCCGCCGGTATTCGCCCGGATTCATCCCGAACGTAAGCTTGAACTGCCGGTAGAAATGGTCGACGTACTTGTACCCGACCTTCTCCGCGATCTCGGCCGCGGGCCAGCTCGTCTCCGCCAGCAGCCGGCTCGCATGGCCGATCCGCACTTTGTTGATATAGTCGTTGAAATATTCCCCGGTCTCCTTCTTGAACAGCTGCCCGAGGTACACCGTATTGATGTAGAACAGCTTGGACAGCTCCTTCAGGTTCAGCTCGCTCGCGTAATGCTGCTCGATGTAGCCGATCATGTCGCGCACCCGGCTGTCCGTCTTCCGGTTTCGCACCGTATCGATATGCCGGCAGATCTCCAGCCCGAGCTCGTACAGGAAAGCGTTCAGCTGCTTCATGACCCCTTGCTCCAAGATACGCTCCAGCTCCCTGAACTTCCCGGTGTACAGCGCCTGCCATTCGCCGTGGAATTCCTCCGTCATCTTCGCGAGGCGCATGATGGTCGACAGCACGGCATACTTCACCGTGTCCCGCGCCGCATACCGCCCCTCCAGAGGAGCCAGCAGCCGCCCAGTCTCCTGGAGCAGCCTGGCCTCCGCCCCGTCCCGGATCGCCTGGAGCAGGCCGGTGTCGTCCCACGGAATCTCCTCGAACGGGCGGCTCCGCTCCTGCGCATCGTAGACGAACACCCGCTCCGTGTCGACGAGGAACTTGTGCTCGAGCGCCGTCAACGCCGTCTGGCAGCCGTGCCGGAGCATCGCGGGCTGCTGCACGGTCTCGCCCAGACCGACCGTCACCTCTTCCTTCACATATTGGATCGTGCTGGCGGCGATCCGTTCCGCCGTGGCGCGGCCGTACTGGCGGACCGACTCCTCCGTCCCGGTCAGGAGCACGCCGAACCGCTGCTCCGACAGATCGAACATGTAGCTGTTCGGCGGGAGCAGCTCCTGGATCACGTTGCCGATCGCATAGCGTTTCCAGCCGATCTCCTCGCCCGGCAAGGAGACGAGGAATTCACCGTACCGGTCGATCGACACGACCATAACGGCGAACCGGTCCGCCTGCAGCCGAACCCCGTATTTCCGGGCGGCCTCGACCGGGTCGCCGTATACTTCCCCCCGCATGAGCTTGTTCAGGAAGAACTGCCTGAGCGCGCCCGCCTTCTCCTTCTCCTTCATCGCCTGCTGCAGGCGCCCCCACAGCCGGTCGTACATGCGCTCGAGCGAGCGGCCGAGCTCGGCCGGATCGACCGGCTTCAGCAAGTAATCGGCGACCCCGTGCCGGAGCGCCTCCTTCGCGTAGGCGAATTCATTGTAGCCGCTTAGCACGAGCACCTGCGTGTCGGGCCGCACGCTGCGCAGCTCCCGCGACAGCTCCATCCCGTCCATGCGCGGCATCCGGACGTCGGTAATGACGAGATCGGGCTGCTGCTCGCGCGCCGCTTGAAGAGCGTCCATCCCGTCCGACGCCTCCCCTACTACGGTGAAGCCGTACTGCTCCCAGGAAATAATCGTGCGGAGACCTTTGCGAATTTGCGGCTCATCGTCCACGATGAGGGCTTTGAACATGGCTGTCATCCTCCCGCTCTTCTCGTCTCTTGTCTCGTCTCCTCGAGCCGAATCGGCATGGTGAGTTTGACGCTGACACCGGCTCCGCCCCCGGTCACCGTAAGGCCGTATGGAGCGCCGTAATGGAGCAGCAGCCGGTCCTGCACGTTCTTGAGGCCGATGCCGCTCGCCTTCTTCATATCCCGAGCCGCCAGCTCCTTCTCCAGCTGGGCGAGCCGTTCGGGCGTAATGCCGGCTCCGTTGTCCTGCACTTCAATCTCCATCGCATCGGGACCGATCTGCCGGACGACGATGGCGATTGTGCCGTTGCCGCAGACGCTTTCAATCCCATGCTTCACCGCATTCTCGACAATCGGCTGCACCGTCAGCTTCGGGATCGTCGCGTCCTCCAGCGCTTCCGGCAGTTCCACCTCGTACCGGATACGCTCGCCGAAGCGGTATTGTTGAATGGACATATAGCTGCCGATCATCTCGAGTTCCTCGCCCAATCGGACGAATTCCCCTTGCGTGTACAAAGTGTTGCGGAATAGCTTCGACAAGCTCAGGACGATGACGGACGTCTCGGAATCTCCCTTGTTGTGCAGCCCCATGCGGATCGACTCCAGCGTATTGAACAGAAAATGCGGATTGATCTGGTTTTGCAGCGCGTACAGCTCGGCCTCCTGCTTGCGGATCGTGATGTCCTTCAGCTCCAGATTCACGACGTAGTTCTCGTAGATGGAGCGCTGCAGATGCTCGATCATGTCGTTGAAGCTGCGGGTCAGTGCGCCGATCTCGTCGGAAGCCCCGGTCTCCTGCATGACCGACAAGCTGCCGTTCTTCACCGTCTGCATCTTCCTCACGAGCCGCTTGATTCGCTTGGTGATTCGATTCAGCACCCAGAGGAACAGGATGCAGGAAATGAGCAGTCCGCCAAGCGTAGCGAGGAGAAACAGCCGTCGGATCCGGTGCTCTTCATCCATAATCCGGTCGAGCGGGACCAAGGTGATCAGCCGCCAGTCGAGGAACTGCTGTCCGTCGCCGAGGCTTTCTTCAATGACCTTGAACGACCGGCCTGCTGCTCGATCGACGTAGTCGAACGGGGCGGATGCCTGGGCCTGCGGACGGAAGTATGCCTGCCCGAGCAGGGAGCCTCCTATGAGCTCGCGGCGGCTCGCTGTAATGACCGTGCCCCGGCTGTCGGCGATCAGCACCGTCCTCTCGCTCTTCTCGCTCTCAGCGATAAGCGAATAGAGCCGGTTCTCCGGAATTTGCAGCGAGACGACCGCGGAGAGCTGTCCCTGCGCGGTATACATCGCCCGGGCGATGTAGATACGGCCTCGGGCGGTTCCCCACACGAGGCGTCCTTCCGCCGCACGCGCCGAACGGTACTCCGCGAGATTCTGCACCTCATAATCGGCATGTACGAACATGATGCCGTCTTGGAGCAGCGTCTCGTTGTGGAAAAAAATTTTGATCTGCGCGTCGGGTTCCTTGTAGTTGTAATCGTAGAACGTCGCCGGCTTCAAATATAGCGAATAGGCGTCTATGCTCTCCAGATCGGTCTTGTATACCCGCGAAGGGGTCAAATAGTCGTTCAGCTGCTGGTCGTAGCTCAGCCGATTAACGATATCGACGTATTGGGCGAGCAGCACCTGCAGGTTGCGGGCCGTCTGGACCGTATTTTCTTGGGTGATGCTTGTCGTCTGCTCGACCACCTTGCTCCCATAGACGGACATCACGATGTAGCCGATCACGACGAGAGGAATGACGATCGTCAGCACATACAGCAGCACCAGCTTCGTGCGCAGATTCGCTTGGGGCAACGGATTCATTCTCATGCGGACGGCTCCTGCTGATTCGACTTTATATCGCGAACGGCCCGACCGGCACCCCATTCAGGCCGAACAGACTGTACGCCGGCCAATCGTTCCAAGCGTAGCGGACGCTGTGGGGCCTTTCCACGCTATCGCACCATACTGCGACGGTGGTCGGATCGAGCAGCTCGGCGTCGGCTTCGCAGTAGACGCCGTCCGCTCCGGATAGGGTGAATCCGGTCAGCCTTGCATGCCCGCCGTGGCCGGTTGCCGCTGCGTCTCCGGTTCGTAGTCCGCCGCCCCGGCTATCGAACGTCAGCCGCACGCGAGCGCCCGTAATCTCCATCGCTATACACTCAGGAGCCTCGTACGAAGCATCCTCCCCGTAGACGACCGCTTGCGCAGCCAGGGCTAGCCGCTCGGCGATCGGCTGCTTGCGGACGGGATGGATGTCACTCGCTTCTCCGCAGTCCAGTGCGACTACCATCGCTACGTGCGGAATGTCCGCCGCGGTGCGCCGCTGGGCTTCGCGGAGCTCCGCCCAATTCGTCCCGCCCGCCTGCCCGCCCGGCAGGTACGCCGGCAGTTGCACCAGGAGGAACGGCAAGTCCGGCGTCTCCCAGTCGCGGCGCCAGTTGCCGATCATCGCGGACAGCAGGTCGGCGTACAGATGGGGAGCGCCGACGTTGCTCTCGCCCTGGTACCACAGTACCCCGCGCACTGCAAAAGGGACGACCGTCCGCAGCATCGCCCGGTACAAGCCTCCCGGCCGCTGAGGGTGCTTCGGTCCCATCGGCGGGGCCGGCCACAGGAGCGGATGTTCCTTCACCCAGTCCCGGTATCCATCCAGACCCAGCTGCCGTACCCGCCCTTCGACATCCCCTCGTTCCTCGATCATCCGGTCCGCCGCCCGGACATAGTCCGCATAGACGGCTTCGTATTCCGTTGCGCTTATCCGGCCGGCCTTCTCCCGGTAAGCCTCTATCAACGGCTGGAACCTCCGGTCGTCCTCCAGCACCCGATCGTCCATCCACGCCTCGATCGGGGTCCCGCCGAAGGCGCAGCAGACGATCCCGACCGGCACCCCGCGCCCCGGCTGCAGCCTCTTGGCGAAGTAGTAGCCGATCGCCGAGAAGCGAAGCGCCGTCTCCGGTGTGCACGGCTGCCAAGCGGCTTCCTCGGACCGGGCACCGATGAAATGCCATCCGGGGACGACCGCGCCTTCGAACGGCCGCCGCGGGATCGTGAAGAAGCGGATCTGGGCCGCTCCACTTTGGGCCGGAGTACCGGTTTCCGCTTCCTGAACGCAGTCCTCCGTGAACAGGAGCTGCTGCTCCATATTGGACTGCCCGGCGGCGATCCACACTTCGCCTACGAGGACGTCCGTGCATACGATGCGTTCCTCGTCGCCTTGGCCTGCGCCCTCGCTCTTGCCCTGTACGACCAGCTCGAATGGGCCTCCCGGCTGAAGCGGCGGCAGGGTCACCTTCCAGCATCCGTCCGTGATGCACGCCTTGGCCGATTGGCCTTGTATCGATACGGTCACCATAGTCCCGTTCGTCCCGGTTCCCCATACGGGAACCGGCTTCGCTTGCTGAAGCACCATTTGATCCGAGAAGATGGACGCGACTTGCAACTTCGTTTTGATCGTTTGGATATGTACCCCTCTTTTCTGAGCCGTTGCGAATCCTCTCGCCCCCATTATAGAGCGCGCTTCGGATACCGGCATTCCACAAATTAAAGATTCGGCTTGGAAAAACTAATGCATTTCTTGTAGAGGCTTGCCGGCGTTTAGCTCGACTTGTACCGCTCGTAAGCGGCCTCATACAGCTTCAAGTACCGCTCCATGCCCAGTCGCTTCAGCGTCTCCACATATTCGTCCCACTTCAAGAACGGCACGCTGCCGGTGATGAATTTCATCGTCATCTCGTTTACGTAGTTGTTCAGATCCGACTCCAGCGCCGAATACGCGCCGACCTCTTCCTTCGTGTAATGGAACGACGGCCATATTTCTTGGGGCATATACGGCTTGATCCGCTCGGACACCCTCAAGTTCTCCGGATCGGATTCGTGGCCGAGAAAATATTGCTGCTTCAGCACGGAAGGGTACCAGCCGCCCGCCCATGTGACGTATTTGCCGATCGCCCCGGGGTCTTTTTTGATCTCCTCGGTCCATTCCGGCTTCCCGTTCTTCTCCACATAGCTCTTGTCCTTCACGCCGAGCAGGAACATCTTGATGCCTTCGTCCCCGTAGAAGTAGTCGACCCAGCGCACCGTCGCCTCCGGGTACGGATTTTTGCTCGTGATCGACATTCCGCCGGCCAACGGCACGAACGACTTCGCCCGGGAGAACAGCCGGTCGCCCTTCGGTCCCGTAAGCGCTCCCACTCCGATGTAGCCGGACACCCCTTGGATCGAGACGTTCGGATTGACGCCGATCGTGCCTCCGAACAGCCCGTCCGGGAACTTCGCGTTCACCTCGGCCGGTTTCGTCGTGAAGACGTCCTTGTAGAAAAAACCTTCCGTGTAGTAGCGGTTGATATACTGAAGCAGCTCCTTGTAGCCCGGATCGGCCGGGATGTAGCGAAGCTTGCCCATAGCCGGATCGACGTCTACCCTCGGGTGGTTGTTCCCCCGGTTGCCGAGCCCCCACGAGCCCTTCAGCTGGTCGATCAGCCAGTTGATGTCGTACAGCGCGAGCGGAATCTCGTCGGCGATGCCGTTGCGGTTCGGGTCCTTCGTCTTGACGGCCTTGAAATACTGGTACAGCTCCTCCGTCGTCTGCGGCTCCTTCATGCCCAGTGCTTTGAGAAAAGGCTCGTTGATCCACAGCTGCGAACCGATGATCGCCGATGTGAAGCCGGGATCGATCATGCTGGGGAAGGAGTAAATGTTGCCGTCCGGCATCGTCAGCGCCTTGCGGATTTCCGGATGGAGGTTCATGTACGATTTTAAGTTAGGGGCGTACTTGTCGATGAGGTCGTTCAGCCTGATGAGTACCCCCTGGCTGCCATAGGTAACCAGATCGCTGGACGGGAGCACGGCGGTGTGGAAGGCGTCCGGCAATTCGCCGCTTGCGAAGACGAGGTTGCGCTTCTCGGGCAGCACGTCCACATTCGTCAGCTGGAAGTCGACGGTGATGTTCGTCATCTTGGCGTATTCCCGCCAGATCAACGCGTCGTTCCAATTGCCGGTGTTCGAGTTGGATTTGTGGGAGAAAAACGTGAGGCGAATCGGCTCCTTTACGATCGGGAAGCCGGTCGGATTCAGGTTGCTGAGCGACTTGCCGGTCGACGAGGCCGGCTGAGCGGCGTCCCGGTCACAAGCGGTCGTTAATAGCGCCGCGAGCAGAAACGTCAGGCCGCTGCGAAATATGGTGATACTGGCTCGTCTACGGCTCATGTCTTCTATTGCCTCCCCCTGATCATCCCGTCACCTAGTAGAAAAAAACACCCTAACTGGGTGCGTCGCGTCCCGTTCTCCCGCCGGCCGGTCGCTGCGGGAGAGCGGAAAGTATGCGTTTTTGTTAACTTACTCTAACTGTAGGGGACAGTTCCGTGCCTTGTCAATAGCAATAGACAGGCAGGCTTGGCAGCCGCGGTTTACAGCTGGAGCCACCACACCCCCGCGCATTCGGGCACGGTGGCGAGGCCGCGGGCGCGCACCTGCTTGGCGAGCTCGGCGCCGAAGAAGAAGCCCGTCAGCCGGGCGGCCTCCTCCGGGCTGTCAAATGTATAGTCGGTGCGGATCCACTTGTGCTGGAACCCATACTGCCGCTCGAGCGCCTCGTAGTAGCCGGTCAAGGATGACGGCGGGTTCGGCGCCGTCACCCCGGTGTCCATCGTCTCCAGGATGACGATGGTGCCCTGCGGGCGGAGCACGCGCTTCATCTCCGCGAGGATCGCGCGGAGGTTGGCGTCGGCGGCAGTCTCGCCCGCATGCACGGCGTAGCAGATCGTCCAGCCGGCGACGATCAAGTCTGCGCTGCCGTCCGCGAGCGGGAGGGCGCGGTGGTCGGCCACCGCGGTCCGCACGTGCTCGGACGCGAGACCGGCCGTGTCGAGCCGGCGGCGCGTGACGCCCAGCATCGCGGCCGAGGCGTCGAGCGCGACGACGGAGCGGGCGTGCGGCGCGAGCTCGAGCGTAAGCCGCCCGGTCCCGGCGCCGACATCGACGACGTCGAGCCCGCGGATGGGGCGGATCGCCTCGAGGACGGGCAGCAGGCTCGGCTGCTTGGCGATGAGCTGGTGGTAGCGGTCGGCCTCGTGGTTGTAGATGTGCGTGTGGTTTGGCTCCGGCTCGGGTATGCGGTATTGCTCTTGCTCAGGTGTGCGGTTTCTCTTATGCTCAGGTGTGCGGTTTGACGTCTGATTGCGCGTTTGGTCCTGCATGCCGTTTGGCGTGCTGATCGACGTTTGGTCCTGCGTGACATTTGCCGTGCGGTTCGGCTCTTCGTCAGGTGTGCGGTTCGGGACCCGAAGGTTTTTTTGCTTAGGCGTACGGTCTGGCATGTGGTTTTACCCCTCTCTCTTACGTTATCGACGGATCGCATCTTTACCGTAAGGCTTCACCTTAGGTGAAGGTCAAGGGGTGTAAACCGATGTTCACTATTTGTACGCCTAGGTTTACAATATTGCCGCCCATCTCGCCTTTCTCGGCGAATAGTAAACCAATCTTCGCTTAATATTAAACTGCGGTTTACTATTAACCAAACATAGATTTACTAACTGTGCAGTTTGTCTCTCATCCTGAGAAAATAGTTTACATTGACTTACCAATAGTCAACTTTGGGTTACAAAACGGCCACCACACCGTCATAACCACCCAGCACACGCCACTCAGCGCATCCAGCTATCCAGCCTCCACGCCATTCAGCCCATCCAGCTATCCAGCCTCCACGCCATTCGGTTCGTCCAGTCTTCCAGCCATCCAGCCAACCAGCCATCCAGCCATCCAGCCATCCAGCCCTCCAACCCTTCAACACTCCACCCCCAGCCTTCGAGCTCTTCAGCCCTCTAGCCCTCCATCCTCCCAACCGTCCCCGCCATCGACTTCGGCATTAGAGACGGAAAAGCCGTACTCTCCGTTTTCTCACAGCCCGTGACCCAATACTTTCCGTCCTCCAGCTCGAATCGGGTGCAAACATCGATAGTTCTGGAAGGATAACCGAAGGCGTCACGGCTGTAATCTTTCAAAAACCAAATTCGCCTCCCGTCGTACCACAACTCGAAAATCAGTGGATCTCCCTCAATCGTAGAAATGGTCACCCGCAGCCAATCCGATTGTTTCGCCAACACACTTTGTCGGAATTGCTCCAGTTTGTCCAGGTTTTGGTAGACCCCCTTGTAGCGGACAATGTCCCCGTTCTTAACCGCTTCTTCCTCCGTGTACCCCTTCATTGGAATCGAGCCGAGCGAATGGAGCGAAATGTTGATCGAGGGCCCCGCCTCATCGAACGTCACCTTGCCGTCCAACTGCTCGGCCAAAAACCGGAGCGGCACATAAGCGTGCCCGTTGTAATTCAGAATCTCATACTCGCCCCCGAGCGTTTGCTCTTCACCATTCAAGTACAATTTCACCGGGTACAGGACCGTCTCCGCCACATTCGAAGCATACCCCATCGTAGCGAAGGACAGTGCAAACCCTACCAAAATGCCGATCCACAGCTTCTTCATGAACCTGCCCACCTCTCATGATTTGTAAAATTACTCCAAAATGAATACGTTCGCCCCCATTCCTTTGTTGCGAATCTCCGAACAAAAAAAGCCCCGGGCCCACTAAGGCCCGAGACTTCAACATCAAAAATCGAAATTACCCTTGTACTACTTTAATCACATTCCGCACGGATGCGGCGGATTTGTCCATGGCGGCTTTCTCATCCGCCGTCAGCTCCAGCTCGATCACTTTCTCTATGCCGTCCCCGCCCAAGATCGTGAGGACGCCCATGAACAGCTTGTCGTAGCCGTACTCGCCTTCGAGGAGCGCGATCGTAGGCAGGATGCGCTTCTTGTCCTTCAGAATCGCTTCCGTCATTTGCACGAGCGACGCCGCCGGCGCATAGTAGGCGCTGCCGTTGCCGAGCAGGTTCACGATCTCGCCGCCGCCGGTCCGGGTGCGGGCTACGATCGCGGCGATGCGGTCGGCCGGGATCAGCTTCTCGATCGGCACGCCGCCCACGTTCGTGTAGCGCACGAGCGGAACCATGTCGTCGCCGTGGCCGCCGAGCACTACGCCGCGCACGTCTTCCACCGAGACGTTCAGCTCCTGCGCGATGAAAGTGCAGTAGCGGGCGGTGTCGAGCACGCCGGATTGGCCGATGACGCGGTTTTTCGGGAAGCCGAGCGTTTCGAATGCAGCATACGTCATAGCATCAACCGGGTTGCTGAGGATGATGACGATCGAATCCGGGCAATATTTCTTCACGTTCTCGCAGACCGATTTCACGATCCCGGCATTCGTTGTCACGAGGTCGTCGCGGCTCATCCCCGGCTTGCGCGCGATGCCGGCGGTGATGATGACGATGTCGGAGCCCGCCGTATCTTCATAGTTAGCCGTCCCGACTATGTTGCTGTCGAACCCTTGGACCGGGCTAGCCTCGAGCATGTCGAGCGCTTTGCCTTTGGTCGGGTTCTCGAGCGGGGCGATGTCGAGCAGGACGACGTCGCCCAGTTCTTTTTGCGCCAGCATAAGCGCGGTAGTCGCACCCGTGAAGCCAGCACCGATAACGGAAATTTTTCTGCGTTTGATCGCCATGAAGAAGTACCTCCTCGAAAGTTTAGTTTTGGAAAAAGTAAGCCGACAGCAACCCGTTTTTTTCGAGTTAACCCGCCACCAGCCGACATTTGGCCATGAATGCGAGAAAATCGCGTTATTCGCCCGATTTGCTGGCCATCTTGCCGGCCGGACGTCTAACACGATTTCCCCGCGTGAGTCTCCCGGCCGAGCTAGCGGCCGTGGAGCCATTACGCCATGTTCTTGATTACTTCGTTCGCGAACTCGGAGCATTTCACTTCGGTCGCGCCTTCCATCAGACGAGCGAAGTCATAGGTCACGGTCTTGTTCGCAATGGATTTCTCCATGCCTTTGTAGATCAGGTCGGCCGCTTCCAGCCAGCCCAAGTGCTCGAGCATCATAACGCCGGACAGCGTGACGGAGCCCGGGTTCACTACGTCGAGACCCGCATACTTCGGAGCGGTGCCGTGGGTAGCTTCGAAGATCGCATGGCCGGTTACATAGTTGATGTTCGCCCCTGGCGCGATGCCGATACCGCCGACTTGAGCCGCCAAAGCGTCGGACAAGTAGTCGCCGTTCAGGTTGAGCGTCGCGATGACGTCGAAGTCGGTCGGGCGAGTCAACACTTGCTGCAGGGCGATGTCGGCGATGGCGTCCTTCACGAGGATTTTGCCTTCGGCCAGCGCTGCTTTTTGGGCAGCATTCGCAGCTTCCGCACCTTGCTCGGCTTTGATACGGTCGTATTGCTCCCAAGTGAACACATTGTCGCCGAATTCGCGCTCTGCGAGCTCATAGCCCCAGTTCTTGAACGCCCCTTCGGTATATTTCATGATGTTGCCTTTGTGAACGAGGGTAACGCTCTTGCGCTTATGCTTCACGGCATACTCGATCGCGGCGCGAACGAGACGCTCGGAGCCTTCCTTGGACACCGGCTTGATGCCGATACCGGACGTTTCCGGGAAGCGGATTTTCTTGACGCCCATTTCGTTTTGCAGGAACTGAAGCACTTTCTTCACTTCGGCCGAGCCTTCTTGCCATTCAACACCCGCGTAGATGTCCTCGGTGTTTTCGCGGAAGATCACCATGTCCACGAGCTCCGGACGCTTAACCGGGGATGGTACGCCTGTGAAATAACGAACCGGACGCAAGCAAGTGTACAGGTCGAGCTCTTGACGAAGCGCTACGTTCAGGGAGCGGATCCCGCCGCCTACCGGAGTCGTCAGAGGGCCTTTGATCGCCACGATGTACTCGCGGATCGCAGTCAGCGTATCGGCCGGCAGCCAGCTGTTGTAATTGTTGAACGCTTTTTCGCCGGCGAATACTTCGTACCAGGCGATTTTCTTCTCGCCCTTGTAAGCTTTCTCAACCGCGGCATCGAGGATGCGCTTGGAAGCCGCCCAGATGTCCGGACCTGTTCCGTCGCCTTCGATGAATGGAATGATCGGGTTGTTAGGAACTTGCAGCTTGCCGTTCTCGATCGTAATGCGCTCGCCTTCCGTTGGTGCCGAGAATTGTTCGAATTGTGCCATGAATGTACCCTCCAAAATAATAGTCGACTATTGCTATAAATTCGTGCCCCCACAAAGGAATCCGGCAAAGGCCGGAGAGCTTCGCTATGTGGAGAATGTAATGGTGTACGGGGGGCATGAGACCCTATGATCGGGACCACCCGGTTATGCTGCCAAAATGAGACGGATCGTGGAATCGCCAATTATTAGCGATTCTCGATCGGCACGTACTTCTGGTTCACCGGTCCGGTATACTCGGCGCGCGGACGAATGAGACGGTTGTTCTCGTACTGCTCCAGAATGTGAGCGGTCCAACCGGAGACGCGGCTGATCGCGAAGATCGGCGTGAACAAGTCGCGCGGGATCTCAAGCGATGTGTAGACGGAGGCGGAGTAGAAGTCGACGTTCGGCTTCAGCCCTTTTTGCCCCGTCACCAGCTCTTCGATCTTGATCGACATGTCGTACCACTTCATGTTGTTCGTGATTTTGCCCAGCTCGCGGGACATCTTCTGCAGATGCTTCGCGCGCGGGTCGCCGTTCTTGTACACGCGATGGCCGAAGCCCATGATCTTCTCTTTGTTCGCGAGCTTCTCGGTGATGTAGGCCTCGGTATTCTCCAGCGAGCCGACTTCTTCGAGCATCGCCATCACGGCTTCATTCGCGCCGCCGTGCAGCGGGCCCTTCAGGGCGCCGATCGCGGAGGTGACGCCGGAGTAGATGTCGGACAGCGTAGCGACGGTCACGCGGGCCGCGAACGTGGAAGCGTTCAGCTCATGATCGGCATGCAGCACGAGAGCCTTGTCCAACGCCTCGACCGCGATCGCTTCCGGTTCTTTGCCGGTCAGCATGTACAGGAAGTTGTACGCGATCGATACGCCGGCCTTCGGCGCGATCGGCTCCTGGCCGGCGCGGATCCGGGCGAACGCCGCGATCACCGTAGGCAGCTGCGCTTGGAGGCGGATCGCCTTGCGCAGGTTGGCCTCATGGCTCATGTCGTTCGCTTCCTCGTCATACAGAGCAAGGGCGGAGACGGCCGAACGGAGCGCCGCCATCGAATTCGTATTTTGCGGGTACAATTTGATTTGTTGAAGGACGGAATCCGAGATCGCCGCATTGCTGCTGAGCGCGCTGTGGAGCTGTTCCAATTCGGATTTAGTGGGAAGCTTGCCGTACCAGAGCAGGTAGGCCACTTCTTCGAAGGACGCATGCTCGGCGAGATCGTCGATGTCGATTCCGCGGTACGTCAAGACGCCGTCGATGATCGAACTGATCGAAGAAGTCGTCGCTACAATGCCTTCCAGACCTTTAGTTGCAGTCATTCGTTGATCGCTCCTTTGCGTTCAAAATGGGGATTAACGGTAAGCTATAAATAGAACCGATAACTCGTGCCACAGGTGCTAAGAAATGCTTATCAGGTTCTATGATAAATGATTTTTGGCAAGAAGTGAAGAAAAGGAGGCATAAAACTTCATTATCAGCACCATAAAGTTTTTTTTGGTAGAATATACATATATAATGACGGCTGGAGGCTAATTTTGATGAAAAGCAAGCGCAGCGGCATCCTAGACATCGGTTCCAACTCCATTCGGCTCGTCATTTACGAGCAAATCGGCCCTCACGCCCACCGGGTGATCGACGAGAGCAAGCAATCCGCCCGACTGAGCGGAAAGGTCGAACCCGACGGCTCGATTCCGCTGGACAAGCTGGATGCCGTCATTCGTACTCTGAACGACTTTCAATTGCTAAGCCGCCTGCATGGCGTAGAGTCCATCCGGGCGGTTGCGACGGCGGCGATCCGCAATGCGGCCAACTCGCGGGACATCGTGGATCATCTCGAGCAGCGCACCGGACTTACGATCGAGGTGTTGTCCGGGCAAGAGGAAGCCCGGATCGGCTTCCTCGGCATGATCAATACATTCGACATCCAGGACGGCTTCGTCATCGATATTGGAGGCGGCAGCACGGAGATCTCGATCTTCTCTGGACGCCGCCTCCGACACAGCGTCTCGCTGCCGTTCGGGGCCGTGAACATGGCCCAGCGGTTCAACGACGCGGACGGCTGTATCGGCGAGGACGAAGCCGCCGCGCTGCGGGCGCTCGTCGAGCGGACGCTGGCGGCCGAGACTTGGCTGCGCCGCGCCGCCGATGCCGCGCTCCCCCTCATCGGTCTGGGGGGTACCATTCGCTCACTGTGTAAAATCGACCAAAAGCGTCGCAAATATGCATGGGACACCGCCCACAACTATGAAATGAGCGCCGAGGCGATGGACGAGCTGGTGCAATGGCTGCCGACCCTCCCCGCAGAGAAGCGCAAAAAGGTGGACGGCCTGTCCGGAGACCGGTCCGACATCATCGCTGCCGGGCTGCTCATCCTCCATACCGTGTTCAACTATATAGGCGCCTCTCATTATTTGGTCAGCGGCGCGGGCCTGCGCGACGGGTTGTTCTTCGAAACGGAATATCCGGACACGCCGATCGTGCCCGATGTGCTCGACTACAGCGTGCGCAACCTGCTGGCGCTGCATCCGTCCGTGCCGATGCCTCATGTAGAGCAGGTGCATCGTCTGGCCACCCGGCTGTTCGACGACATGGGCCTGCACCGGATGTTCGGTGACCGGGCCCGGCGATACATCCAGACGGCCGCCCTGCTATACCGGATCGGAGTCACGGTCCATTACTACAGTTATTACAAGCATACGTTCTACGTGATGGCGCACTCCCGGATCGACGGGCTGTCCCACCGGGAGACCCTGCTGTGCGCGCTTATCGCTTCCTACAAATCCAGGAACCGCAGCCGTCAGCTGCTGCTGCCTTACAAGGAGCTGCTCGGGGGTACCGATCTCCTCATGATCGACCGGCTTGGCTCCCTCCTGCGGCTCGCCATCGCCCTGGACCGCAGCGAGACGCAGCCGATTCGCGAGCTGCAGGCGCGATACGGCGCCAAGATGACGCTGGAGCTGCGCTGGGAGTGCGCGCATACTCCGCTCATCGAGGTGCGGGAGCTGGAGCAGGTGCAGAAGGAGCTGTTCAAGGCGTGGGGCCTGCGGCTGAAGGTTACGGACGCCACTGCTTCCACGTGACGACGTCCAGCGCCTCGAATTGGCTCCGGAACGGCGTCAGCGCATTGTTCGCGCGAACGTATTGACCGTTCGGCTGCAGCTGCCGGGCCTTCACGTTATCCATCAGGCTCAGGCGCAAAATCTGCAACACGATGTCCCGCAGTCTGAGGTCGACGACCGGGCACATCAACTCGATGCGCCGGGTCAGGTTGCGGGTCATCCAATCCGCGCTCGACAGCCACACCTGCGGCTCCCCTCCATTGTCGAAGCTGAACAGCCGGGAATGCTCGAGGAACCGGTCCACGATGCTGCGAACCGTAATGTTCTCGCTAAGTCCCGGCACGCCGGGCTTCAGGCAGCAGACGCCGCGCACGATGAGGTCGATCTTCACCCCCGCCTGGGAGGCGGCGTACAGCTCATCGACCATCTCCTGGTGTGACAGGGCGTTCATCTTCGCGATGATGCGGGCCGGCCGGCCCGCGGCCGCATGCTCCGCCTCCCGCCGGATAAGGGCGAACAGCTTCGCCTTCATATCGGCTGGGGCGACGCCGAACGCCTTCCAATCGTGCGGCGTGGAGTAGCCGGTCATTTCATTGAAGAGGACGGTGGCGTCGTCCCCTACGTCCGGGTGTGTGGTGAACAGCCCGATGTCCGTGTACAGCCGGGCGGTGCTGCCGTTGTAGTTGCCCGTCCCCACGTGCACGTAGCGGCGCAGCCCGTCTTCCTCCTGGCGGACGACAAGCGTGATCTTCGCATGCGTCTTCAGGCCGACGAGTCCGTATACGACATGGCACCCGGCCTTCTCCAGCTTGCGCGCCCAGGCGATGTTGCGCTCTTCGTCGAAGCGCGCCTTCAGTTCGACGACGACCGTCACTTGCTTGCCCGCCTCGGCCGCCCGCGCAAGCGACTGGACGAGCGCGGAATTGCCGCTCACCCGGTACAGCGTCATCTTGATCGCCATCACGGCCGGATCGGTGGCCGCTTGCTCGAGGAAATCGTCGACCGCGGCGAACGATTCGTACGGGTGGTACAGGAGCATGTCCCCGGTGCGGAGCGCCTCGAACAGATCGTCGGTCTCCTCGAATTCTCGAGG
Source organism: Paenibacillus sp. HJGM_3 (assembly GCF_045062745.1). Taxonomy (NCBI): domain Bacteria; kingdom Bacillati; phylum Bacillota; class Bacilli; order Caryophanales; family Paenibacillaceae; genus Paenibacillus; species Paenibacillus sp. HJGM_3. The sequence continues at coordinate 46,882 of NZ_JBJGED010000042.1, forward strand.
GTACCCCGGCTCCAGCTTCGGATACCGGAATGCGTCGAAGCCCGGCAGCGTCGCCGCGAATTTCATCAGGAAGCTCAGATCGAGCGGACCCTCGATCAGGAATGTATTGTCGGCGATCTCCAGCTCCTCCTTCAGCAAGTCCAAGGCGTAGGGATGAATCCCCTTCGCGGCCTCAAGCCTTACCGGGGAGCCCCAGCGCCGGCGGCGCAGCTCCTTCTCGATCTCCTCCAGCAAGTCCTCCGCGCCTTCCTCATTCAGCGTCAAGTCGGCATTGCGAGTCAGCCGGAACGGATGCACCGCCAGCGCCGTATAACCGGCGAACAGCGACTGGATATGCGTCTCGATCAAGTCCTCCAGCATGATATACGTCATCTTCACGCTGTTCGAACGGCCCGGAACCTGTATCGTGCGAGACAAGTTCGACGGCACCTGCACGATGGCGAAGTACGGCTCTTCGTCTTCCCGATCCCTTTCCTTCTGCAGCACGACAGCCAGATACAGATGCAGGCTGTGCACCAACGGGAACGGCCGGCTCTGATCGACCGCCATCGGCGTCAGCACCGGATAGACGATATCGTGGTAATACCGGTCCATCTGCTTCTTCTGGCTCGCGTTGAGATCGTCGTAGGCGGCGAACACGAGTCCTTCCTTCCCCAGCGTGCGCGTCAGCTCCCGGTACGTCCTGTACTGGTCCTGCACCATGTTGCCCGTCCGTTTCCGGATGCGGCGCAACAGCCCGTCCGGCGTATAGCCGGTGAAATCCGCCTTGTTGTATCCCGCCTTCACTTGATCGGTCAGTCCGGCTGCGCGCACGCTCATGAATTCGTCCAGATTCGTGGACACGATGGACAGGAACTTGATTCGCTCCAAGAGCGGCGTAGACCCGTCCTGCGCTTCCTCTAGCACCCGGCGATTGAATTCGATCCAGCTGAGATCGCGGTTTATGTACTTGGCGGTTTGCGGCTGTTTCGGCTTTGACGGCTTCCCTTCCATCATCACATTCCCCATATCCGTTCCTCCGTCCATGTTCGTACGTGTCTTCCCTTCCTACATTATGGAGCGGAAATGTTATCGCTATTTAAAAGTTTTGTTAAATCGTTGCCCCCCAATTTCAGGTACTCTTTCGGATCAGGGCGAATAGGATGAAGCAAGTTTGACTTAAAGGAGCACCCGCATGAGCGATTTATTGGGCATCATGACACACCGGATCAAGCATCCGGACAGTTTACGGCGCCATGCTCGCGCCGCGATCGCGGAACAATTCGGCGGAGTTGTCGCGTATACCCCGGAGGATGTCGACTTGGAGCGCGGGCTGATCCGCGGCTATGTGTTCCGGGGCGACACGTGGCGCAGACAAATCACGTCGTACCCGAAGATGAATATGGACATCGGCTTCTATCAGACGCCGGCTTCGATTGGGAAAGCCGGCCGCGTCAAGAAGACCAAGCAGATCCGCTTCACCGGCTACGGGCTGGGCAATAAGTGGAAGATTCAAAGCCATCTGCTGGAGTCCGACTTCCTGAAACCCTACTTGCTGCCCACCGAACAGGTCAAAACGTCCCAACAGTTCATCCAATTTTTGAAAAAACACGGGCGCATCATGCTGAAGCCCATTAACGGCTGGGGCGGCCGCGGCATCGTCAAGGTCATCCTGGACGAAGACCGGTTCACCGTGCACCAGAACGGCAAACCTACGCTGCGCTTGCCCTTGGAACGGCTCGGCCCCTACATTCGCGGTGTGCTTAAGAACGGCGGCCGGCATATAATGCAAAAATGGATCGACATTCGCAACCAGAACGGGCAAGTGTTCGACATCCGGGCGCTGATGCAGAAAAACAGCAAAGGGGCTTGGCAATTAACGGGAACGGCCGTCCGCGAAGGAAGGAAGCAGTCGATTACGTCCAACATCAAGAGCGGCGGCAGCGCGTACGAAGCGGGCAGTTATCTGAAAAAGGAGTTCGGCGAGGAGAAAGGGGAAGCGTTAACCAAATCCATCACCGAGGTGTCGAATTATATCCCGGAGTTCACGGAAAAATCCTACATGAAACGTCTGACCGAGCTGGGTATCGATCTCGCCGTCGACAAATCCGGGAAGCTGTGGCTGCTCGAGATCAACATTAAGCCCGGAAGGGCCGTCATTCGGCAAGTCTATGGCAAAAAAGCGTGGGAGCAAAGCTTCCAAAGACCGTTTCAATATGCCCGGGATTTATACAAGAAGGAAGTCGAATCCTTACGGGAACCCCAGAAAGTGACATAAGCCTTCTCTCGTCCGGTCCAGACCGCAACGCGCGCCGTTGCGGTCTTTTATTGGTTAGAAGTACCAGTGAAATCGTTTAGTCAACCTTGGTATGATGGTACTATCAACCAAATGAGGAGCTGACTACATATTGAAGAAAAAGATTGCTAGCCTCACGCTAGCCATGACGCTGGGGCTTACAGCTGTAGCCACTGGTATTGCTTCTGCAAGCGCATCCACGACAACTTCTGCCGCTATTACCAAGTATAACCAATATATCCATGCGGACAGCTATGTGAAGGACGAGCTGTACAACGTGGCGGACTTCCGCCAGAAATACGCGAGCTTGTCCGGGACGCTTGCCTATCAAATCGTAGACCGCGCCATCTGGTATATGGAGAATGGCTATATGGTGTACGGCCACGGCTCGGACGCTTACGGCAAGTACGGATATGAGGATTGCTCCGGCTTCACCCGGCTCGTATTCGGAGATTTCGGGTTCAGCATTACGGGGGCTTCGGCTAGCTATGATACTGTCGGCACGAAAGTACAAGGCGTAGGAAAAAAGCAAGTGAACGGAAAGTGGCAACTGACCGGCATTGAAAACTTGCGCATCGGCGACATTTTGACGTGGAAACAAAACGACACCATCTCCCACGTCGCCATCTATATGGGAACGAATCGGGATGGACAACCTGTCGTGATCGGGACAAGAGCAGATGGAAACCCTACGGCTCTCGGCACAGTGGACGGCTGGGGCTACTGGTGGGGGGAAAAGTTCAACTCCGCGAGACGCGTGCTGCCTGACGATGCGATCAAGGGGATGGCGGGACATACGGCCAAAGCGCCGGTTATTCCGAATTCGTACGTCCTTCCGCCGCAGAAGCCCGTTCCGCAGTGGACGCCTCCTACAGGGGGGCAAACGCAACCGACGCCGCAGCCGACACCACAGCCACAGCCTTCACCATCGCCACAGCCGACACCATCGCCGCAGCCTAGCCAACCGCAAGCCAAAAAACAGTATGTCGTTACGCAGCACGGATGGGTGGGCCTGAAAGCTTCCGCAAGCTTGAGCTCCGCGGATGTCGGACGTCTGCAGCTCGGCCAAAAAGCCGAATTGATCAAAAAAGCGAACTCGTATTGGTATCAAATCAAGTGGAATGGAAAGACCGTTTACATAACGACCAACAGCAAGTATACGAAAGTGATCACCGAGTAAATAGCATCCTATTTTAACAGTAAAAGCTTAATTTAACATTAACCTGGAAACATTTGCGTCATGAATGCCCAATTCTCCCATGTTAGAATAAAAACGTTTCCAACCAATCTCAATCATTCAATAGGATTGGAAGCAAAACTAGAATAGGCCGAAGCTTCTTATAAAAAAGCACGGGGGACCCATTCCTATATGGGGTGAAGCCGCAAGAGCGGCAGGGTGATTACTCTTTGACCCTAATCCGACAGCTAACCTCGCAGGCCGCGAAAAGGAGAGGATTTACTTGAATCGCTTTGCGAAAGTAGTGTTGACAGGTGCCTTGGCACTGAGCCCCATCATCGGAGCCGTCTCCGTTTCCGCTGAAACGGCAGCGCCGACAGACACTCTGGCTGTTAGCAGCCAATTGGCTGTAGCCGCAGCTTCAGCAGACGCCAAACGGGAAAAAGTAGTCCAAACTGCACTATCCTTGAAAGGCCAAGTCCAATATGTAAATTGGCGGAACCGGCAAGAAGCCCACGCGCCGTACAAGACGGACTGCTCCGGGTTTACGTACCTGGTGTACCGACTGGCTAACGTTGGCGTAGGTTTGGTCAACAAGGACGATGACTCTCAAGCCAAAGTAGGGACGAAAGTGGCATGGGGCAACTTCAAAAAAGGCGATTTGATTTTCTTCGGCAATATCGGCAGCTCCAAGAGCTTGAGCGATGTAGGCCATGTCGGGATCTACATTGGCGACGGGAAGATGATACACAACGCCAACGGCAGCAAAGACGTCGTCATTTCGGACATTTATAACAGCAGCTATTACAAGAGCAGATTCTCTGTTGCTAGACGCGTCATTAATGACACGCAACAATCGCAACCGTCGCCACAGCCGCAGCCAAGTACGCCGCAAGCGAAGAAACAATATGTCGTTACGGACCACGGATGGGTTGGCTTAAAAGCTGCCGCAAGTCTGAACTCGGCTGATATGGGTAGGCTGCAATTAGGTGAGAAGGCCGAATTGATCAAAAAAGCGAACTCGTATTGGTACCAAGTCAAGGTGAATGGGAAAACGCTTTACATTACTACAAACAGCAAATATACGAAAGTGATCACGCAGTAAGAAGCATGCTATTTTAACAGCGAATGCTTAATTTATCATTAAACTGGAAACATTTACGCCATGAATTTGTCCTTTCTCGCATGTTAGAATGAAAAAGCTTCATCAAACCTCGATCGAATCGATAGGTTGGAAGCAAAAATTCTAATATAAAGGCCGAAGCTTGACATAAAAAAGCACGGGGGACCCATTTAACTATGGGGTGAAGCCGCATGAGCGGCAGGGTGATTACTCTTTGACCCTAATCCGACAGCTAACCTCGCAGGCCGCGAAAAGGAGAGGATTTATTTTGAATCGCTTTGCGAAAGTAGTGTTGACAGGTGCTCTGGCACTGAGTCCTATCATCGGAGCCGTTTCGGTTTCCGCTGAAACCGCAGCGCCTACGGACACCGTGGCAGCAAGCAGCCAATTGGCTGTAGCCGCAACTTCGGCAGACGCCAAGCGGAACAAAGTAGTCCAAACCGCACTGTCCTTGCAAAACAAAGTCCAGTATGTCAATTGGCGGAATCGGCAAGAAGCGCACGCACCGTACAAGACGGACTGCTCCGGGTTTACGTACCTGGTGTACCGACTGGCTAACGTTGGCGTAGGTCTCGTGAACAAGGACGATGACTCTCAAGCTAAAGTAGGGACGAAAGTGGCATGGGGCAACTTCAAAAAAGGCGATTTGATTTTCTTCGGCAACATGGGCAGCTCGCATAGCAAGAGCGACGTAGGTCATGTCGGGATCTACATCGGCGACGGCAAAATGATTCACAACCTCAGCAGCAGCCGAGACGTCACGATTACGAACATCTACAAAAACAGCTACTACAAGAGCAGATTTACCGTTGCAAGACGCGTTATTAACTAAGCAACAAAAGTAAACCAAGCGTCAGCCGCCCGTTCGGGCTGCTGGTGCTTGGTTTTTTTTGTTGCATTAGAGCATTATAAATCCAGGGATCCCCGCTTACAGAACCTTCAATCCGCTTTGGTCCGGATTCAAAGGAATGTGTCTTTTCACGTGCTGGTGCATTTTGGACATGCGTTCCCATTCGCCACCCGACGTGTCCGCAGGCTTCTTAAGCGCGCCCGCTAGCGGTACGACTCGGAAGACCGGCTTATTCCCGGATTTATACACGCGCACCCAGGTTGGAACGAAGTCCACATTCATGATTTGGGTCGTGCCGTCGTCTTGCTTGCGGACATGGATCTGGGTAATGACCCCAGTCAGCGTATGATCGTTTTTGTACAAGCGCGTGGAGATGAAGTTGCCAAGCGAGTACGCGGCAAACTTTTTCTTGCTTGCCCCGGACCGCTCCTTTACTTTATAGAAGACCGCGGGTTGAATTACATGGGAATGGGCGCCCAGAATAATATCCGCCCCATGTTCGAACATTAATTGAACGAGCTTTTTTTGCTCCGGATTGGCCGTTTTGCTGTATTCTCTTCCGAAGTGCATACACGCCACGATGAGATCGACCTCTTTGCTCTTCAGCCGCTTGATGTCTTCGACGATCCGCTTCGGGTCAATCAGGTTCACCGCCCACGCCGAACTTGCGGGCAAGGGCATGCGGTTCGTGCCTTTCGTATAGGCGAGCACCCCGATTTTGATCCCCTTCACCGTTTTGATCAACGTTTCCTGCGACTCGCTCGGCGTGCGTGCGGTACCCGTATGGGCGAGTTGATGCTCGTCGAGCACCTTCAACGTTCGCTTAAGTCCGCTCACGCCATTGTCGATACAATGATTATTGGCCGTGGAGAGCACGTCGAACTTGAGATTTTTCAATGTAGCGGCGAATTGATCCGGACAATTCAGCAGCGGCCACCCTGTCTTCGGGTTCCTCTTGGGTACCGTATAGCCTCCATCGGACCGCGTGGTTGAGGTAGGCCCAGCGAAATTCGTTTCCAGATTGCCTATCGTAAAGTCGGCGTTGCGCAAATACGAGGCCACGGGCTCGAAGATCGGATCGAAGTCATAACGTTTGTCCCCGGAAACCCGAGCCGACGCGATAATACGGCTTTTGATCAACAAGTCCCCCACCGCTGCAATTGTAATGTCAGTACTCATGGCTCATCTCCATTTGTTAGGTCAATATAGACCATCATATGATCCCGGCCCTTGTCCGGCCTTAGATATCCGCCCAGTTTTGGCGGTCTCCCTTTATCCCCCTTACTCCCTATCGGCATGGTACTCTTTTGCGGGGTATGGAATAGGATACAGTACGTCGATAGAAGCCTATTCATCAGACGTGCAACCGTTGTACAGCACACGGAGGAGATCCTACAGTGAATGGAAGAATGCACAATTATCCGGGCAGAAAATGGCTGAAGCACGAGTCGCTCTGGAGCGAAGAGGAGATTCGCCCCCATTTGCCCGAAACGGAGCTGTTTTCGGCAGACTCTTTCACCCGGATGGTCGACAAGCACCCCGTCGTCTTCCTGAAGCCGGACTTGGGCATGAAGGGACAGGGAGTTATAAAAGTAACCAAGGACGGAGACGACATCGTCGTTCGGACAGCTACCAGCACACATACGTACACGACACCGACGGCCGCCGCTCGCAAGCTGGAGCAGCTCATCGGGACTCAGCGCTATCTCGTGCAGCAAGGCGTCGATTTGATCCGGATCAAGGGGCATCCCATTGATTTTCGCCTCCTCCTTCACCTGAAGTCCAATAGGGAATGGAGATTTTTTGGCGTGATGGGGAAGGTCGCCGCGCGCAATCGGTTCGTGACCAATCACGCTCGGGGCGGCAAGGCGCTCGGCCTGCCTCAGGCGCTGTCGCATGCATTCGGCATCACGAAGGAGGAGGAGGCCGAGTGGGATGACCGGATGAAGCAAGTGGCGCTTCGTATCGCGAAGGCGATGAAGAAGCATTTTCCGAATATTACGGAGCTGGGCTTGGATGTAGGCATCGATACGAGCGAGAGAATCTGGCTGATCGAAGCGAATACGAGACCCCACTATCAGCTGTTCCGGCACCACTCGGACCCGACCTTGTTCCGCAAGATCGTGACTTCCGTTCGCGCCCTTCGGGCCCAGCATTTTCGGAAGCTTCCTGCTAAATCGGTTTAAGATGGCTTGAGAGCCGGTCGCCTTGGCGACCGGTTCTTTTTTTGAAGGCGCTGTCGTTTGGTGGTAAAATGAGTCCAAGACGTAATGCAAGAGGGGTAGAGGGAGAGATGGATGCAATCCTGCAGAAGCAGCTGTTGAGGGGGCTTTGGGTCGTCCTGTTGATTGTGGCGGCGGCCGCGTTTGTGTACTTCGTGACGCCGATGGTGTCGCCGTTCCTCATTGGATGGCTGATCGCCTATATTTTGAATCCGCTGGTGAATATGCTGCAGCGGCGGGGGAGAATGCCGCGGTGGCTCGCGGTGACGGTGTCCTTGCTCTTGTTTCTAGGCATTACGGCCACGATCGTCAGCTTACTCGTAACGAATATTGTGTACGAGGTGGCGGACTTGTCTGCTTACATACAAGAAAATATCGAATCGTGGAAAAACAAATTCGTAGATTTCGTGCACTCGGATTACCTGCAAGGCGTAATTGACCAGTTGAACCGATTCTATCTCGAAAATCCGAAGTACCAGAGTACGATCAACGACAACTTGGCCTCGACGGGCGTCAAGCTGGCGAATGCCGGCTCCACGATGATCGGATTCGTGTTGAACGGCATCGTCGGACTGCTGAAATCGCTGCCGAACGTAGCTACGGTGATGCTGATCGCTCTCCTCGCTGCCTTCTTCATCAGCAAAGATTGGTACCGGATTATCGCTCGGGTGAGCTCCTGGTTCCCGAAGCGGCCATTGCAAACGGCAGGCACGATCTGGAGCGACCTGCAAAAAGCGTTGTTCGGCTACGTGCGCGCGCAATTCATTCTGATCTCGATCACCGCCATGTTCGTCATCGTCGGGCTCCTGATCCTCGACGTCCCTTACGCGATCACGATCGGCCTTCTGATCGGCTTCGTCGATCTGCTGCCGTATCTCGGGACGGGGGCGGCGATGGTGCCATGGATTATCTTCGTGTTCGTCCAAGGGAACTTGTACTTAGGCATCGGGCTCAGCATCCTGTACGGGGTCATCCTCGTGGCGAGGAGCTTCCTGGAGCCGAAGGTGCTCGCCAGCAGCATCGGGCTCGATCCGCTGGCGACGCTGATCGCCATGTTCATCGGACTGAAGCTGTTCGGCTTCGTCGGCGTCATCATCGGCCCCGTCACGCTCGTGCTGCTGTCGGCCATCCAACGGGCGAACGTGTTTCAGGATATATGGGGGTATATCAAGCACGGGAAAAATCACGGGGTAGCGTAACGGTTACGGCGGGGCGGCTCGGCCGAACGCTTGACCCAGCAGCTCATACAAATCCGGAGCTTCCTTATGAATGCGGACCGGCTTCCACTCGCGGTTCACCCACAGATGCTTCGTTCCGCCGCTCACCAGCAGCTCGCCGGCCGGCGCGGCGGACGAGCCCACTTCTGCAGCCTCGTCTGCGACCAGCCGCACCTGCGACTCGAACCGCACCGTCAGCGGGCTGAACTCCGCGATGCGCGTCCACACAACGATCGCGTCGTCGTACTTCGCCGGGGCACGGAATTTCGATTCCAGCTCGATCACCGGGAGCAGCAGCCCCCGCCGTTCCAGCTCGCGATAGGGCAAGCCCATCTCCCGGATGAGCTCGGTGCGTCCCCACTCGAACCAGTTCAAGTAATTCGTATGATAGACGACCCCCATCTGATCGGTTTCCTGATACCGGACACGCAGCGGGTGGCTAAACCATCTCGATTGCAGTTCCATCCTCATGAGTGCTCCTCACCAGCGGTAAAATCGGAACGTTCCGCCGTTCGCCAGCTTGCGTCGAAGCCAGGCGTTCAGCGCCTGCCGGAAAATCGGCCGGGTCAGCGGGAAGACGAGCAGCAGGCCCAGCACATCGCTGAGAAAGCCCGGCGCCATCATCATCAAGCCTCCGGCGAAGATGCAGATGCCGTCCAGGATCGACTGCGCCGGCATTTGCCCGGCGGACAGCTGACGTTGCGCGTTCGCCCATACTTTGAGCCCTTCCCGCTTGGCCAGGTAGGCGCCTGCGAACCCGGACAACAACAGCAGCGCGAACGTCTGCCATCCTCCGATCAGCTTGCCGACCTCGAACAAAGCCCAGATCTCGAGCGCGGGTACGACAATGAACAGGATCATAAGTATTCGCAATGTGTTGCCCCCTTCTCGACCAGTCCTTCGTATATCTTCTATTGTACAGGGAAGCTTGGACAAGTTCAAAATGCTGCTTACGGCCACTATCCCCTAGATCGGTTACGCTTCCCCTACTTCTTATAGCCACTATCCCGTTGGCTCAGTCATCGGCGCTTGGCACGGTAACTCTGCCCCCGCTATGCTCACCTGTTCACTCGTTCTATTTGCTACACCCACTTCTTATAGCCACTATCCCCTTCGCTCAGAAACCTTCGTTTGACGTGGTGATGCTGCCTCCGCTTCTTATGGCCACTATCCCGTTGGCTCAGACATCGGCGCTTGGTACAGTGACGCTAACCCCAACCCCAACTAAGCTCGCCAACTCACCCGTTCTATTTGCTCCCCCCGTATCTTATCGCCACTATCCCGTTGGCTCAGTCATCGGCGCTTGGCACGGTGACGCTAACCCCAACTAAGCTCGCCAACTCACCCGTTCTATTGCTCCCCCGCATCTTATCGCCACTATCCCATTGGCTCAGTCATTGGCGCTTGGCACGGTGACTCTGCCCCCTCCCCAGCGTACTCATCACCCTCACCATGTACTAGTTGCAGGATGGGAGCCACGGTAGTAAAGCGAAGTTTACAATTAAGAAGGGTACATTTATAAAAGATCGCCAGATGAGCTCTCTGATATGCGAATAGTAAGGCAAACTTTTGTTAATTGTAAAGGCTGCCTTACTATTAGCAATAGATTGCCTTACAATTGACCGGATAAACCGATACTTCGCACAAAAATTGTTTACCTACCCTGCTTATTTATAAACTTTGGCTAACAGATCCCTTCAGAGGTCCTCGGTCGTGGCGATCCGTTAAGCCGTAAGAGGGCGGGAAAAGACGGAAATGTCGTATAACTGGTTCGAAACCGGGCACATGGTGGGAATAAAACGGAAAAATCGTGTTACTGGTTCAGAACCGGGCGCGTGGCGAGAATAGGACGGAAAAATCGTGTTACTGGCACTGAACCGAGGCGGATCGCGGGAATAAAACGGAAATATCGTGTTACTGGCACTGAACCTAGGCGGACGGCGGAATAAGACGGAAATATCGTGTTACTGGCACTGAACCGAGGCGGACGGCGGGAATAAGGAGGAAATGTCGTGTTACTGGCACTGAACCGAGGCGGATCGCGGGAATAAGACGGAAATGTCGTGTTACTGGTGCGGAACCGGACTAATGGCCGGAATAAGACGGAATAGTCGTGTTACCCAACAGTCCAATAAAAAACAAAACCCGCGCTTTCCTGTGAAGGAAAACGCGGGGAGGTACAGGGATTACAGCACCTTGGCTTGTCCGGTGTAAATGACGCCGATCTCGGAATACACGGTTACTTCCATGCCGTCATGCATGATGTTGAACGCATCGTTCACCCCTACGATGACGGGGATACCGAGGCTCAAGCCCACGACCGCCGCATGCGACGTAATGCCGCCGAGCTCGGTGATGACCGCAGACGCCTGCTCGAAGGCCGGCATGTATTCCTTGTCGGTCATCGTCGTGACGAGAATGGCACCTGGCGTCATCTTCGCGTTTGCCTCATCCGCGGTGCGCGCCACGACGACTTTGCCGGTCGCGGACTGGCTGCCGATGCCTTGTCCCTTGGCGATAAGCTCGCCGACGTGGTGCACCTTCATCAAGTTCGTCGAGCCTGAGCGGCCGACCGGCACACCCGCCGTGATGATGACGAGATCGCCCAACCGGATCAAACCGGCTTTCATCGAATGGTCGACGGCCAGCTGGAACATTTCGTCGGTGTTGCGCGCTTCTTCGCCTTTGATCGGGATTACGCCCCAGATCAGGCACAAGCGGCGCATCACTTGCTCGTTCGGCGTAACCGCCAGGATCGGCGACTTCGGCCGGTATTTGGACACCATCCGAGCGGTATAGCCGCTCTCGGTCGGCGTAATGATCGCTTTGGCATCGAGATCGAGCGCCGAATTCGCCACCGACTGGCTGATCGCCTCGGTGATCGTGCGCTGCTGGGCGGAGCTCTGCTTCATGAACATTTCCCGGTATTCGAGCGCCTGCTCGGCCCGTTCGGCGATACGCGACATCGTCAGTACCGACTCGATCGGGTACTTCCCGGCCGCCGTTTCGCCGGACAGCATGATCGCGCTCGTGCCGTCGAAGATGGCGTTCGCGACGTCGCTCGCCTCCGCGCGCGTAGGGCGAGGGTTGCGCTGCATCGAATCGAGCATCTGCGTGGCGGTGATGACCGGCTTGCCGACGTAGTTGCCCTTGCGGATCATGTTCTTCTGCACGAGCGGCACTTCCTCGGCCGGAATCTCGACCCCGAGGTCGCCCCGCGCAACCATCAGGCCATCGGACACCTCAAGAATCTCGTCGAGGTTGTTCACGCCTTCCTCGTTCTCGATCTTGGAGATGATCTGGATGTGTGGCGCGTTGTATCGCTCCAGCAGCTGTCGAATCTCGAGCACGTCGCTAGCCTTGCGGACGAACGAAGCGGCGATGAAGTCCACGCCCTGCTCGATGCCGAAGATGATGTCGTTCGCGTCCTTCTCGGTAATGCCGGGGAGTGAAATGCTGACGCCCGGGACGTTCACGCCCTTCTTGCTCTTGATCGTGCCGCCGTTCACGATGCGGCATTCGATCTCGCTGGCGTGGATGCCCACGACCGTCAAGCCGATCAAGCCGTCGTCGATCAGAATCGTCGAGCCGACGCGGACGTCCTTCGGCAATTCCTTGTATGTCACCGAGATACGGCGGTTGTCTCCGACAATCTCCTCGGTCGTGAGCGTGAGCAGCTCGTCCTGCACGAGCTCGTACGAGTCCGCCTGCAGCTTGCCCGTGCGAATCTCCGGCCCCTTGGTGTCGAGCAGGATCGCCACCGTGCGGTTCAGCTCCTGGCACGCTTGGCGGATGTTGCGGATCCGGTTGCCGTGCTCCTCGAAATCGCCGTGCGAAAAATTGAGCCGTGCCACATTCATGCCCGCGGTAATCAGTTGCTTTAGCATAGGCAGCGATTCGCTGGACGGCCCGATGGTACATACGATCTTCGTTTTGCGCATTGTTCTAATATCCTCCCACAGTATAAATTCCCCACAAAGCGTTGCGATGTTTCTACGGTGACGACTAATTCTTCGCGGGGACCTCACATGACTACCCCCACGAAGTGCCTTCGTGGGGGCCCGGAAATCTATCCTCTTTGAACCCTTCCGGGGTTGTCTCTTTTGTAAACGCGACTCGCTCGCTTAATGCTGCTCTACGAGCTCTTGCAGGTACGCGACGCGGCCCATTTTTCTGAACTTCTGATACCGGTCGTCCCGCAGCTGCTGCGCCGTCATCGGGAGCAGCGCTTCCAGATGGCGCCAGATCGCTTCCTTCATGAGGACGCTCTGCGACTCCGGATCGCGGTGGGCGCCGCCCTTCGGCTCCTTCACGATCTCATCGATCACGTCCAGCTCCAGCAGGTCGTCGGCCGTAATGCGCATTGCCTCGGCCGCCTTGAGCGACAACGTCGCGTCCTTGAACAGAATCGTGGCGGCGCCTTCCGGACTGATGACGGAATAGACGGAGTTCTCCATCATGAGCACCCGGTTGCCGATGCCAAGGCCGAGCGCGCCGCCGCTGCCGCCCTCGCCGATGACGACGGTCACGATCGGCACGCCGAAGCCGGCCATCTCCATCAAGTTGCGGGCAATCGCTTCGCCGGGTCCGCGTTCCTCCGCTTCCTTCCCGGGGTGCGCGCCCTTCGTATCGAGGAATGTTATGATCGGCCGCTTGAACTTGTTCGCCTGCTGCATGAGGCGCAGCGCCTTGCGGAAGCCTTCCGGATTCGGACTGCCGAAATTGCGGGCGATGTTGTCCTTCGTGTCGACGCCTTTCTGATGGCCGATGACCGTCACCGGGATGCCGTTCAGCTTGGCGATGCCGCCGACGATCGCCAGATCGTCGCCGAACAGGCGGTCTCCGTGGAACTCGATAAAGTCCGTAAAGACGCTCTGAATGTAATCCAACGTTTTGGGCCGCATCGGATGGCGGGCAATCTGCAGCTTCTGCGAAGCGGACATATTCCCGTACATCTCATCCTCCAGCGATGCGAGCCGCTCTTCGAGCTTGGCAATCTCGTCCGAGAAATCAATCTGCTTCTCCACGCCGAACCGGCGAAGCTCCTCGATCTTGGCCTTCAGCTCCGCCAGGGGTCGTTCGAACGGCATCTCAGCCATGTACGCTTGCTCCCTTCGTCCCTACCGTATGCAACTCGAGCAGCTTGGTCAGGGTCGCCCGCATTTCCTTGCGATGCACCACCTTGTCCAATTGTCCATGCTCGAGATTGAATTCCGCCGTCTGGAAATATTCCGGCAGCTTCTGCCGGATCGTCTGCTCCACGACCATCCGTCCGGCGAAACCGAATCGAGCTCCGGGCTCGGCGATGATAATGTCCCCGAGCATCGCGAAGCTGGCCGTGACTCCGCCGTACGTCGGGTCCGTAATGATGGAGATGTACAGCCCTCCGTTTTCGTGAAAACGCGAAATAGCCGCGCTCGTCTTCGCCATCTGCATCAAGCTGAGAATGCTCTCCTGCATTCTAGCGCCGCCCGACGTCGAGAAGATCAAGAGCGGGTAGCCTTTCTTCATCGCCGCTTCTATAGCTCTCGTAATCTTTTCCCCTACAACCGATCCTAGCGTGCCCTGGAAGAAGTCAAATGTAATGACGGCAATCACCACCGGAAAGCCGCCAATCGTCCCTTCCCCCGTCACGACGCCGTCTCGAAGCCCGGTTGCCTCCATCGAGCGGGCGAGCTTTTCCTTGTATCCCTCGAATTCGAGCGGGTCTTCGGACACCATATCGGGGTCGTATTCAAAAATTCGTCCGTCATCCAATGTATATTCGATCCGTTCCATCACGCTCAAGTGATGATGATAGCCGCATTCCGTGCACACCTTCAGGTTTTTCTCCAGCTCTTTGCTGTACTGGATCTTGCTGCACTTCGGGCATTTGCTCATAATGCCTTCGGGAATCTCGCGCTTCGTTTTTTCCGAGGGAATGGTTGCGTACTTCCGCTTCTTCTGAAAAATATCTTTTAACAACTGCTACACCTCACCAATCCGTTATCAGACTGCGCGGCCGAACCGTGAATCATCCGTGTAATATGCCGTTCAACACTTCTTGAACTTCCTCCAGCTCGCCTTCAGGGACCAAAATCTCGAACTGATTCTTCGACAGGCTGATCGGACGCAATTGCACCAGGAATCCTTCCTCCGTCAGCTTATGCTTGATACGCTCTGCGATCTTGGCAGTAGGAGCAATATAAATAACGGTCCACATGGCTATTATAAAAACCTCCCTGACACGCCACTCAAGCCGGTACATTGCCATAATGATAACATATCTGCCTAATCCCCGCAAAGTGAAGGTTGCCTCTGGAATCGAGTCCTATTGCTCTGCGGGGGGCATCAGTATGCGGTTTCGCAACAAAGCGGACTGAGGACATGCCGGGAGGCTGCCCGTGTACCATGTGTGACCCGTCAATTGGTGCTGCCGTCCGAGTAATCGATCACCTTCTTATTCTGATGCGCGATACGCGCCGACGCGGCGGCCGCGAGTCCCGCCACCAGGTCGTCCAAAAAAACGTGAATCTGCGAGCCGTGATTGTTCAGGTCGCGGATAATGCCCATCTTCTTCTTGTCCAAATAGCCGAAGCTCGTCAGCCCGATCATGCCGTAGACGTGCACGATGCCCAGGGCAAGCGTCTCGTCGACGCCGAACAACGGCTCGTCGTGTTCCATAATCGTTTGCAGCGGTTGGGGCAGCTGCTTGCGCTCCGCCATCTCGTCCAGCGCGATGCCCGTGTACAGCGTGAACTGGACCTCCCGCTTGCTCAAAACCGCTAAGACGCTTTCCGCACATTCTTCCTTCGTTAACGTGTCGTTGTACGGCAGCTGCAGCGTCAGGACGATCTCCGCAATATCATTGAGAGTGACGCCGCGTTTGGCGAGCAGTTGCAGGGCCAGTTGATTCGACATGTGCATTCCTCCATCCGTCGTATGACAACCTGTGGTTTTACAAATGTATGCGGGAGGAGGGGCAAATGTTCCATGCTTGACCCTGGGAGCGGTGCGCAAATCGTGTGATTCGGTCGAACCATGGGCTTTGTTGGCGGGAACCGGGCCGCTTGTAAGGCGGAGTTAACAATTTGTAAACGTGAGGCTAATTGGATTAGAAAGGCAAGGTTTACAACTCGTAAACCTGGACTAACTAGTTGGGCGCGGTTTGCGGGGATCTGGCCGGTTAGTAAGGCAAAGTTTACAACTTGTAAACCTGGACTAACTAGTTGGGCGCGGTTTGCGGGGATCTGGCCGGTTAGTAAGGCAAAGTTTACATCTTGTAAACCTGGACTAACTAGTTGGGCGCTGATTGCGGGGATCCGGCCGGTTAGTAAGGCGAAGTTTACATCTTGTAAACCTGGTCTAACTAGTTGGGCGCTGATTGTGGGGATCCGGCCGATTAGTAAGGCAAAGTTTACAACTTGTAAACCTAGACTAACTAAATCCGCCCTGTTTTCCGGTATCCGCTCAGTTAGTAAGGCAAACTTATGTTAATTGTAAAGTCGACCGTTACTACTTAGGTTCCCTTTTCAAACTCCATAATATTGGTTAATAATTCCTAACCAAACCATGGAGCGATGGGGGA
>NZ_JBJGED010000043.1:0-60475 GCF_045062745.1 Paenibacillus sp. HJGM_3
TTTGCGAACCGAAGTTCGCTATACTTGCACGCTCGTTGTTCAGTTTTCAAGGAACAATCCCGTCGTCGTCGGCAGCAGAGCCGTCCGAACAGCGACTTTATGAATATACCACATTCGCTACCCTCGACGCAAGCATTTAATTATTCCCAACTGCTCGCTGTTGGACAAGCTTTTTTGTGGCGAAGACTAATTTATCATACCCCCGCGAAGAAAGTCAAGCCTTCTTTCGCAATTTCTCGCATTAATTATTCCGGTATCCCCGATCGCCTCGTCCGCGCACGTAACGAGACAATTCCTTGGGCGATGCCAGACGGGCGTACATCCGGAAAATCACCTTGTACCTCGACTCGATCGCTTCCTTCACTTGCGCCTCGATCCGCGTGTCCTTCAAGTCATACAGCATCTCATCCAGCTCTTTGCGCAGCATATAATCGAGTTCCTTGCATTCCCTTTGATTGAACAAAAAACCGAGCATCCGGCGTTCAAGCCCCCTTAGCCGGCAGTCAGAATAATAGAGCCAGGTTCTGCCGCTTTACTGTTATGCACAGAAAATGGGAATTTTATGAATCGGATGCTCGACAATTTTTCTAAAGCTCCATCAACCAAGGCGTAACGGTACTCTCGATCACGGCGGCAACCAGCAGGCTGACCACCAGAAGCACGATCAGCGCCGGTGTGACTCTAAGGAATTGCCTCACTTCCTCGCGGAACAACCCGCGTCCCGGTGAGCTGATCATGGTTACAAGCCCCTTGAGCACAATCGTCCCCAACCGAATGCCGAAGGCGGAAGCGAGCAAAATGGCCGGGATCTCGATAATCCCATGCGGCAAAATCCCCTTGAGCAGCAAGGCCAACTGGCCGGCCTTCACTTGTAGAGCGGCCAAGTAACCGATCACCAACCCGTTGCCCACCAAGAAGAAGATCGGAATGAACGCCAGCAAGGCGCCGGCGAATACGATCAGAACACTTTTGATCGCATTGTTCAAAAAGACGATGCCGAACAGAAACCACTGCGTATGAGGCTGATTGTCGATGAATCCTTTCAGCTGCCGGAAACCTTCCAACTGACTATTCAGGAAGGCGTCGAACCGGTCGGAAAAGGCATACCCCATCACAATACCAGCCGCGAACACCAGAACCGCAGCATTCAAATACTTCGGGCCGGACGCAATATAACGGAACAACTGCCGAAAGCTAAACATGCCAGAACATGCCTCCCTTTGTCCCAATTTCCAAGCATGAAGCCAGTAGTACGAGCATATAAATTCGGTAAATGGATAAACAAGCTGTTGCGCGATGAACCCGATCGACGCACCATAGCGTGAAGGAGGCCTTCTTACCGTGAACTTCTTTTATGTCCTGAACGGCAGGAAAATCAAGCAAGTCTTCATTATGTGCATTGCCGTCTTATTCACGGCGGGCATTCTGTACTCCGAGAAAGGGAACATTACAGTGTTCTCGCAAGGCGACCCTTCCGCGATCTATAGCGTGGAAACGGAAAAGAAGGTCGTCGCACTCACCTTCGACATCAGCTGGGGCGACAAGCGCGCGGAGCCGATACTTCAAATCCTGCAAGAAAAAGGGGTTAAGAACGCCACCTTCTTCCTCTCTTCTCCCTGGAGCCAGACTCACCAAGACATCGTGAAAAAGATCGTGGAAGCCGGTTACGAGGTGGGCAGTCACGGGCACAAGCACGTGAATTACAGCGGCCTGAGCGACGAGGAAATCCGCAAGCAAATCGAAACGGCGCATGAAATCTTAACCGGGTTAACAGGGAAATCCCCTAACCTGATCCGGCTGCCGAACGGCGACTTCGACAAGCGCGTATTGCGCATCGCGAATGAGATGAACTACAAGGTCATTCAATGGGATACCGACTCCCTCGATTGGATGAATAAAGGCACCGACAACATCATCAACCGCGTGTTGACGAAAGTACACCCAGGCGACATCGTCCTCTTCCACGCCAGCGATTCGGTCAAGCAGACGCATGAAGCGTTGCCGACGATTCTCGATCAGCTGAAGAGCAAAGGCTATGAATTCGTAACGGTGAGCCAGCTGATCCAACAAACCGACGTGAGCCAAAAGGAAGCCGAAAAGCAAACGTCGCTGCCTAAATGACGGCCCTTCAAGAAAACTAGCTACACCCCCGCGAAGCAACCCTTGGCGGGGTTTTTATTTTTGCAGAATCTTATGAAGCTGCATAATTTGCCACGCATTGCAGGCGAGCAGCGGAACAATCATAAAGATGACATACGCATAGCCCGTCTCATCCAGATTGAACGCCGGGACGGCCTCGATGATGGTGACTACGCTCATGAAGAACAAGGTCGGCACGAAGGCGGAGCGGTTCGTCTGCTGTAGCTTCCAATACGATACCGCCAGCGAGATCAGCAGAATAATGGCCGGCAAGACGGTAAAACCCAAAAACGACCGGTCGGTCCCTTCATAAGAGCTATACCTAAAGTACGCCAGATCGATAACGGCTATGCCGACGAAAAGCACCTGCAGGATGGTCCAATACACCATTTTCCGCCGGAACAGGCTGAGAGCGATGAAGCGCAAGGTCAAGTAAGCGAAAAATCCCATTTGACTCAGCACGCTGATCATACTGGCCCCGAAGAGCATGAAAATCCATTCGTAAGCCCCTACCGAGACGCCCAAGAATACGAACTCGGTGTCCATGGCTTTCATAATCGCCCCCGCGATCATCCCCACTACGGTCCCAATCACGAGAGTGGTCCAAAACAAATATCCCCATTTTTTAAGCGTCAACTTCGTTCCCCTCCGCACTCATCCTTACATTACGCACTATCCTCGATTGTATCAAGCCGCCCAGCAAAAAGCCAATGATCCCCCAACATAATCCCAAGCGTTCAGCAGATACTAATGACAAATTGATCCCGTCAAAGTGCATGCCATGCAACTCCTTCGTACTCTGACAGGGGCCGAATTCATCGAAGGGAGCATCCTAAACATATGCCAGTCAAACATATACGCTGGGTTCCCGTTCTGCTTCTTCCTTTGCTCGCCTCCTGCGGAGCCGGCTCGAGCGGTGGCACGCAACCGAGCAATGGCGGCTACAAGGAAACGAAGTCCATGGTGCTGGATATCCTGAAGACGGACGAAGGCAAAAAGGCCGTCATGGAGGCCACCCTCAGCGAGCAGAACAGCCAAATGAAGCTGTTGAATACCGATACCGGCCAGCAGGTGCAGATCGCGGTGAAGGACATCTTGACCGCCCAAGATACCGACGTTCTCATTCGTCAGCTCATGACGGAACCGAAGTTCGCCGGTGACTTCGCCAAAGCCATTCAGAAGCAAAATAAGCAGCTGCAAAAGGATTTGATGAAGGATCCGGAGTATCAAAAGCAGATGATCGAAGTCATGAGAAATCCGGAGTACGAAAAGCTGGTGACGGAAGTGATGAAGAGCACGACGTACCGTCAGCAGACTCTGGCGATTATGCAAGAGAACATGCAAAACCCTATTTTCAAGGCCCAAGTGCTGGAGCTGCTGAAAAAGGTCGTCGAGGAGCAAGCGAATCCCGTTCCGCCCAAGAAGAAGGAAGGCGGCGGTGGCGGTGGCGGCGGCGATCAGTCCGAAGGAGGCGGCAAGGAGGGGGGCGGCGGCGGAGGCAAGTAGGTTATCCGAAGCAAAAAAGGACGGTGTCGTTCCCTGGGAGGATTCGACATCGTCCTTTTCATGCACAGCCCTTCGAGGCTCTATTTCTCCAACTTGCGAATGACCGCTTCGGCGACTTCCAAGTACATCCGGCCTTGCTCCGTGTCGGCCTTGTAGACCGACGGCGTATAATCCGGCTCCGACGGATGATTGTCCGGCGCGCCTAGAGGAATTTGGGCCAACAGCTGCGTATGCAGCTCCTCGGCGAGCTTCCCTCCGCCTCCACGGCCGAACACGTAATCCTTCTCGCCGTTCGAATTGACGTAATACGCCATATTCTCCACGACACCCAGAATCTCATGGTTCGTATGCACCGCCATGGCTCCGGCTCTAGCGGCGACGAAAGCTGCCGTCGCATGCGGGGTCGTCACGATGATCTCCTTGCTCTGCGGGATCATCTGGTGCACGTCCAGCGCCACGTCGCCCGTGCCTGGCGGCAGATCCAGCAGCATGTAGTCGAGCTGCCCCCACTCCACTTCATTGAAGAAATTGCGCAGCATCTTGCCCAGCATCGGACCGCGCCAGATGATCGGGGCATTGTCTTCCACGAAGAAGCCCATCGAGATGACCTTCACGCCATGACGCTCCACCGGTACGATGCGCTGGTCGACGACTTCGGGGCGCTCCTCGATCCCGAGCATATCCGGGATGCTGAACCCATAGATGTCGGCGTCGATGATGCCGACCTTCTTCCCGCTGCGCGCGAGAGCTACAGCCAAATTCACCGTGACGGTGGATTTGCCCACGCCGCCCTTGCCGCTCGCGATCGCGATGAATTGGACGCCGGACTCCGGCGCGAGTATATTCGTAACGGCGGGCGCCGCTGCCGTCGGCGCGGCCGATGTGCCTGCACCAGCCCCGGTCCGCTTGGCCAACTCCGCTCGCTCGAAGTCGGTAATCGCCCTCACGCGAACGCGCACTTCGCCGGCTCCGGCTTCCCGCAGCGCTTGAGTCGCCCGGTCCTTCAAGCTTTGCATATAGGCTTCGTCGGTCTGGGTGGCGATGAGACTAACGGAGACGCTGTTCTCCTTCACCATGACGTCGCGAATGAATGACAGCTCCGCGAACGATTGCTTGTATTCAGGATCCTGCAGGAAACTAAGGATGTCCGCTACTTGATCTTTGGAAATCATGGGGCCCCCCGGTAAGATTGGAATAGTTGCGATCTGCTATGTATTATAGCATACGTTGCCCCGAGACCAAATCGGTTACTTCTTCTCTTCGCTCGCATATTTCAGGACGCCCCGGTAGATCGATTCCGCCACTTTCTTCTGGTATTGCACGGTCGCCATCTGCTTGGCCTCCTGCGGGTTGGACAGGAACCCGACCTCTACGAGCGTCGTCGGAATCTTTAATGCCTTTAACAAATACACGGTCGAATCGGGCTTGGGCACCCGTTCCGTATTGTTCAGGCTCCGCTTGATTTCCTCCTGGATGGATGTTGCGAGCTTGCGGCTTTCTTCATTCGTCGTCGAGTAGAACGTCTGGGCCCCGGTCCATTTGGCCGATGGAATGCTGTTCAGGTGAATGCTTACGAGCATATCCGCTTTCTGTCTCTCGATGAGCTCGACCCGGTTGAGCAGGTCCTGCGTTTTACGCTTGCTGTACCCCTTCGTGTCCGTATCCGCCAAGTCGGAATCGTCTTCCCGGGTCATGATGACGACGGCGCCGGACTGCTGCAAGTAGTCGCGCAAGTACAACGCGATCGATAAGGTCACTTGCTTTTCGATCACGCCGTCCTTGCTCACCGCACCCCCATCCGGCCCGCCATGGCCGGCATCCAAAGCGATCACTTTCCCTGACAAAGGCATGGTCCAATACGTCCATGTCCGCGTGGCCGGAAGCTCGTAGGTGAACAAGAACACCATCATGCCCACGAGCACGGCCATCATACCCAGCTTCAGCATCCCATGATTGTTCACCCAGAATACAACACGTTTTCTCGGTCGCTTCATAAGACAAAATCCACCCCAGTTCCCTAGACTGTTACTCCAATCTATATGGGACAGGGTGGACAAATATTCTAACTAGTCCAGTTCGATTATGGATTCACACTACCTTGCACGACACCCTCGGCCATGCCATCGATCAACACTTTCGCCACTTCCGGGCGGGTAAATTCCGCTGGCGGGCACACGCCGTCACGCAGCAGGCCGCGCACCTTGGTCCCCGACAAATGCAAGTGGTGGTTCTTGTCATGCGGGCACGTCTTGGTCGTCGCCATGTTGCCGCACTTCGTGCAGAAGAAGCTGTGCTCGAAGAAAAGCGGCGTGATGCCCAATTCTTCCGCGGTGAAGTTTTTGAAGATCTCCTGTGCCTCGTATGTGCCGTAGTAGTCTCCGACGCCCGCATGATCGCGGCCTACGATGAAATGGGTGCAGCCGTAGTTTTTGCGTACCATCGCGTGGAAGATCGCTTCTCTGGGTCCTGCATAGCGCATAGCCGCCGGGAAGACGCCCAGGAAGACGCGCTGTTTCGGGTAATAATTGTCGAGCAGCACCAGGTAGCTCTTCATTCGCACATCCGCGGAGATATCGTCCGACTTCGTCTCCCCGACGAGCGGGTTTAGGAACAGCGCATCCACGATCTCCAAGGCCGTCTTCTGAATGTATTCATGGGCCCGGTGCACCGGATTGCGGGTCTGGAACCCGACGACCGTCTTCCAGCCGTTCTGGACGAACCGCTTGCGCGTCTCTGCGGGATCGAAGTAGTAATCCTGGAATTTGTCCGGCTTCGGCCGATTCAGCACTTGCACGGGGCCGCCGATGTACACGGGCGAGCGCTGCAGCAGCTTTTGCACTCCCGGGTGCTCCGGATCCGACGTCTTGAACACTTTCACCGCTTCGTCCTGCAGGTTCACCCGGTAAATGCTGCGCACGTCGAGAATCGCGTATGTGACCCCGTCCTCGCCTTTGAGCGCTACTTGCTCCCCGACGGACAGCTCGTTCGCCAACGCCTCTTCGATCGGGAGCGTAATCGGGATGCTCCAGACCGTGCCGTCTGCGAGCCGCATCCGGTCCACTACGGAGCGATAATCGCTCTCCTCGAGAAACCCGGTCAACGGGGAGAACGCACCGATCGCGATCAGATCCAAGTCCGACAACGTCCAAGTGGTGATCGTAAGGGAACGCAGCGTGCCGGCTTGCTTCAGCAGGGCCTCCCGTGCCTCTCCCGTCGCCAAGCGATTGATCAATACGCCGCCATGCGGTTTAATCGTCTCTGCCATGGATATGCCTCCTCACTTATGCAGCCCGCATTCGGTCTTCTCGTTGCCCGACCAACGTCCGGCTCTCGGGTCTTCGCCCGGGAGAACTTGACGGGTGCACATCTCGCAACCGATGCTGGGGTAATAGTTGTCATGCAGCGGGTTGTAGATCACGTTGTGCTGACGGATATAGTTCCAGACATCCTCAGACGTCCAGCTCGCGAGCGGATTGAACTTCACGAGACCGAACTTCGTATCGTATTCGACCTTTTTGGCATTGGCCCGTGTAGGAGCTTGGTCCCGGCGAATCCCGGTAATCCAGGCGTCGTACTTGCCGAGAATCTCGGTCAGCGGCTCGACCTTGCGGATGTTGCAGCAGGCGTTCGGATTCGACTTCCAGAGCTCTTCCCCGTGCAGGGCGCCTTGCTCCTCTACCGTCAACTTCGGAAGCACTTGGATGAAAGTCAGGTTGTAGTGCTGCGCCAGACGATCCCGAGTCTCATACGTTTCCTTGAAATGCAAGTTCGTGTCTAGGTAGAAAATATCGGTACCGGGACGTGTCTTGTGCAGCATATCGATCAGCACCACGTCTTCGGCCCCGAAGCTGCTGGCGAACGTAATGTTCGGAAATGTGTCGACGGCCCAGGCGATCAATGCTTCCGGCGACTCATTCTCGAATTGCTCGGCTGCGCGCTGGATCAAAGCTTCTTTTTCAATCAAGTTCATAATGGCTTCCCTCCATTTTAATTCCTAGTTAGTTGATATGATTTATGCGTTATAAAAACAAGTATAATTCATTTTGATGGAAAGTCAATTGCTTCCTTATATTTTCTTGCTTTCCCGCACTATTGTATGGGCGACTGTCTCCCTTGGTGCGTGCCTGCGAAGCACAAAAAACCCCCTTCTCGTCGTTCTGACGAAAAGGGGGCGTCTGTGCCGATAAAATTAACGCTTGGAGAACTGAGGCGCACGGCGAGCGGCTTTCAAGCCGTACTTCTTCCGTTCCTTCATCCGCGGGTCGCGAGTGAGGAAGCCTGCTTTCTTCAAGGACGGACGGAATTCCGGATCCACCTTCAGCAAGGCGCGGGAGATCCCGTGGCGGATTGCGCCTGCTTGTCCTGTCGTACCGCCGCCGTTCGCAATGACGAGAATGTCGTATTTGCCGAGCGTCTCGGTCAGGTTCAGCGGCTGCTTAACGATCAATTTCAAAGTTTCGAGCCCGAAGTATTCATCCAGGTTACGGTTGTTGATTACGATACGGCCTTCGCCCGGTACGAGGCGAACGCGTGCAACGGAATGCTTGCGACGGCCGGTTCCGTAGTATTGAACTTGTGCCATGAAGTCGTTCCTCCTCTAAATTATCCGCGAAGTTCCCAGACCTGCGGTTGTTGTGCGGCATGCGGGTGTTCGGAACCGGCATACACGTTCAGCTTCGTCTTCAGCTTGTCGCCCAAACGGTTCTTCGGCAGCATTCCGTAAACCGCCAGCTCGATCATCCGGTCCGGACGCTTAGCGAGCATTTCTTGAGCGGAAGTGACCTTCAAGCCGCCTGGGTATTGAGAGTGACGGTAGTACATTTTCTTTTGCAGCTTCTTGCCGGTCAGGACGACTTGGTCTGCATTGATTACAATTACGAAATCTCCGGTATCTACATGAGGAGTAAATTCCGGCTTGGTCTTGCCGCGCAAGATCGAAGCAACTTCGCTGGCCAGACGTCCAAGCGTTTGACCGGCTGCATCGACGATGTACCATTTGCGCTCAACTTGCTGAGGTTTCGCCATATATGTGGTACGCATTCGCATGATCCTCCTAATAATTAAATCCATCTTACATTGTCATAGTCATTGTTAAAGTTGCTAGGGTTGGCTCGCTTCAAAACTCGGGGCAGTGGGAGTGCCAGCTTTGAAAAGCCAACTTATATATTACATGAAATCAAGAACGGAAGCAAGGATTATTTGTGGGCCTCTGTGTAGTACACTTCCCATAACATCAGCCCGTGCGCCATGGCGGTCGGACCCGCTAAACTCCGCTTCCGGCCTTGCAAAATCCGCTGCATGTCGGCACTCTTACGCTTTCCTTCTCCGATCTGGATCAATGTTCCGACTAAGATGCGCACCATGTGCTGGAGAAAGCCGTTGCCGGTAAAAACCAGATGAATGAGGCCCTCTTCCTCCCGGTGCTCCAAATAAGCCTCATAAAGCGTCCGGACATGCGATTTCTTCGTGGACCGGATCGAGCAGAACGACGTGAAATCATGCTCCCCGAGCAAGCACTCCATCGCGGCCCTCATCTCCTTGACGTTCAAAGGCGTCGGATGATGAAATTGCAGGCGACGGGCGAACACATCGGGTTGGCGGTTGCAATTGATCGTATATCGGTATGTTTTCCGCTTGGCGGAATGGCGGGCATGAAAGTCGAGCGGGACTTCCTCCGCTTGCAGGATGACGATGTCGTCGGGCAGCCGCGAGTTAAGCGCCATCGCCCAACGCCCGATCGGGATCGGAGACTCGGTCCGCACGTTGACGATTTGATGCCGGGCATGTACGCCCGCATCGGTGCGCCCCGAGGAGATGACTTCCATTTGCTCCCCGGTCAACAGCTTCAGGGCAGCTTCCATCTCGTCCTGAATCGTGTTCCCTCCGGGCTGAATCTGAAACCCGTAGTAGCGCGTCCCTTCGTAACTGACAACCATACGTATGTTTCTCATGAAAAGCCTCGATTCCTAGCTGCGGTCTCTTGTACTTCCCACGTTCGCCCGAAACCAAACGATAGCCGTCCTCAATAGACGGCATCCGTTCGGCATCGGCCCTAACATAAACACCCCACAAAGTGACGAGAGCCTCCGGAGTTTATCCAGTTACTTTGCGGGGACCCCGGGGATATTCCTATAAAAAAAGGGCTTCAGCAGAATCCTAGGATTCTGTCCACCCTTTCCCCTTCGTGCGTATTAGGCGCGATCTACTAGTTCCAAGTACACCATAGGAGCTGAGTCTCCACGGCGGGGTCCCAGCTTCAAGATGCGCGTATATCCGCCCGGACGCTCCGAGTAGCGAGTAGCCAGATCCGAGAACAGCTTTTGGATCGCGTCTTGATCTTCCGTGATCGACTCCCGGCGAACAAAAGCGGCCGCTTGACGGCGAGCGTGCAAGTCTCCGCGTTTCGCTAACGTAATGAGTCGCTCGGCGATGCCGCGGACTTCTTTCGCTTTGGTCTCAGTCGTTTGAATGCGTTCATATAAGAAAAGATCGGTTACCAGGTCACGGTAAAGTGCTTTACGCGAGCTGGAGTCACGATTTAACTTTCGGTAAGCAGCCATTTCCAAGCCCTCCTTCTGTAATTAATCTTCCGTACGCAGGCCGAGGCCCAGCTCTTCGAGCTTCTCTTGCACTTCTTCCAAGGATTTGCGGCCCAGGTTCCGGACCTTCATCATATCCTCTTCCGTCTTCGTGATCAGCTCTTGGACTGTATTGATGCCCGCCCGTTTCAAGCAGTTGTAGGAACGAACCGAAAGATCGAGCTCTTCGATGGTCATCTCGAGCACTTTCTCTTTCTTATCTTCCTCTTTCTCCACCATGATTTCGGCGTCCTTCGCCTCGTCCGTCAATCCTACGAACAGCATCAGATGCTCCGTCAAGATCTTGGCGCCCAGGCTGACCGCTTCTTCAGGGCGAATGCTTCCATCGGTCCACACTTCGAGGGTTAGTTTGTCGTAGTTCGTGACTTGGCCGACACGGGTATTCTCTACGCTGTAGTTCACGCGAGTAATGGGAGTGTAGATGGAGTCTACCGGAATAACGCCGATCGGTTGATCATCCCTCTTGTTCTTATCCGCTTGTACATAGCCGCGGCCGCGGTTCGCATGAATGCGCATATGCAATCTTGCGTCGGCTGCCAGCGTAGCGATGTGCAGGTCCGGATTCAGAATCTCGACATCACTGTCTGCGCGAATATCTCCTGCGGTGATATTACCAGCGCCTTCGGCATCGATCTCAAGCACCTTTTCCTCGTCGGAATGAATCTTTAATGAGAGCCCCTTCAGGTTGATGATCACTTCCGTGACATCTTCCATCACACCGGGGATCGTCGAGAACTCGTGAAGCACTCCGTCGATTTGAACGGAATTGACCGCTGCACCCGGCAGTGAGGAGAGCAAGATGCGGCGCAAGGAGTTGCCCAACGTTGTACCGTAGCCTCGCTCCAGCGGCTCAATAATGAACTTGCCATATGTGCCGTCTTCGTTCAGCTGTACGGTTTCAATTTTTGGCTTTTCGATTTCAATCATGAACTTAACCCTCCCTGAAAAACGTCGTTTCCCTCTGGATACTGAAAACGCAAAAAGTTATAGTATGCCTATCGTTCACATTCATTATTCACATGTTTGGGATATTTATACTATACCTGCCCGTTAATCCTATTAGACACGACGACGTTTAGGCGGACGGCAACCATTGTGAGGAATGGGAGTGACGTCTTTGATCAAGTTCACTTCGAGACCTGCCGCTTGGAGCGAACGGATAGCCGCTTCGCGACCTGCGCCAGGACCTTTAACCATAACTTCCACGCTCTTCATGCCATGCTCCATCGCCGCTTTCGCAGCCGACTCCGCAGCCATTTGCGCCGCATAAGGGGTGCTCTTGCGGGAGCCCTTGAAGCCCAGGTTACCGGAGCTTGCCCAAGAGATCGCATTGCCATGAGGGTCAGTGATCGTTACGATCGTGTTGTTAAACGTAGAGCGGATATGAGCAACTCCGGAATCAATATTTTTGCGGTCACGACGTTTCGTCCGGACTGCCGCTTTTTTCGGTTTAGCCATGAGAGTTATCCCCCCTTATTATTTTTTCTTGTTCGCCACGGTACGGCGAGGACCTTTACGGGTACGAGCATTGGTCTTGGTACGTTGTCCGCGTACCGGCAACCCGCGACGATGGCGGATCCCGCGGTAGCAGCCGATTTCCACCAGACGCTTGATGTTCAGCGCGATTTCACGACGAAGATCGCCTTCCACTTTGACGTTCTTGTCAATTGCGTCACGCAGCTTGCTGACTTCGTCTTCCGTCAGGTCGCGCACGCGAGTGGATTCGCTGATTCCGGTCGAAGCCAGAATGTTGCGGGCAGTAGTGTTCCCAATTCCATAGATGTACGTGAGCGCGATAACGACACGTTTGTCACGAGGCAAGTCTACACCAGCTATACGAGCCATTGAATCAATGCACCTCCTTATCCTTGTTTTTGTTTATGCTTCGGATTTTCGCAAATCACCATTACGGCGCCTTTGCGACGAATGACTTTGCATTTTTCACAAATCGGTTTGACCGACGGTCTTACCTTCATGGTTATTACCTCCTAATTCACCCCAAAAAGTGTTGGTACGTCTTCGGAGCTCGGTCCGAATCCTTTTCGGGGGCCCCGTAATGCCTAGTTGACAGCTGCTATTTAAAGCGGTAGGTGATCCGCCCTCGAGTCAAATCATAAGGCGACAGCTCTACCGTAACTTTATCACCTGGCAGGATCCGAATAAAGTGCATCCGAATTTTACCGGAGACATGCGCCAATACTTTGTGCCCGTTCTCGAGTTCCACCTTGAACATGGCATTCGGTAGCGGCTCAATCACCGTGCCTTCCACTTCAATTACATCTTCTTTTGCCACCGTCATTCTCCTTTCTGCTGCGCATCCGATTGTTGAAGTTCAACAAACTTATTCAGTGCATAACGAAGCTTTGCGTTGGTAACACGACCGGTTTCGTTTAAGCTGTCAGCAACCTCGCTGCTAATGTAGCTGAGCAGGTCGAGGTGAAGGATGTTTTTTTTCTTGGGTTGGTCGAATTTGCGCTTATCTCCGTCTGCAATCCAGACGAATCGACTATCTTCCAGGCGTACCACGATCGCATACTGATCCTGCTCCCGCCCACGCAGCACTTTGGCTACTTGACCGAGCGCCGGTTGCTTGGTGGCGTCTATCGTCATAGTCCATTACCCTCGCTTCGGGTGAGAATTTCATAGCCGCTTGCCGTTATGGCGATCGTGTGCTCGAAATGCGCGCACAGCGAACCGTCCACGGTTACTACCGTCCAATTGTCCTGCAGCGTTTTGACATACCGTTCGCCTACGTTCACCATCGGCTCAATCGCGAGCACCATGCCCGGCTTCAGCCTAGGTCCCCGATCGGGCAGCCCGTAGTTCGGTATTTGCGGTTCTTCATGCAAGTTTTGACCGATTCCATGTCCGACATACTCGCGAACGATGGAAAACCCATGATCTTCGACAACCTGCTGAATGGCGTGCGAGATCGTAAACAGCCGGATGTCTGCCTTAGCCAGGGCGAGACCCTCGTACAGCGATCGCTCCGTGACCTCCAACAGCTGGCGGGCCGTGTCGGACACTTGGCCTACCGGATACGTCCAGGCGGAATCGCCGTGATATCCTTGGAACTGGGCCCCGATATCGATGCTGATGATGTCTCCCTCTTGCAGCTTTCTGTCCCCGGGAATACCATGTACCAGCTCTTCGTTGACTGACGTACAGATGCTTCCAGGAAAACCGTTGTAGCCTTTGAAAGACGGGATGGCCTTCTGACTGCGAATATAATCTTCCGCGATGCGATCGAGCTGCCGGGTCGTAATACCGGGCTTTACCGCTTGAGCCATCAGGCGGTGCGTATCGGCCACGATGCGGCCGGCTTCTCGCATGAGGTTCAGTTCAGCCTCGGACTTACAAATGATCATTCCGCTTGCCCTCGCAATAAATGGGAGATGTCGGACGTGACCACATCGATATCCTGTTCGCCGTTCACTTCGCGCAGCAGCCCTTTCTTCGAGTAATACTCGAGCAGAGGCGCCGTTTTGTTCGTATATTCGTCGAGCCGAGTGCCCACCTTCTCTTCATTGTCGTCCGAACGCTGGTACAATTCGCCGGAGCACTTGTCGCAGACGTTCTCGACCTTCGGAGGATTGAACATGACATGATAAGTAGCACCGCAGGATTTGCAAATGCGACGACCCGTCAGTCGCCCGAGGAGCAGATCGCGATCCACCACGAGGTTGATCACATGATCGATGCGCTTGCCGAGCGAAGCCAGAATATCGTCCAGCGCTTCCGCTTGGGAGAGCGTGCGCGGGAACCCGTCGAGCAAAAAGCCTTTGCCGCAATCGGGCGCTTGCAACCGTTCCTTTACAATGCCGTTCGTAATTTCATCCGGGACCAGCAAACCTTGGTCAACATAGCTCTTCGCTTGCACACCCAGCGGAGTGCCTTGGCTCATCGCCAAGCGAAACGCGTCGCCTGTCGAGATATGCGGGATGCCGAACTGTTCTACGATCCTTTCAGCTTGCGTGCCTTTACCGGCCCCAGGAGGACCCATGAAAAGAATATTCATTTGTACGCCCCCTCCCCCGATTATGAAGGACCGAACAGCAGGAGAGGAACCGACGGCGATGGAGCGCGAGCCATCAGTACCTTGTCATCATGCTATCCGATTATTTATTAATGAACCCTTTGTAGTGGCGTTTGATCAGCTGGCTCTCGATCTGCTTCATTGTCTCCAGCGCGACCCCGATCACGATCAAGAGCGAGGTGCCCCCGATAGTCACGGTTTGCGGCAAGCCGGCCGCTTTACTGAAGAACACCGGCAGAATCGATATTGCCGCCAAGAAGATCGCGCCCGAAAGCGTGATGCGGGTCATGACTCTCGTCAAGTAAGAGGAAGTCATCTTCCCGGGACGAATCCCCGGAATGTATCCGCCGTTCTTCTTCATCTGATCGGCCATCTGCACCGGATTGATCTGTACAAAGGTGTAGAAGTACGTGAACCCGATAATCATCAGCACATACAGGACCATGCCGAAAGCTGCGGTGTAGGTCAAGTTGTTGATGATCCAGTCCGCTACGACGTTGCCGCGCCAGAATTGCGCAATGGTGGGCGGGAACACGAGCAGCGACAGTGCGAAGATTACGGGAATAACACCAGCCGCATTCACTTTCAGCGGAATGTGCGTCGATTGGCCGCCATACATTTTGCGACCGACTACGCGCTTCGCATATTGCACCGGAATTTTGCGTACGCCCTGCTGAACGAAGATAACTCCGACCACGATCAGGACGATCGCCAGCACAATCAGCACGACCTTCAGGATGTTGAGGAACAAGGCACCCTCGGATCCTTCTGCGAACAGACGAAGGTAGATTTGATTAATCCCGTTAGGAAAGGCAGCTACGATCCCCGCGAAGATAATGACCGAGATCCCGTTGCCGATGCCGTGCTCCGTGATCTGCTCCCCGAGCCACATCAGAAACGCGGTTCCAGCGGTCAAGACGATCGCGATCAGCACGTAAGTCGTAAATCCGGGATCCTTCACGAGCTGCATGCTGTATAACCGGTTAAAACCGAAAGCAACGCCAAAGCCTTGGACTAAACCAAGAATGATCGTTCCGTACCGAGTGATTTGGGCCAGCTTCTTCCGTCCAACTTCGCCTTCCTTTGCCCACATCGTAAACTTGGGAATCACGTCCATCGACAACAGCTGTACGATAATCGAGGACGTAATATACGGCATGATCCCCATGGCAAAAATCGAGAATTTGAACAAAGCGCCGCCCGAGAAGGTGTTCAACAGGTTGAACACCCCGCCGCTGTTGCTTTGATCGATACTGGTCAAAATATCGTTATCGATGTTAGGCACGGGGATAAAAGCGCCGATCCGGTAAACGATTAGAATCATTAACGTGAAAAGGATTCTTCTTCGCAGATCGTTCACTTTCATGATGTTGGACAATGTTTTAAACATTAAATCACCTCGGATTTACCGCCGGCAGCTTGAATCTTATCTACCGCAGATTGAGAGAACTTGTTCGCCTTCACTGTCAGTTGTACAGTAAGATCGCCGGTTCCTAAAACCTTGATACCGTCTTTAGGATTTTTGACAAGTCCGGACTCAATCAGGAATTCCGGAGTGATTTCGGTTCCTGCTGCGAATTGGTTCAATTGTTGCAGGTTGACCAATGCATACTCAACGCGATTGCGATTCGTGAAGCCACGCTTCGGCAAACGACGATACAGGGGATTTTGTCCGCCCTCGAAACCAGGACGCACTCCGCCACCGGAACGTGCATTTTGACCTTTGTGACCGCGACCGGACGTTTTGCCATTGCCGCTCCCGATCCCGCGACCCACGCGGTTGCGCTCTTTCTTGGAACCAGGGGCTGGAGCCAGTTCATGTAACTTCATCGTTGCACCTCCTTAAAAGATTTGTAAATCTTAAGCTGTCTATCGGGTACACCCGTTCGAGTCGATCGATTAAACTTCTTTTACTTCCACGAGATGGCTCACTTGATTGATCATCCCACGGATAGCGGGGCTGTCATTGTGAACGACGGTTTGATGCAGCTTGCGCAAGCCAAGCGTTCTTACCGTCACTCGTTGGGTTTCAGGACGTCCGATCAAACTGCGCTTGAGGGTAACTTGCAATTGATTCGCCATCGTATCCCCCTCCTAACCTAAAAGCTCTTGAACGGTTTTGCCGCGAAGCTTCGCAACTTCTTCCGCTTTTTTCAAACGCTGCAATCCTTCCAGGGTTGCGTTCACCATGTTCATGGAGTTGGAGGATCCAAGCGATTTCGTCAGAATGTCGCCTACGCCTGCCAGCTCGAGAACCGCGCGAACCGGACCGCCGGCGATTACGCCCGTACCTTTGGAAGCCGGCTTCAGCAGCACGCGTCCTGCGCCGAATTGACCGGTGACCAAGTGAGGAATCGTAGTTCCTACGATCGGCACGTGGATCAGATTTTTCTTAGCATCTTCAATACCTTTGCGAATCGCATCCGGTACTTCGGCTGCTTTGCCGATTCCGGCTCCAACCCAGCCATTGCCGTCGCCGACAACTACCAGCGCGCTGAAGCTAAACCGACGACCACCTTTTACTACTTTCGCTACGCGGTTGATGTTGACAACCTTTTCCGTCAGCTCTAACGTATTGGGATCTACACGCAAGTCGTTAACCTCCTTATTGAGAAATTTTTAGAATTCAAGTCCGCCTTCACGAGCCGCATCCGCCAATGCTTGAATGCGTCCATGATACAGATAACCGCCACGGTCGAATACCACTTTGCTGACGCCGGCTTCCTTCGCACGCTTCGCGATCAGGGCGCCTACTTGCGATGCCGCTTCCACGTTGCCGCCGTTTGCGACTTCGTTCAGCTCTTTGTCTTGCGTAGAAGCCGATACGAGCGTGATGCCTTTAACGTCGTCAATGAGTTGGGCATACATGTGTTTGGAGGAACGGAAAACATTCAGCCGCGGACGCTCAGTCGTCCCTTTGATGGTTTTACGTACACGCAGGTGTCTCTTCACACGGGCTTTATTCTTATCGCCTTTAGTAATCATCGGTTGTTCACTCCTTCCCTAAGCCAAGAAACGCAGTCGGTTTCTTAGTGGATTATTTCTTCTTACCGGCTTTACCTTCTTTGCGAAGGATCTTCTCGTTTTCGTACTTGATCCCTTTGCCCTTATACGGCTCAGGCTCGCGTACGGCACGGATCTTAGCGGCAGTAGCGCCTACCAGCTCTTTGTCGATCCCTTTAACGATGATCCTCGTGTTCGTAGGCACTTCGAATTCGATGCCTTTCTCCGGAACGAATTCTACCGGGTGGGAGTACCCTACGTTCAACACCAGCTTTTCGCCGGACTTGTTCGCACGGTAACCTACGCCAACCAGGTCCAGGTTCTTCGCGAATCCAACCGTTACACCGTTCACCATGTTGTTGATGACGCTGCGGGTCGTACCGTGAAGAGAACGATGAAGCTTGTTGTCGGACGGACGCTCAACGTTCAATTCCGTACCTTCCACAACAATTTTCATGTCTTTATGCAATTCGCGGGACAAAGTACCTTTCGGTCCTTTTACCGTAATGTTAGTGTTGTCGAGCTTCACATCTACGCCGCTCGGGATTACGATCGTTTTACGACCAATACGAGACATTGTTGCACCTCCATTCTTACGGACTGTATATTACCAAACGTAGCAGACGACTTCTCCGCCGGATTTAGCTTGACGAGCGTCTTTGTCACTCATTACGCCTTGCGACGTCGAGATGATCGCGATCCCCAGGCCCCCGAGTACCTTAGGCACTTCCAGGCTCTTGGTGTACACGCGAAGACCAGGCTTGCTGATTCTTTTGAGTCCTGTGATGACGCGCTCGTTGTTGGGTCCGTATTTCAAGAAAATGCGGATAATCCCTTGCTTGCTGTCGTCAACATATTCAGCGTCACGAATGAAGCCCTCTTTTTTCAAGATTTCAGCGATTTCTCTCTTGATCTTGGAAGCAGGCACTTCCACCGTTTCGTGACGAACGATATTGGCATTGCGGATGCGAGTAAGCATGTCTGCAATTGGATCTGACATTACCATTTAGCGAACCTCCTTCCCGAAGTAGGGTTATTACCAGCTTGCTTTCTTCACGCCGGGAATCTGACCTTTGTAAGCCAGTTCACGGAAACAAATTCTGCAAATCTTGAATTTGCGCAGCACGGAATGCGGACGACCGCAGCGCTCACAACGAGTATAGGCTTGAACCTTGAACTTCGGTTGGCGCTGTTGCTTGACGATCATCGAAGTTTTTGCCACTGAACGATACACCTCCGGTTTCCTCAGCGTTAGTTTCGATAGGCGGGACGCCTAGCGTATGCTTACGAAGTGCGTTTCTGCGAAACGCTTCAATTATTTTACGAATGGCATTCCCAGCTGCGTCAGCAGCTCACGGGATTCTTCATCCGATTTGGCCGTAGTTACGATCACGATATCCATCCCGCGGACTTTGTCCACCTTATCATACTCAATCTCAGGGAAGATGAGCTGCTCCTTCAGACCAAGCGTATAGTTGCCGCGACCGTCGAACGCTTTGTTCGAGATGCCGCGGAAGTCGCGGACACGAGGAAGCGCGATGTTGAACAGCTTATCCAGGAAGTAGTACATGCGCTCGCCGCGCAGCGTTACTTTTACCCCGATCGGCATGTTCTCACGAAGCTTGAAGCCTGCGATGGACTTTTTCGCCCGAGTGACCACCGGCTTTTGACCAGCGATGATTTGCATGTCTTGCACCGCAGCGTCGATGATCTTGGAGTTGCCTACCGCGTCACCTACACCCATGTTGATTACGACTTTCTCGATTTTCGGCACTTGCATAACCGATGTATAGTTGAACTTCTGCATCAAGGCAGGAGTAACTTCATTCAAGAAACGATCTTTCATTCTTACTGCCATCTTACATGGACCTCCTTTCCGTTCGGGTCAATTAATCGATCACTTCGCCGGATTTTTTGGCGACGCGCACTTTCTTGCCGTTCTCAAGCACTTTGTAACCGATCCGAGTCGGTTTGCCGCTCTTAGGATCGAGCAGCATCACGTTGGACACGTGAATCGGCGCTTCTTGATCCAGGATGCCGCCTTGCGGATTTTGTTGGGTAGGCTTTTGGTGCTTCTTCACCATGTTCACGCCTTCCACCAACACACGGTTTTGACGAGGGTAAGCAGCGATGATGCGGCCCTTCTTCCCTTTGTCCTTCCCCGTAATCACGATGACGGTATCTTCTTTCTTTACATGAAGCTTATTGTTATGCGACTCAAGTCGTTTTTTCGTTCTAGGCATTCGTTACACCTCACTTTTCGCGGACCCGGTAACGACCGGAAAGTTGATTAGATTACTTCTGGAGCGAGCGAGACGATCTTCATGAAATCCTTGTCGCGAAGTTCGCGAGCCACTGGTCCGAAGATACGCGTGCCGCGCGGGCTCTTGTCGTCTTTCACGATAACCGCTGCATTCTCGTCGAAACGGATGTAGGAACCGTCCTTCCGGCGAGTCGAGCGCTTAGTCCGAACGATAACCGCCTTGACTACATCGCCTTTCTTGACAACGCCTCCTGGTGTTGCTTCTTTCACGGAGCAGATGATCAAGTCGCCGATGGCGCCAACGCGACGTCCCGTACCGCCAAGCACGCGAATGCACATCAGTTGCTTCGCACCGGAGTTGTCAGCCGATTGCAGTCTTGTAAATGGTTGAATCATTTAAAGTGCCCTCCTTTCGATATTGTGCCGACCCAGTTAGATGATGACCGCTTTTTCAACAACCTCGACCAATCTCCAACGCTTGTCTTTGGAAATGGGGCGGGTTTCCATGATCTTCACGACATCACCGATTTGAGCTTCGTTGTTCTCGTCATGAGCTTTGAATTTCTTCGTGTATTTGATGCGCTTGTGGTACAGGTCATGCTTCTTGTAAGTCTCTACCGCTACAACAATGGTCTTTTCCATTTTGTCGCTGACGACTTTGCCGACCTGAACTTTACGTTCATTGCGCTGTTCCATAGCGTGCCCTCCTCTCTAGGTTCTTTAGCTGATCCCGAGTTCTCTTTCCCGAATGATCGTCTTCGCGCGAGCGATTTCCTTGCGAAGTTCCCGAAGCCGGACCGGATTGTCCAATTGCCCGGTAGCCAGTTGAAAACGGAGGTTGAAGAGTTCTTCCTTGAAGCCGGAAATTTTGTGCTCTAGCTCAGCAGTGGTTAAGTTGCGAAATTCACTTGCTTTCATTTGCTTCACCACCTACTTCTTCTCGTTTCACAAATTTCGTCTTGATCGGGAGCTTGTGGGAGGCCAGACGCATCGCTTCGCGTGCGATTTCTTCGCTCACCCCAGCCAATTCGAACATGATCTTGCCCGGTTTTACAACGGCTACCCACTTCTCGACGTTACCTTTACCGCTACCCATCCGCACCTCAAGAGGTTTTTGCGTAACCGGCTTGGAAGGGAAAATTTTGATCCAAACTTTACCGCCCCGCTTGATGTAGCGAGTCATCGCGATACGAGCCGCTTCGATCTGACGGTTCGTCACCCATGCCGGCTCAGTCGCTTGCAATCCGTATTCGCCGAAGGCGATTTCGGCACCGCCCTTGGTGTTCCCCGCCATGGTGCCGCGGTGTTCTTTCCGATGTTTAACGCGTTTAGGCATCAACATGATTAGTTTCCTCCTTCCTGTACAGCCTTCTTCTTCGCTGTCGGAAGAATTTCGCCACGGTAGATCCAAACTTTCACGCCGATCCGGCCATAAGTCGTGTGCGCTTCTGCCGTCCCGTAGTCGATGTCCGCACGCAGGGTGTGGAGAGGCACTGTTCCTTCGCTGTAGCTCTCGCTACGGGCGATTTCCGCGCCGCCCAGACGACCGCTCACGCCCGTCTTGATCCCTTTGGCGCCGGCACGCATCGAACGTTGGATCGATTGCTTCATCGCACGACGGAACGATACGCGGCGCTCCAGCTGCTGCGCGATGCTCTCAGCCACGAGGGTAGCGTTCAATTCCGGATTTTTGATCTCGGCGATGTTGATGTGGACTTTCTTCCCCGACAATTGCGCGATGTGGTTCCGAATCACTTCTACTTCAGCGCCGCCTTTGCCGATTACCATACCCGGCTTCGCGGTGTGAATCGTGACGTTGACACGGTTAGCTGCACGCTCAATATCAAAGTGGGAAACAGCCGAATCCTTCAGCTTTTTCTTCAAGTATTCACGAATCTTGACGTCTTCCATCAGCAGGGTACCGAACTCTTTGTCCGCATACCATTTGGACTCCCAGTCACGGATGATTCCAATTCTCAGGCCGACGGGATTTACTTTTTGACCCACACGTTATCCCTCCTTATTTCTCAGATACCACTAGTGTGATGTGGCTGGTACGTTTGAATATGCTGAACGCGCGTCCTTGCGAACGGGGTTGGAATCTCTTCATCGTAGGTCCTTGGTTGACATACACTTCCGATACAACCAACTTGTTCGGATCGAGCGAAAAGTTGTGTTCCGCATTGGCGATCGCGGAATTGAGCAGCTTCTCCACTACAGGAGACGCGGAACGCGGCGTGTTGCGCAGAATCGCAACCGCATCGCCCACCTTCTTGCCGCGGATCAAGTCAATCACGAGCTTGACTTTACGCGACGAGATGCGAACGTGACTCACGTGTGCCTTCGCTTGTTGCATGGTAGCACCCTCCTCTCAAGCATAAGATGTCTCTCGACGTGTTTTTATCGCTTACCGGTTTTCTTGTCGTCGTCGGTATGTCCTTTGTACGTACGGGTAGGAGCAAACTCACCGAGCTTATGTCCAACCATGTCTTCCGTTACGTATACAGGTACATGCTTCTTGCCATCATAAACAGCAAATGTATGCCCAACGAATTGCGGGAAAATCGTAGAGCGGCGCGACCAGGTCTTGATTACCACTTTCTTGCCGGTGCCCAGAGCCTCTACTTTTTTCATCAAGTGATCGTCTACAAAAGGTCCTTTTTTCAAACTGCGGCCCATCGTCCGTCCTCCTTTCATGCAACCTTGCTGATCGTGTTATTACTTCGTGCGGCGACGAATAATATATTGGTCAGAAGCTTTGCTCTTCTTACGGGTTTTGTAACCAAGCGTAGGTTTACCCCATGGAGACATTGGCGATTTGCGTCCGATCGGAGCGCGACCTTCACCACCACCGTGCGGGTGATCAACCGGGTTCATGACGACACCGCGGACGGTAGGACGCTTGCCCAACCAGCGGCTGCGGCCGGCTTTACCGACATTGATCAGCTCGTGGTCTTCGTTCCCTACGGAACCGATCGTAGCGCGGCATACTTTGAGTACACGGCGTACTTCGCCCGAAGACAGACGAATGGAGACGTAAGTTTCTTCCTTACCCAGCAATTGAGCTTCCGTACCGGCTGCGCGTACCATTTGGCCGCCTTTGCCCGGCTTCAGTTCAATGTTGTGGATAACCGTACCAACCGGGATGTTCTCGAGCGGCAATGCATTGCCCACCTTGATATCCGCGTCAGGGCCGGAGTTGACTTGATCGCCCACTTTGAGTCCTTTCGGAGCCAAGATGTAGCGCTTCTCGCCGTCCGCATATACGATGAGCGCGATGTTCGCCGTACGGTTCGGATCATACTCGATTGTAGCAACGCGGCCCGGAATGCCGTCTTTGTTACGCTTGAAGTCGATAATCCGGTACTTGCGCTTGTGTCCGCCGCCTTGATGACGAACGGTGATTTTACCTTGGTTGTTACGACCTGCTTTGTTTTTCAGAGGAGCGAGCAACGATTTCTCCGGTGTCGAAGTGGTAATCTCTTCGAACGTGGAAACCGTCATTTGACGTCTCGAAGCCGTCGTAGGTCTGAATGATTTGATTGGCACAACGTGTCCCTCCTTACTTTAAGAATTTATACCGATTCGAAAAACTCGAGCGGCTTGCTGTCTGCAGTCAGACGAACAATCGCCTTTTTCCACTCGGATGTATATCCGTTGTAACGACCGTAACGCTTCGGCTTGGCAGGGACGTTCATCGTGTTCACATTGGATACTTTCACTTTGAAAATGTCTTGAATCGCCAGCTTGATTTCGGTCTTGTTCGCGCGCTTGTCGACTTCAAACACGTACGTGTTGTTCGACATCAGATCGCTCGTACGTTCCGTAATGATCGGGCGCTTGATTATATCGCGAGGATTTTTCATTGTGCAAGCACCTCCTCTACTTTCTGCACAGCGTCCTTCGTAATGATGAGCTTGTCATAGACAAGTACGTCCAGTACGTTGATTCCGTCGGCCGTCAAGAACTTGACGTTCGGGATATTCCGAGTGGACAGGGCAACATTATCATCGTAAGAAGCCGCTACTACGAGCGCCTTGCGGTCAACCTTCAGGTTGTTCAAGATCGCTGCGAATTCCTTGGTCTTCGGCTGGTTCATGCTCAGTTGATCCAAGACGATGATGCTGTTCTCGACCACTTTGGACGACAGAGCGGATTTGATCGCCAGACGGCGAATCTTTCTAGGCAGCTTGTAGCCATAATCGCGAGGAGTCGGTCCGAAGACGATCCCGCCGCCTTTCCATTGCGGCGAACGGATGCTGCCTTGACGCGCACGGCCGGTTCCTTTTTGCTTCCAAGGCTTACGACCGCCGCCGCGAACTTCCGAACGGCCTTTCGTTTTATGCGTTCCTTGACGTTGCGTAGCTTGCTGGTTGACAACCGCTTCATGGAGAACGGTTTTGTTCGGCTCGATCCCGAATACGGAATCCGCCAGATCCACTTCGCCCACTTGCGCTCCGCTAACGTTATACAGTGCTACTTTTGGCATGTTTGTTCCTCCTTTCTCTGATCTCTTACTTCTTCACAGTAGACTTCACGGTGACGTAGCTGTTGTTGGCGCCCGGTATGGAACCTTTGACCAGAATGACATTTCGCTCCGCGTCTACTTTCACGACTTGCAGCTTCTGAATCGTGATCGTGTCGCTGCCCATATGGCCTGGCATGCGCTTGCCTTTCGGTACTCGGTTACCTGTACGGATAACGGCCATGGAGCCTACACCGCGATGATATTTCGAACCGTGCGTAATCGGACCGCGGGATTGACCCCAACGCTTGATTGCGCCTGCGAACCCTTTACCTTTGGAAATGCCCGTCACGTCAACATATTCGCCCTCTGCGAAAATGTCGGCTTTCAGCTCTTGGCCTACTTCATACTCGCCAACATTGACACCGCGAATTTCTTTAATGTAGCGCTTAGGCGCTGTGCTTGCCTTCTTGGCATGGCCCAGCTCAGGTTTGTTTGCGTTGTGCTCTTTCTTATCGCCAAAGCCGATCTGGATGGACTCGTAGCCGTCGTTCGCCTGATCCTTCTTTTGAAGAACCACGCAAGGACCTGCTTCGATCACGGTTACCGGTACTGCCGATCCGTCAGCGGCGAATACTTGGGTCATGCCCAGTTTTTTCCCTAAGATACCTTTCATGTTGACACCTCGTTCCCTTTACGTTTCTTGTGTGGATAACTTCTGGCTAATGCGAATTACAGCTTGATTTCGATATCTACGCCGGATGGCAGATCGAGGCGCATCAAAGCATCGACCGTTTGCGGTGTAGGATTCACGATGTCGATCAGACGCTTGTGCGTACGCATTTCGAACTGTTCTCTGGAATCCTTGTACTTGTGAACCGCGCGCAGAATCGTAATAACCTGCTTTTCCGTCGGCAACGGAATCGGCCCGGATACACCTGCACCGGAACGTTTAGCGGTTTCCACGATTTTCTCAGCGGATTGATCAAGAACTCTGTGATCGTATGCTTTCAAGCGAATACGAATCTTTTGCTTTGCCATATAAGTCCCTCCTTCTATCGCCCAATTTAGTATCGGACATACTCCGTGAAAATCCCCTGACAGCAACCGGTTCCTCATGGCAAAGGGGCCGGGTGTGTCAGCAACCTCTCACATCATCGCACAGTCACAGACCAACGCTCACTATTATATAAAAAATGAAAAACAAAAGCAAGAAATTTTCTAGGCAAATGCAGGAATTCTCTACATTGCTGCCTATGTTAAGAAAAAGAGCCCTCAACTTGAACCAAGTCGAGGGCTCTTCTGCGTTTCTTCTATTATAGAAGGACTTATTTTTGAATCGAAGCTACCGCGCCAGCGCCTACCGTACGGCCGCCTTCGCGAATCGCGAAGCGAGTACCTTCTTCGATCGCGATCGGGGCGATCAGCTCAACCGTAACCGTGATGTTGTCGCCAGGCATAACCATTTCAGTACCTTCTGGAAGCGTGATGACGCCAGTAACGTCAGTCGTCCGGAAGTAGAACTGAGGACGGTACCCTGTGAAGAAAGGCTTGTGACGGCCACCTTCTTCTTTGGTCAGAACGTAGATTTGAGCGGTGAAGTTCGTGTGCGGCTTAACGGAACCCGGCTTAGCCAATACTTGGCCGCGCTCGATGTCTTTACGCTCTACGCCGCGGAGCAATGCGCCGATGTTGTCGCCCGCTTGTGCGGAGTCGAGCAATTTGCGGAACATTTCTACGCCCGTAACGACGCTCTTGCGAGTTTCTTCAGCGATACCCACGATTTCAACTTCTTCAGATACTTTAATCGTACCACGTTCTACGCGGCCCGTAGCAACCGTACCACGACCGGTGATCGTGAACACGTCTTCGACTGGCATCAAGAATGGCTTAGCGGTGTCGCGCTCAGGAGTCGGGATGAACGTGTCGACTTGCTCGAACAGTTCAACGATCTTTTGAGCCCATTCGCCATCTGGGTTTTGCAGAGCTTCACGAGCGGAACCACGGATAACCGGAGTGTCGTCGCCAGGGAATTCATACTCGCTCAGAAGGTCGCGTACTTCCATTTCAACCAGTTCCAAGAGCTCTTCGTCTTCCACCATGTCGCATTTGTTCAAGAATACGACGATGTAAGGAACGCCTACTTGGCGGGAGAGCAGGATGTGCTCGCGCGTTTGCGGCATTGGGCCGTCCGCTGCGGATACAACCAGGATCGCGCCGTCCATTTGCGCTGCGCCGGTGATCATGTTTTTAACATAGTCGGCGTGTCCAGGGCAGTCAACGTGTGCGTAGTGACGGTTGTTGGTTTCGTACTCAACGTGTGCGGTCGAGATCGTGATCCCGCGCTCGCGCTCTTCCGGAGCCTTGTCGATTTGGTCGAATGCTACGGCTGCGCCGCCGTACTTCTTGGAAAGAACGGTCGTGATAGCAGCTGTCAGGGTTGTTTTACCATGGTCGACGTGACCGATTGTACCGATGTTTACGTGGGGTTTGTTACGTTCAAATTTCGCTTTTCCCATGACTTGCTATTCCTCCTTATAATAAGAAAGTGTATTTGATTATGCGCCTTTATTCTTAGCTGCGATTTCTTCTGCGATGCTTCTAGGCACTTCTTCATAGTGAGAGATTTCCATCGAATACACGCCGCGGCCTTGCGTACGCGACCGGAGAGTCGTGGAGTACCCGAACATCTCGGAGAGCGGCACCTTCGAGCGGATGATTTGCGCGCCTGCGCGTGCGTCCATACCCTCGATGCGTCCGCGACGGGAGTTCAAGTCGCCCATAACGTCGCCCATGTATTCTTCCGGTACGGTAACTTCGACTTTCATGATCGGCTCGAGCAGAACTGGGTTACACTTGTCTTTCGCGGCCTTGAGGGCCATCGAACCGGCAATTTTGAACGCCATTTCGCTGGAGTCGACGTCATGGTAAGATCCGTCGAAGATCGTAGCTTTGATATCCACCAGAGGGAATCCGGCGAGCACGCCGTTCTTCATGGCTTCTTCGATACCGGCTTGTACCGGAGCGATAAACTCTCTCGGTACTACGCCGCCGACAACCTTGTTCTCGAACTGGAAGCCGGTACCCGGCTCCAGAGGCGTGAACTCGATCCAGCAGTGGCCGTATTGACCGCGTCCGCCGGACTGGCGAACGAACTTGCCTTCAACCTTCGCTGCAGCCTTGAACGTCTCGCGGTAAGCAACTTGAGGTTTACCTACATTTGTCTCTACCTTGAACTCGCGGAGCATCCGATCCACGATGATCTCCAGATGGAGCTCGCCCATCCCTTGAATGATCGTTTGACCGGTTTCTTCGTCCGTGTAGTAACGGAAAGTCGGATCTTCCTCAGCCAGCTTGGAGAGCGCTACGCCCATCTTGTCCTGGTCGGCCTTCGTCTTAGGTTCAACCGCAATGGAGATAACCGGATCCGGGAAGTTCATGGATTCCAGGATAACTACATGCTTCTCATCGCAGAGCGTGTCGCCCGTGATGGTGTCCTTCAGACCTACGGCAGCGGCGATATCGCCGGCATACACTTCACTGATCTCTTGGCGGCTGTTCGCGTGCATCTGCAGAATCCGGCCGATGCGCTCGCGCTTGCCCTTCGTGGCATTCAAGACATAAGAACCGGAGTTCAATACGCCGGAATACACGCGGAAGAATGTCAACTTACCCACATAAGGGTCGGTAGCAATCTTGAAAGCAAGAGCTGCGAATGGCTCGTTGTCTGCCGATTTGCGAGTGGTCTCGGTTCCGTCTTCGAGGGTACCCTTGATGTCCGGAACGTC
Source organism: Paenibacillus sp. HJGM_3 (assembly GCF_045062745.1). Lineage (NCBI taxonomy): Bacteria > Bacillati > Bacillota > Bacilli > Caryophanales > Paenibacillaceae > Paenibacillus > Paenibacillus sp. HJGM_3. The sequence continues at coordinate 27,800 of NZ_JBJGED010000043.1, forward strand.
GATCGGAGCCGGCAAAAAGTCAACGACTGCATCCAGCATCAGCTGAACACCCTTGTTCCGGTACGAAGATCCGCAGATAACAGGGAAGATCTTCACTTCCGTTACGCCTTTGCGAAGTGCAGCCTTCAGTTCCGGAATGGAAATTTCTTCGCCTTCCAGGTACTTCATGGTCAACTCTTCGTCCAATTCAGCGACCTTTTCGACCAGCTCGTTGCGGAGCTCTTCTACCTTGTCGCCGAATTCTGCAGGAACGTCCACTTGCTCGATGTCTTTGCCCAAGTCGTCCTTGTACATATACGCTTTGCGCTCGATCAAGTCGATAATTCCTTTGAAGTCATTCTCGGCGCCGATCGGCAATTGAATGGCAACCGCATTGGCTCCCAAACGATCGCGCATTTGGTCGATTACGCCCAAAAAGTCTGCGCCGATAATATCCATTTTGTTCACGTAGGCGATCCGCGGAACGTGGTAACGGTCCGCTTGTCTCCATACGGTCTCGGATTGGGGTTCAACGCCTTCCTTCGCGCTGAATACACCAACCGCTCCGTCCAGTACGCGCAGGGAACGTTCAACTTCAACGGTGAAGTCAACGTGCCCCGGGGTGTCGATAATATTGATGCGGTGGCCTTTCCACTGGCAAGTGGTTGCAGCCGACGTGATGGTGATTCCGCGTTCTTGCTCCTGCTCCATCCAGTCCATCGTAGCGGCCCCTTCATGGACCTCTCCGATTTTGTGGGTACGGCCGGTATAGAACAGAATCCGTTCCGTCGTCGTCGTTTTCCCAGCGTCAATATGCGCCATGATCCCGATATTCCGCGTGTCCTTCAAGGAGAACTCTCTTGGCATTGGAACGTCTCCTTCCTGTGATGGCACATGTCTTTAATCGAGGAAAGACTTGCATGAATACGTTCAAGCAGCCTTTCCCATGCTACTACTACCAGCGGTAGTGCGGTACACCAGTACCGCTGGGTAGATGCCGGTCCTACCAACGGTAGTGCGCGAACGCTTTGTTCGCTTCCGCCATCTTATGCGTGTCTTCGCGCTTCTTCACCGACGAACCCGTGTTGTTGCTGGCGTCGATGATTTCGGCGGCCAGACGCTCTTCCATCGTCTTCTCTCCGCGCAAGCGGGAGTAGTTCACCAACCAGCGCAGACCAAGCGAAGTACGGCGCTCCGGCTTCACTTCGATCGGCACTTGGTAGTTGGCGCCACCCACACGACGAGCTTTAACTTCAAGCACCGGCATGATGTTCTTGATCGCGGTTTCGAACACTTCCATTGGTTCCTTGCCGGTACGGCTTTGAATCAGGTTAAACGCGTCATAAAGAATGGTTTGCGCAACACCGCGCTTTCCATCGATCATGAGTCGGTTAATGAGTCGGGTAACCAATTTGCTGCTGTAAATCGGATCCGGCAGAACGTCTCTCTTAGTAACTGGACCTTTACGAGGCATAGTTATCCCCCTTTCTTATAGAAATCATTCGATATAAATGAAGTCTCATGCTTATTTCTTGACCTTCGGACGCTTCGTACCATACTTGGAACGAGCTTGTTTGCGGTTGTTGACGCCGGACGTATCCAGCGCGCCGCGTACGATGTGATAACGTACCCCTGGCAAATCCTTTACCCGTCCGCCGCGGATCAATACGACGCTGTGCTCTTGCAGGTTGTGCCCGATTCCCGGAATGTAAGCCGTAACCTCAACACGGTTCGTCAAGCGCACGCGAGCGTATTTGCGAAGCGCCGAGTTCGGCTTCTTCGGAGTCATTGTGCCTACACGCGTGCAGACACCGCGTTTTTGAGGCGCACTCAATTCGGTTTGCTCTCTCTTCAGGGCGTTGAACCCTCTTTGCAGAGCCGGCGACTTGGACTTCGTGATTTTGGCCTCACGGCCTTTGCGTACTAATTGGTTAATTGTTGGCATGTCGCAACCTCCTTCCTCATCTTATCATGCTGTGCAGGCTCCAGATTTCAAGCCCACAGATCCAGGTGGTTCGCAATTAGGCAAACGAAATGTTTTTGTCGCGAGTCCATCCGAAATAATCCGAATCGACCCGCAACAAAAACAGTTGCATTCATTCGTTCACAGTAGCGGCCACGGCAGCCCCGACTTCAATGCCGCATGCTTTCCCAAGCAGCTTCATCGAATCGACATAGGTCACTAGGACGCCCATCTTTTTACAAAGATTCACGATTTTCATCGTAATTCTTGGATCTGCATCTTTCGCCACAAACACTTCGCCCACGAGCCCTTGCTCTATCATCTTCGTGGTCTGTTTCGTGCCTATCGAGATTTTCGCAGCCTGTTTCACTTTTTCATAAGGCATTTGCATGACCTCCAAAGCGCAGGTGTGAAAACTAGGTTTTGGCACACTTTGATATAGTAGCATTTTGAAAAATCGGTGTCAAGAAAGGAACGTCAGGCAGATATTGTTTTTTTGGTAAAGGCGAAAGCCTTATTCCACCGCGACGGTTTCCATGAGTTCCGCTTCTTCTTCGGCTTCTTCCTCCAGCGGATCGACGAGGCGAATGTTGCGGTAGCGCGACATGCCCGTACCTGCCGGAATGAGCTTCCCGATAATGACGTTCTCCTTCAGACCGAGCAACTGATCGACCTTGCCCTTGATCGCGGCGTCGGTCAATACGCGGGTCGTCTCCTGGAAGGAAGCCGCCGACAAGAACGAATCGGTCTCGAGGGACGCCTTCGTAATCCCGAGCAGCACCGGCTTGGCCACGGCAGGCTCTTTGCCCGAGAACAGCGCGGTCTTGTTCGCTTCCTCGTATTCGTGGATGTCCACGAACGAACCTGGCAGCAATGTCGTATTGCCGCTGTCGACGATCCGGATCTTACGCAGCATCTGCCGGATCATAACCTCGATGTGCTTGTCGTTGATTTCTACGCCCTGGTTCCGGTAAACGCGCTGAACTTCCTGCAGGATGTAGTTCTGCACGCCTCGGATGCCCTTGATGCGCAGCATTTCCTTCGGGTCGATCGAACCGTCCGTCAGCTCGTCGCCCGCATCGACCGTCTGGCCGACGGATACGCGGATCCGCGAACCGTATGGAACAGCGTACACTTTGGACTCGGCTTCGCCCTCGACTTCGATCTCGCGGCGATCCTTCGCTTCGCGGATCTCCTTGATCTTGCCTTCGAGCTCGGTGATGATCGCTTGGCCTTTCGGGTTCCGGGCTTCGAAGAGCTCCTGAATCCGCGGCAAACCTTGCGTGATGTCATCGCCCGCAACGCCCCCGGTATGGAACGTACGCATCGTCAGCTGGGTCCCCGGCTCGCCGATGGATTGGGCGGCGATGATACCGACCGCTTCCCCGATCTCGACGTGGGTACCGGTCGCCAGGTTGCGGCCGTAGCACTTTTTGCACACGCCATGACGCGTGCGGCAGCTCAGAACCGAACGGATCTGCAGACGTTCTACGCCCGCTGCGATGATCGCGTCGGCCTTGCTCGACTCGATCAGCTCGTTGCGGCTCGCGAGCACTTCGCCCGTGACCGGATGACGAACAGTCTCGAACGCATAGCGGCCTTCGATCCGGTCGTACAGATCCTCGATAACTTCCTTGCCATCTTGGATCTTTGTGACGACAAAGCCTTTATCCGTACCGCAATCGTCCTCGCGTACGATCACATCTTGGGCTACGTCGACGAGACGACGGGTCAAGTAACCCGAGTCCGCCGTCCGAAGCGCGGTATCGGCAAGACCTTTCCGCGCGCCGTGCGTGGAGATGAAGTACTCCAAGACGGTCAAGCCTTCGCGGAAGTTCGATTTGATCGGCAACTCGATAATCCGTCCGGACGGGTTGGCCATCAGGCCGCGCATCCCGCCAAGCTGGGTGATTTGCGATTTGTTACCCCGCGCCTTCGACTCGACCATCATGTTGATGGAATTGAACTTGTCGAGCGATTTCATCAGGATATCCGTAATCTCGTCCTTCGCCTTGCCCCAGATGCCGATGACGCGGTCATACCGCTCTTCGTCTGTGATAAGACCCCGACGGAACTGATGCGTAACGGTCTTGACCTTGTCTTCGGAATCCTTGAGGATCGTATCCTTCTCTTTCGGCACGATAACGTCCGACACGGCGACCGTGATCCCGGCTTTCGTCGAATACGTGAAGCCGTTCTGCTTGATCAGGTCGAGAATGACCGAAGTCCGGGTCGTATGGTAACGGCGGAAGCATTCCCCGATGAGGGTGCCCAAGTACTCCTTGCCGACCGCGCCCCGGGACGGAGCTTTGCGGATGAAGGATTGGATGTCGCCGCCTTTTTCGAACATGAAATATTCGTCCGAAATCCCCTGGAACAAGTTAGCCTTCGTAGCTTCGTTGATGTAAGGGAAATCTTCCGGGAAAATCTCGTTGAAAATGATTTTGCCGATCGTCGTCACGAGCAGCGACTGCTGCTGCTGCTCGGTGAAGCTCGTCTTGTTCAGCGCGCGCGCCGGAATGGCGACCTTCGCATGCAGGGAAGCCAGGCCGCGTTGGTAGGCCGAGATCGCTTCATGCACATTGCGAAGCAGCATGCCGGTACCGGGCGCGTCCATGTTCTCCATCGTCAAATAGAAGCTGCCGAGGACCATGTCCTGAGAAGGAGTAACGACAGGCTTGCCGTCCTTCGGGTTCAGGATGTTGCCCGATGCCAGCATCAGGATGCGGGCTTCGGCTTGGGCTTCCGCCGACAGCGGCACGTGCACGGCCATCTGGTCGCCGTCGAAGTCGGCGTTGTACGCCGTACAGACGAGCGGATGCAGCTTGATCGCGCGGCCTTCCACGAGGATCGGCTCGAACGCCTGGATCCCGAGACGGTGAAGCGTGGGGGCACGGTTCAACAGAACCGGATGCTCCTTGATGACTTCCTCGAGCACGTCCCACACTTCCGGGCTGACGCGTTCAACCTTGCGCTTCGCACTCTTGATGTTGTGGGCGAGCCCTTTATTCACAAGCTCTTTCATGACGAAAGGCTTGAACAATTCGAGCGCCATTTCCTTCGGCAATCCGCATTGGTACATCTTCAGGCTAGGCCCGACGACGATAACGGAACGGCCGGAGTAGTCTACACGCTTCCCGAGCAGGTTTTGACGGAAGCGGCCTTGCTTCCCTTTCAGCATATGGCTGAGGGATTTGAGCGGGCGGTTGCCCGGGCCGGTAACCGGACGGCCGCGGCGGCCGTTGTCGATCAGAGCGTCGACGGCTTCCTGGAGCATCCGCTTCTCGTTTTGTACGATGATGTCCGGCGCGCCCAGGTCGAGCAGACGCTTCAACCGGTTGTTCCGGTTGATGACGCGGCGGTACAGGTCGTTCAGGTCGGACGTGGCGAACCGGCCGCCGTCCAACTGCACCATCGGACGCAGCTCCGGCGGGATGACCGGCAGCACGTCCAGGACCATCCACTCCGGTTCGTTGCCGGAATGACGGAACGCTTCCATCACTTCCAGACGCTTGATCGCGCGGTTGCGGCGTTGGCCTTGGGCCGTGCGGAGCTCTTCCTTCAGCATCTCAACTTCTTTGTCGATATCGATATCCTGCAGGAGCTTCTTCACGGCTTCCGCACCCATGCCGGCTTGGAATGCATAGCCGTATTTCTCGCGGTAGCTGCGGTATTCCTTTTCGGACAGCAGTTGCTTCTTCTCCAGCGGCGTGTCGCCCGGATCCGTCACAACATAGGAAGCGAAATAAATGATCTCCTCGAGCGATCTCGGAGACATGTCGAGCGCCAAGCCCATTCGGCTCGGGATGCCTTTGAAATACCAAATATGCGATACCGGCGCGGCCAGCTCGATATGGCCCATCCGCTCGCGGCGAACTTTGGCGCGAGTTACCTCAACGCCGCATCGATCGCACACGACGCCTTTGTAGCGAACGCGCTTGTACTTGCCGCAATGACATTCCCAGTCTTTCGTAGGACCGAAAATTTTCTCGCAGAACAGCCCTTCCTTCTCGGGCTTCAGGGTACGGTAGTTGATCGTCTCCGGCTTCTTCACTTCCCCGCGGGACCAGGAACGAATCTTGTCCGGGGATGCGAGACCAATCTTCATGTACTCGAAATTGTTTACGTCCAACAAGGAGCAACCCTCCTCTAGATTGTACTGTTGTACTGTAGGAATCTATCGTGCCAATGAACAGGCCGGGCCGGGTCGATTACTCGACTCCGACCTCGCTGCCTTCTAGATTGAGATTCAACTTGTCGCCGGCGACGTCATCTTCGTCATCCAGTTCTTTCATTTCGATCTCTTGCTCGTCTTCCGCCAGGATCTTCACGTCCATGCCCAAGCTCTGAAGCTCCTTGATCAAAACCTTGAACGACTCCGGAACGCCAGGCTCCGGCACGTTCTCGCCTTTGACGATCGATTCGTACGTCTTCACGCGGCCGACCACGTCGTCGGACTTGACGGTAAGAATTTCTTGGAGCGTATAGGCCGCGCCATAAGCTTCGAGCGCCCACACTTCCATCTCCCCGAAGCGCTGGCCGCCGAATTGGGCTTTACCGCCCAGTGGCTGCTGTGTCACGAGCGAGTACGGCCCGGTCGAACGGGCGTGGATCTTGTCGTCGACCATGTGCGCCAGCTTGATCATGTACATGACGCCGACGGTGACTTCACGCTCGAACGGTTCGCCGGTACGGCCGTCGTACAGAACGGTCTTGCCGTTCCGCTGCATGCCGGCTTCCTCCATCGTGTCGAACACGTCATACTCATTCGCGCCGTCGAATACCGGCGTAGCGGTGTGGATACCCAGCAGCTTGGCTGCCATGCCCAAGTGAACCTCCAGTACCTGGCCGATGTTCATCCGGGAAGGAACGCCAAGCGGATTAAGCACGACTTCGACCGGAGTACCGTTCGGCAGGAACGGCATATCTTCCTCAGGCAGGATGCGGGCGATAACCCCTTTGTTCCCGTGGCGTCCGGCCATCTTGTCGCCCTCGGAGATCTTCCGCTTTTGCGCGATGTAGACGCGCACCAGCTGGTTCACGCCCGGAGGCAGCTCGTCGCCGTTCTCGCGGGTGAACACCTTCACGTCAACGACGATCCCGTCGGTGCCGTGAGGGACGCGGAGCGACGTATCGCGCACTTCGCGCGCCTTCTCCCCGAAGATGGCATGGAGCAGTCGCTCTTCCGCGGTCAGCTCGGTCACGCCCTTCGGCGTAACCTTCCCGACGAGAATGTCGCCTGCACCGATCTCCGCACCGACGCGGATAATGCCGCGCTCGTCGAGGTTGCGGAGCGCGTCCTCGCCGACGTTCGGGATGTCGCGGGTGATTTCTTCGGGTCCCAGCTTCGTATCGCGGGCTTCGGACTCGTATTCTTCAATATGAATCGAGGTGTAGACGTCCTCTTTGACCAGCTTCTCGCTTAAGAGAATCGCATCCTCGTAGTTGTACCCTTCCCAGGTCATGAACGCTACGACGACGTTGCGTCCCAACGCCAGCTCGCCTTGTTCGGTCGACGGACCGTCCGCCAGGATGTCCCCGGGCTTGATCACTTCGCCGTACTTCACGATTGGCCGTTGGTTGATGCACGTGCCTTGGTTCGAGCGCATGAACTTGTGCAGCTTGTGCTTGATCAAGTCGCCCTTGACCATCTTGCCGTCCACCATCTCTTGGCGGCGCACCCACACTTCGTTCGCGGAGACGCGCTCCACTACGCCGTGGTGCTTGCTCACAATGCAGACCCCGGAGTCCTTCGCCGACTTGTGCTCCATGCCGGTTCCGACGAGCGGAGACTTCGGAATGAGGAGCGGTACCGCTTGCCGCTGCATGTTCGAGCCCATGAGCGCGCGGTTGGAGTCGTCGTTCTCGAGGAACGGGATCAGCGCGGTTGCCACGGACACGACTTGCTTCGGCGAGACGTCCATATAGTCGACGCGCTCGCGCGGCATGATCAAGTTGTCGTCCTTGAACCGGACGATAACCGCTTCTTCCGCCAACGCGCCGGCTTCGTCTAGCTTGGCGTTCGCCTGAGCGATAACGTAGTTATCCTCTTCATCCGCCGTTAAGTAGGCGATTTGATCGGTAACCACGCCCGTCTTCGGATCGACCCAGCGATACGGCGCTTCGATAAAACCGTACTCATTGATCCGCGCGAAGCTGGACAATGAGTTGATGAGACCGATGTTCGGACCTTCCGGCGTCTCGATCGGGCACATCCGGCCATAGTGAGAGTGATGCACGTCGCGGACTTCGAAGCCCGCGCGCTCACGAGTCAGACCGCCTGGACCGAGGGCCGACAGACGACGCTTGTGCGTCAGCTCCGCCAGCGGGTTCGTCTGGTCCATGAACTGCGACAGCTGGGAGCTGCCGAAGAACTCTTTGATGGACGCGATAACAGGACGAATGTTGATGAGCGCCTGCGGCGTAATGACGTTGGCGTCCTGAATCGACATCCGCTCGCGCACGACGCGCTCCATCCGGGACAGACCGATCCGGAACTGGTTCTGCAGCAGCTCGCCGACGGAACGCAGTCTCCGGTTGCCCAAGTGGTCGATATCGTCCGTGCTGCCGATGCCGTGCAGCAAGTTAATGAAGTAGTTGATGGACGAAATGATATCGGCCGGCGTAATGTTCTTGACCGATTTATCGATATTCCTATTGGCGATCAGCTTCACGACCTTGCCGTCTTCCAGCGGGGAGAATACTTTGACCGTCTGAAGCGGAATGCGATCCGCGTCCAGCACGCCGTTGCTAACGCCATACTCGGCGTAGCCCACGCCCTCCTCCAAGTGCGGCAGCAGCTCATCGAGAACACGGCGATCGAGCATTTGCCCGGCTTCCGCCAGGATTTCGCCGGTCGTCAAGTTCACGAGCGTCTCAGCCAGACGTTGGTTGAATAACCGGTTCTTAATATGAAGCTTCTTATTAATCTTGTACCGTCCAACATTCGCTAGATCGTACCGCTTCGGATCGAAGAACCGCGCGATGAGCAAGCTCTTGGCGTTATCCAGCGTAGGCGGCTCGCCCGGACGCAGACGCTCGTAAATCTCGATCAGCGCCTTCTCCGTAGAGTCGGTGTTATCCTTATCTAGCGTATTGCGAATATATTCGTCATCGCCAAGCAAGTCAATAATCTCGGCGTCCGTGCCGAAGCCCAGCGCACGCAGCAGCACCGTAACCGGGATCTTCCGGGTGCGGTCAATCCGGACATAGATGATGTCCTTCGCATCCGTCTCCAGCTCGAGCCAGGCGCCGCGGTTCGGAATCACGGTAGCCGTGTAACTTTTCTTGCCGTTTTTGTCGACTTTTGTGCTAAAATAAACGCTAGGGGAACGAACTAGCTGACTGACGATAACCCGTTCCGCACCGTTAATAATAAAGGTACCGGTCTCGGTCATGAGCGGGAAATCTCCCATAAACACTTCCTGCTCTTTCACTTCGCCCGTCTCTTTATTAATTAAACGAACTTTGACTCTTAATGGGGCCGCATACGTTACATCGCGTTCTTTGGACTCGTCGACCGAATACTTCGGTTCGCCCAAGCTGTAATCGATGAACTCCAGGACCAAGTTGCCCGTGAAATCCTGGATCGGGGAGATATCCTGGAACATCTCGCGCAATCCTTCATCCAGAAACCACTGATACGATTTCTGCTGGATCTCAATCAGGTTAGGGACCTCCAGCACCTCATTAATTCGTGCATAAGTCCGGCGTTGTCGCCGACCGTATTGAACGTTATGACCCGCCAACTTTCATTCACCCCTCACATTGACTCGGAAATCCGTGAAACAAAAAGAAGAAAAGCCTCGGTTGATCGCCGTAAGGGCGTTGCAGTGAGACCTTTTTCATAAGGAAGCATGGTAGCAGTTGCCAGAGTTCATACCATGTAGATTTTCCCAAAATGTAAACATTATACGTCATTCGGCAAAAATTTATGCATGGCATGTTAGAAAAAATGTTCTTGACATTTTAGCGAAGTAAAGACACATCGCCCATCCTAATACTGACATTTTATAATGATACCACACCAGGATATCGTAGTCAAATTGTTTTCAAAATATTTTCATAGACTTTGACACTTTATTTCACTGCTTTAATGATCCAGTAGCCTTTGTCCTTCTCAACCAGTTCCACGCCGCGGAACATTTCCTCGAGCTTTGTCCAAGCCGAAGGCGCCCCCTGCTTTTTTTGAATGACGACCCACAGCTCGCCGCCTTCCACTAGACGTTCATGTGCCTGCTCGAAAATCGAGTGCACGACTTGCTTGCCGGCCCGGATCGGCGGATTGGTCAAGATCTTCGTGAAGCTCCGGTCCTGAACGGCTAGCAGCCGGTCGCTCTGCAGCACTTCCGCATTGACGATGCCGTTGCGTCGCCGATTCTCCTTCGCCAACCCGATCGCCCTTTCATTGATGTCGACCAAGACGGCCTCTCCCTGCTTGGCCAGCCAGGCGGCGGTCAGTCCGATCGGACCGTAGCCGCAGCCGACATCCAGCACCCGGTCATCCGGCGCGATCGCCATCGTCTCGATCAAGAGGCGGCTGCCGAAGTCGAGTCCCCGCTTCGAGAACACGCCCGCATCGGTGACGAAGGTAAAAGCCTTCCCGCGCAGGTTCGCTTCCACTACTCCCCGATCGCTTTCCGCCGTAGGTTTTTCCGTGTAATAATGATCCGCCACGCCGCACCCTCCGTATATGAACAAACCCCCTTTGAAGCGACCGCTTCAAAAGGGGATTTGATTCGAGATCGGCTCGATTGCTTGCCAATCGAGATTACTTCACTTCTACCGTTGCGCCTGCTTCTTCGAGCTTCGCTTTTACTGCAGCTGCATCGTCCTTGGAGACGCGCTCTTTGATCGGCTTCGGTGCGCCGTCAACCAGGTCTTTTGCTTCTTTCAAGCCGAGGCCTGTGATTTCGCGAACGACTTTGATGACGTTGATCTTCGAAGCGCCTGCGTTCATCAGGATCACGTCGAATTCGGTTTGCTCTTCCACTTCAGCCGCTGCGCCGCCGCCGGCTACTACTGCTACCGGAGCTGCTGCGGTTACGCCGAACTCTTCTTCGATTGCTTTTACGAGGTCGTTCAGTTCCAAGATCGTCATGCCTTTGATCGCTTCCAAAATTTGCGCTGTGCTCATTTGATAACCCTCCATTAAGGTATATTAGTGGTTCGGCATTATGCCGATCGAATGATTCTTGCTTGTAAGAAAACCCGGCTTGCTTACGCTTGTGCGCCGCCTTCTTGCTTCTCGGCGACGGCTTTAACCGCAAGGGCGAAGTTCCGGATCGGAGCTTGAAGCACGCTGAGCAACATCGACAGCATGCCTTCGCGGGAAGGCAGTTCGGCCAGGGCTTTGATTTGGGCGGAGTCTACGACTTTACCTTCTACCACGCCGGCTTTCACTTGCAGCTTGTCGTTTTTCTTAGCGAATTCGGTCAGAATCTTCGCACCCGCTACCGGGTCTTTGCTGAAGGCGATAACCGTCGGTCCGGTCAGTGCCGAATCCAACGCGCTCAGATCAGCTGCAGCCGTCGCGCGACGAGCGATCGTATTCTTGATTACTTGGAACTCGACACCCGCTTCGCGCAGCTTCTTCCGAAGATCGGTCACTTGCGCCACGTTCAGGCCGCGGTAGTCGGCTACGATCGAGCAGCTGTTCTCGCGCAGCTTCGCCGATACTTCCTCAACCGCTTGCTGTTTCTCTTGCAGTACTTTCGCGTTTGCCATGTTCACACCTCCTATATGATTGGTCGCTTCCAGACTTGAATCACCCAGGGTTGGATGTTGTTCTGCAGTTGTACGAAAAAAGCCCCCGTCCATAGACAGACGGGGGCATGATTACGTTACATGTATCACAACACCTCGGTAGGAAATTAAGCCGCAAGCGGCACCTACTGTCTACGGTTCGCATATTCGTTTGTTAACCTTCAACAGCTTATCACGGATTCCCGAAAAATGCAAAGTGCAATGTCAGGAAAATCGGATTAACGGAAGGATTGCAGGTTCACCCGTACGCTAGGACCCATAGTCGAAGATACGGCGATGTTGCGCAAGTAGACGCCTTTCGCAGCGGCTGGCTTCGCCCGGTTCAGAGCATCGACCAACGCCTTGAAGTTCTCGCCCAGCTTGTCGGCGTCGAAAGAAACTTTGCCGATCGGAGCATGAATTTGTCCGGCTTTGTCCAGACGGAATTCAATTTTACCGGCTTTGATTTCTTGAACGGCCTTCGTAACATCGAACGTGACGGTGCCGGCTTTCGGGTTCGGCATAAGACCTTTACCCCCGAGCAGACGACCCAATTTACCAACTTCGCTCATCATATCCGGCGTAGCTACGCAGACGTCGAAATCAAACCATCCTTGTTGGATTTTGTTGATCATGTCTGCATCGCCTACGAAGTCCGCGCCAGCGGCTTCGGCTTCTTTGGCTTTGTCGCCTTTGGCGAATACGAGAACTCGCTTGCTTTTCCCTGTTCCGTTCGGAAGCACGACCACACCGCGTACGGCTTGGTCCTGTTTGCGCGGGTCTACGCCCAGGCGAACAGCGACTTCCACGGTTTCATCAAACTTAGCCGGAGCCATTTTCTTCACAAGCTCCATCGCTTCAGCCGGCTCGTAGCTGGACTCTGGATTAACCAGCTTCGCAACTTCTTGCCATTTCTTTCCGTGCTTTGCCATGTTCCATCCTCCTTTGTGGTATTAGCGGAATATCCTCCCACTGTGCGGCACGCGAGGCCGCGGTCTTGCGATTAGTCTTCGATGACGATGCCCATCGAGCGAGCCGTACCTTCTACCATCCGCATAGCAGCTTCTACAGACGCCGCGTTCAGGTCAGGCATTTTTTGCTCCGCGATTTCACGAACTTTGGAACGTTTCACAGTTGCAACCTTCTTCTTGTTCGGTTCGCCGGAACCTTTCGGTACGTTAGCCGCGACGCGAAGCAATACAGCAGCCGGAGGAGTCTTGGTCTCGAACGTAAACGAACGATCCTCGAACACCGTAATCACAACCGGAATGATCAGACCGGCTTGATCGGCTGTGCGCGCGTTAAATTCCTTACAGAAAGCCATAATGTTGACCCCTGCCTGACCGAGTGCTGGACCGATCGGAGGAGCCGGATTCGCTTTGCCTGCCGGAACTTGCAGCTTCACCATTTTGATAACCTTTTTAGCCATGTGACACACCTCCTTGCCCATAATGTGGTAAGAACGGGATGTTTCCCTCCCACTTGCGCGAGCCCCACTCTGCACCGAGTAAGGCCGCTAGAAACCATTTACGAAATCAGACCGATAGAAGCACCGATCGATTTTATATTTTTTCCACCTGAGTATATTCCAACTCCAGCGGGGTTTCCCTACCGAACATGTTGACGTGCACCTTCAGCTTCGCTTTCTCCATCAGGATGTCTTCCACCGTGCCGACAAAGTTGGCGAATGGCCCGACCTTGACGCGCACCGTCTCCTTCAGAGTAAAGTCGATCTTCGGCTTCGGCTCTTCCATGCCCATATGCTTGAGAATGCTGTCGACCTCTTCCGGCAATAGCGGCGTAGGCTTGGAGCCCGAACCGGTCGATCCGACAAAGCCGGTTACCCCCGGCGTATTGCGAACCACATACCAGGAATCGTCCGTCTGAATCATCTCTACTAGCACATAGCCCGGATACACTTTGCGCATCACGCTCTTGCGCTTGCCGTCTTTGTTCACAATCTCTTCTTCCATCGGCACAAGCACGCGGAAGATCTTGTCGGCCATGTTCATGGACTCGACGCGTTTCTCGAGATTGGCTTTTACTTTGTTTTCATACCCGGAATAGGTATGTACGACGTACCAACGTTTCTCCATCATCCGTCACCTGGTTTTCCTTATACTTTGAAAAAGCGCAGCAATTCGGTTAGCCCAAGGTCGATGACCCAAAAGTAGATGGTAGCGAACACGACGGTCACAAGTACAACGATCGTATAACTGGTCAATTCTTTGCGGGTCGGCCACTTGACCTTCTTGAGCTCCGACCAGCTGTCGGTGAAGAATCCAGTCATGGACCCGAACCCTTGCTTCACTCTTTGCAAATACGACACAACTACACCTCCAAAAATGGAGCCCGAGTCCCAAATTCGGGAACACCAAAAACCCCCGAAAGCGTAGGGCTACCTGAACTACTTTATCACAGAGTACCGGACGTGTCAACAAACCCCGCCGCCGCGCGGCCTGCCATCTCTTGGGTCAACCTGCCTGCCTTCTAGTGTTGCCAGCGGACCGGGGACCTAAACCTATGAAAAGGAAGAGCGAGAAACAATGGAAGATCGAGGGGAGGCAACAGTAATAGAAATCTAGAGGAAATGAGGGTTGTCAAAACGGACAAAATTAGAAAACATTCCTCTCTGCCGTTAGCCAAAGAAGAATGCTCTCACAAATCTCGTACTTCCAAATACCGTTCCAGCTTCCGCTTCACCCGCTGCAGCGCGTTGTCGATGGACTTCACATGCCGATCCAGATCGACGGCAATCTCCTGGTAGGAGCGCCCGTCCAAATAAAGCATGAGCACCTTGCGCTCCAGGTCGCTCAGAATCTCGCCCATTTTGTCTTCCTGGCCGCTGAACTCTTCTTGGTTGATAATGAGTTCCTCCGGGTCGGTCATGCGGGAACCGCAGATGACATCGAGTAGCGTCCGGTCGGAATCTTCGTCATAGATAGGCTTGTCCAGGGAAACATAGGAGTTAAGCGGAATATGCTTCTGGCGGGTTGCGGTCTTGATGGCCGTAATGATCTGGCGGGTGATGCACAGCTCGGCGAAGGCTTTGAACGTTGACAGCTTGTCCTCTTTGAAGTCCCGGATGGACTTGTACAAGCCGATCATGCCTTCTTGCACAATATCTTCGCGGTCGGCTCCGATGAGGAAATAAGAACGAGCCTTGGCCCGAACGAAGTTCTTGTATTTGTTGATCAAATATTCCAGCGCCTCGCTGCTGCCATCGCGGACCGATTCGACGTTCTCTTCATCTGTCTTGAGGTCAAAGTCGCGCATTCTCATTTCTTTGAGGTCGATGCTCACCAACAATCCCTCCGGCTTGCCTGCAAGGCTACGCAAAACCCATTTAGCTTGATAAAGTTAGCCTTAGTATACATGACCGCATGGAAGATCGTCAACGGGGACCGTTGCCGCGGCGCCATCTTTCGAGCATGTCCAGCTGCTCTTGCGTCAGCTTGCTGTCGAAGGAGTTGCGGATTCGGGACGAGGCTTGCTCCTCCATCCGGTGCTTCATCTCCTTCACGCTCTGCCGCACGCTGTACAGCAGCTCCCGTGCAGGCAGCCGCAGGGCGCCCTGTCCGAACGTCACGCTCTGCTCGACGAAGTCGGAAGTCGCTACGTAGACTTGGGTGCGCCGGCTGCTGAGCTCGCCTACGAGACGCTCGATGAGCGCGTCGGCCGTTTCCTTCTCCTTCGTATACTGCACCTCGAGCGCGCTCTGCCAGTACTTGCCGCCGATCCCCGGCACCTGGTAGGCATCGAAGACGACGATGATCCGCTTCCCGGAGTAGGATTGATGCTCGGCGAGCAGGCCGATCAGCTTGTCGCGCGCTTCCTCCAGGCTGATCTCCTTCAGCTTGCTCAGCTCGGGCCACGCTCCGATGATGTTATAGCCGTCGACGATAATAATCTGCTTCATGAAACGCGCGACTCCCGCATCAGGAAACGGGAATCGAGCGCTGCCGGACGACTTCGTACATCAGCACCGAGGCGGCTACCGAGGCGTTCAGCGAATTGATCTGCCCATGCATCGGCAGGGTGACGAGGAAATCGCACTTCTCCTTGATCAGCCGGCCGATGCCCTTGCCTTCATTGCCGATGACGATCGCGATCGGCATTCGGAAGTCAGTCTGATACACGCTTTGCGCTCCCGATACGTCCGCGCCCGCTATCCAGATGCCCGCTTCCTTCAGTTCTTCGATCGTCTGCGCCAAGTTCGTCACCCGTGCGACCGGTACGTATTCAATGGCGCCGGCCGACGTCTTGGAGACGGTGGCCGTCAAGCCGACCGAACGGCGCTTCGGGATGATCACGCCGTGCACGCCGGCGCAATCGGCCGTACGCAGAATCGAGCCGAGGTTGTGAGGATCCTCAATCTCGTCCAGGATGAGCAGGAACGGCGGCTGTCCGCTATTCTGCGCTTGGGCGATCATGTCTTCGAGCTCCATATATTCATAGGCCGTCACTTGAGCGACTACGCCCTGGTGGGGCACGTTCGGCATGAGCTGGTCCAGCTTGCGCTTGTCCACCACTTGAATGACGATGCCCATCTTCTTCGCTTCACTGAAGACCGGCGAGAGCTGCTGCTTCTGCGCCTGCTCGGCGACGAACAGCTTGTGGATCGTACGGCCGGACCGGAGCGCCTCCTGCACCGAATGCCGCCCGCCAATATATTCTTCCATCGTCCATTCGACTCCTTTCGTTCCATCGTTCCTACGGCTTCTTGCGCTCCCGCTCTGTGTCCCCGCCGCTTAAGGTTTTCAACGCCAGATCCATCAGCATCTGCAATCTGGCGTAGCTTCCCTGGTAGTACAAGTAGCCTACCAGGCATTCGAACGCGGTGCTGTGCCGGTAATCGAGCACGTCCGCATTGCGGGGGACGGTACCGGACTTGGCATTCCGTCCCCGCTTCACGACGTCCACCTCCTCCTCCGTGAGGAGCGGCACCCACGTCTCGAGCGCTTTCGCCTGCGCGCGGTTGGACACGTACTTCACCGACTCGCGGTGCATGTGGTGAGGCCGGTGATTCGGCTGGGCGATGACGAATTGCCGTACATAGGCTTCATAGACGGCATCGCCCAGGTAGGCGAGCACCAGGGGGCTCAACTGCTTATAAGGCTTGGAGGGAGCGATCGTGAACAAGCCTTCCGTTACCCCCGGTTGCTCGTTCCGATCGCTTCCTGCGTTCGTTTCGGTAAACGTCGCCGTTCCCTCCTTCACTTGCGGCGCCAGCGAATGCCTTGCGGGGTGTCTTCCAGGAAAATACCCTGCTCGGTCAACAAATCCCGAATTTCATCAGCCCGCGCCCAGTTTTTGGCCTTTCTTGCTTCTGTCCGTTCTACGATCAGACGCTCGATGTCCGCATCGAGCAGCTCGTTCCGCTCTTCCGCTAGTATGCCCAGGACGCTGTCCAAATCTTTGAACGTCTGAAGCAAGAATTGCACCGTCGACCGGTCGATCTCCGGCCGGGCCAAATACTGATTGGCCAGCGTCGCGAGCTCGAACATCGCCGTAATCGCATCCGCCGTATTGAAATCGTCGTCCATGCTGGATTGGAAGTTGTCATAGACGAGGGTGACCGGCGTCACGATGGACGTATCCGCCCGCTCTCCTTCGACTTCCGGCAGATCGGCCAACCTATGCTTCAAGTTGCCTACACTGTTATTCAGCCGCGTCAATCCGTTCTTCGCCTGCTCGATCGCTTCATCGTTGAAGTTGACCGGGTTGCGGTAATGGGTCGACAACATGAAGTAACGAAGCGTCTCGGGCTCGATCTCCTTCAGCAGCTCTTTCACATTCACCCCGTTGCCCAGCGATTTCGACATCTTCTGGTCGTTGATGTGGATGTAGCCGTTGTGCATCCAGTACTTCGCGAGCGGCTTGCCGGTTACGCATTCGGATTGGGCCACCTCGCACTCATGGTGCGGGAATTGCAAATCCTGGCCGCCGCCGTGTATGTCGAGCGTCTCGCCCACATACTTGCGCACCATGGCCGAGCACTCGATATGCCAGCCCGGACGCCCATCCCCCCATGGACTGTTCCAGAAAATCTCGCCCGGCTTGGCCGCCTTCCACAGGACGAAGTCCTGCGGGTTCTCCTTCCGCTCGTCGACCTCAACCCGGATGCCGAACTGCAGCTCCTCCAGATTCTGATGCGACAGCTTGCCGTACTCGGGGAATTTCGCCGTCCGGAAGTAGACGTCGCCCCCGCTCTCATAGGCGTATCCGCCCTGAACGAGCTCTTCGATGAAGGCGATGATCTCCGGCATATTCTCCGTCACCCGAGGGTGAGCCGTAGCCCGCTCAATGCCGAGCGCCTCCACGTCCTCGAAGTACGCCGCGATGAACCGCTCCGCGATCTCGGGGACGGTGTCGCCGGATTGCTCGGCTTTGCGGATCAGCTTGTCGTCGACGTCTGTGAAATTCACGACATACTTCACTTCGTACTGCAGCCAGGTTAAGTAGCGGCGTACGACGTCGAAGAAGATCGCCGGACGGGCGTTGCCGATATGAATATAATCGTAGACCGTCGGTCCGCACACGTACATATTGACCTTCCCTGGCGTGAGCGGCTCGAACCCTTCCTTCGTTCGGGTCAGGGTGTTATACAATCTCAGATTGTTCTTGCGCATGCTTCGGACCTCCATCCACTCGTTGGCGTTCGCCCTGCTGCTTCAGCAGGTGCACCTCTTGCTTCAACTCTGCAATTTTCTTCTCCATCTTCTGGAAAATATCAAGCAGCGGATCGGGGACTTTGTCGTGATCGAGCCGGTTCACGCTGACGCCGTCCCTTTTTACGATCCGGGCTTTGAATCCGACTACCGTGCTGTTCGGCGGCACCTCCTGCACCACGTTGGCATTGGTCCCTATTTTCGAATTATCGCCCACGGTGAACGAGCCTAATACTTTGGCTCCGGCCGAGATGACGACATTGTTGCCAATGGTCGGGTGTCGCTTGCCCTTCTCTTTGCCGGTGCCTCCGAGCGTGACTCCCTGATACAGCACCACATCGTCGCCGATCTCGCACGTCTCCCCGATTACGACGCCCATCCCGTGGTCGATGAACAACCGGTCGCCGATTCGCGCGCCCGGGTGGATCTCAATCCCGGTGAAGAACCGGCTGATCTGGGAGATGACTCTCGCCACAGTGAACCATTTACGCTTATAGAACCGATGTGCGATGCGATGCGCCCAGATCGCATGAAGCCCCGAATACGTAAAAACCACTTCGAACAAGCTTCTCGCGGCCGGATCATTTTCAAATACCGTGGCTATATCGGATCTCATACGGCTGAACATTTCAATCCCCCCTATCTGAACCCCACAAAGTGAAGCGAGCCCTTCGTAGCTTACTCCGATTACTTTGCGGGGACCCCAGAAATAACTTGCCTATCAACAAAAAACGCCCCTGCAGCCGAAGCTGCAGAGACGTCGAATCGCGGTTCCACTCTGCTTGGGTTGTCGTCCTGCCTTGCCGGTGCCTGTCATTCTCAAAACACGGTGGCGGCCGACTCCCCCTCTTAGGCGTCCTTAACGCGGACGATCCGGCGCGGCCTAGACGGGGTGCGGGGCGCAGCGGACTTATGCAATCCGCTCTGCGATCCGAACTTCCGTATCAGTCGCGCAGCTCACAGGCGCATTTCCGAATCAGCGGGAATGGAACCCTTCCAGCAGCCTGCCGTCCCGATGGGGCAGCAAGCGGGATCCTCTCTGAAAACCCGATTGACACGTACTCTCCTGATCGATGCTTTTGTGTCAACTAAATTATTGATTAGTATACATCATAGGACTCGCTTATGACAACAACCGGCTGAGCCGTTCGACAATTTTGCGTTTGCCGAGCAGGACGACCGTCTGGTTCAAGTCGCGGCCGTGCATCTGCCCGGTCAGGGCGACGCGAATCGGCATGAAGAGCGCCTTGCCCTTGAAGCCGGTCTCCTTCTGCACGGTCTTCAGCATTTGCTGAACGATGTCCGGCGTAAGCTCGGATTCGGCCAGCGGCTCGATCAGCTTCAGGAAATGCCCCACCACCGTCGGCACCTGCTCCTCCTGAAGCACGGCCTCGGCCTCCGCTTCCACCGTCAGGGTCTCGGTGAAGAACATCTCCGACAGCTCCACGATCTCCGAGACCGCGTTCAGCTGCTCCTGATAGAGGCCTACGAGTGCCGTTACCCATGCCCTAGCGGCGTCGTCCAATTCGGCCGGAATGCGCCCCGCCTGCTGCAGGAACGGAATGGCCAGCTCCGTGAGACGGCCCAGGTCAGCCTTCTTGATGTAATAGTTGTTCATCCACTTGAGCTTATCCGTATCGAACACGGCCGGGCTGCGGGACAGGCGCTCTTCGTCGAACGCCGCGATCAGCTCGTCGTGGGTCAGCATCTCGTTCTCGCCTTCCGGGGACCAGCCCAGAAGCGCGATGAAGTTGAACAGCGACTCCGGCAAGTAGCCGAGCTTGTCGTACTGCTCGATGAACTGTACGATCGACTCGTCGCGCTTGCTGAGCTTCTTCCGCTGCTCGTTCACGATCAAGGTCATGTGCGCGAATGCCGGAGCTTCCCAGCCCAGCGCTTCATAGATCAACAGCTGGCGGGGCGTGTTGGAAATGTGGTCTTCCCCGCGCAGCACGTGACTGATTTTCATCAAATAATCGTCGATGACGACGGCGAAATTGTAGGTCGGGATCCCGTCTTTCTTCACGATGACGAAATCGCCGATGCCGTCCGACTCGAAGGCGATGTCGCCCTTCACCATATCGGTGAAGGCGATCGTTCGGCCTTCCGGCACCCGGAAGCGCACGCTCGGGATGCGGCCCTCCGCCTCGTAGGCGGCCCGCTGCTCCGCCGACAAGTTCCGATGCTTGCCCGAGTAGCGAGGCATCTCGCCGCGCGCCGTCTGTTCTTCCCGCTCCTGCTCCAGCTCTTCCTCCGTGCAGTAGCACAAATAGGCGCGGCCGGAATCGAGCAGCTGTTGCCAGTACGTTTTATAGATGTCGAGGCGTTCGGTCTGGCGATAAGGTCCGTACGGTCCCCCGACGTCCACGCTCTCTTCCCAGTCGATGCCGAGCCATTTCAAATATTTGAGCTGGCTCTCCTCGCCGCCGGCGACGTTGCGCTTCACGTCCGTATCCTCGATCCGAATGATGAAAGCTCCCTTATGATGGCGGGCGAACAAATAGTTGAACAGCGCCGTGCGCGCATTCCCGATATGCAGGTGCCCGGTCGGGCTGGGCGCATAGCGGACGCGGATTTCCTTGCTCATGAGACTACCCCTCTCCAGCGTACGATCGTCATCGCTAAAAAATATTAGTTGCTATCATAGCACATCCCGCACCAAACAGACAACCGATTGTGCGGCAATGCCTTCGCCCCGCCCGGTGAAGCCGAGCTGCTCCGTTGTTGTCGCCTTCACGTTCACTTGCTCCGGCTCCGCCTCCAGCGCCTGCGCGATAATCGCCGTCATCTGAGGAATATACGGCGCCATCTTCGGCCGTTGGGCAATAATCGTCGAATCCACATTACCGAGCTTGTAGCCTCTCTCCCGGGCAAGTGCCCAGACTCGCTCCAGCAGCTTCAAGCTGTCCGCGTCCTTGAACGCCGCATCCGTGTCGGGAAAGTGCTTGCCGATGTCGCCTAGCCCCAGTGCGCCCAGAATGGCGTCGCTGATCGCGTGAAGCAGCACGTCCGCATCCGAGTGGCCCAGCAGCCCTAACTCGAACGGAATGTCCACACCTCCGATGATGCACTTGCGCCCTTCTACCAACTGATGTACGTCGAAGCCTTGTCCTACTCGTATCATGTGAGTCCCTCTCCCCCATACCGTGTTGCAATCGTCTCCGCCCAGAGCAGGTCCTCCGGCGTCGTAATTTTAATGTTCGTGTACGCTCCCTCGGCGATCCGCACGTCGACTCCCAGGCGTTCCACGAGCATGGAATCGTCCGTGCCCGTGAATCCGTCCCGGACCGCCCGCTCATGCGCATCGCGCAGCAAATCAAGACGAAAAGCCTGCGGGGTCTGGATCGCCCACAAGCTTCGCCGGTCTGGCGTAGATTGAATGACTCCGTTCGAGTCGGCCACCTTGATCGTATCCTTCACCGGTACCGCGAGCACCGCCGCGCCCGTCTGTCTCGCTTCCTGCAGACAGCGCCGGACGAGCGCTTCGCCGATGAAGGGCCTCACGCCGTCGTGGACCGCGACCCAGGCCGTGCCTTCCGGCAGAGCCCGGAGGCCTTCCCGCACCGAGGCTTGCCGTTCGGCGCCGCCTGCAGTGACGGCCGCCACCTTCGTGAGCCCGTAGCGGCTCACATACGCTTCCCCGCGGGCGACATCGCCCGCTCCGACGACCAGCACGATCGCGTCGACGCATGCCATTGCCTGGAACCGCTCCAGCGTATGCGCCAGAATCGGCTTGTCGCCTAGCATCAAGTACTGCTTGCTCTCCGGCGTTTTCATACGCGAGCCGGTGCCGGCCGCAACTACGATGACGCCTGTTCCTCCCACGCCTGACCACTCCCGCCGTAAAACGATTCCATGTCTTCTATCTTAACCGTTTCACTGCGCTTTTTCCAATAGTTTCGGCTTGGCGAAAATCATGCGCCCCGCGGACGTTTGCAGCACGCTCGTCACGAGCACTTCGATCGTAGCGCCTATGTACTCCCGGCCGCCCTCCACGACGATCATCGTGCCGTCATCGAGATAGGCGACGCCTTGGCCATGCTCCTTGCCGTCCTTGATGACCTGCACCAGGATCTCTTCTCCCGGCAGCACGACCGGCTTCACGGCATTGGCGAGATCGTTGATGTTCAGCACCGAGACGCCTTGCAGCTCGCACACTTTATTCAGATTGAAATCGTTCGTGATCACTTTGCCCTGCAGCACCTTGGCGAGCCGCACCAGCTTGCTGTCGACCTCGGAGATTTCCTCGAAGTCGCCTTCGTAGATCAGCACCTTCACGTCAAGCTCCTTCTGAATTTTGTTCAGAATATCGAGCCCCCGACGTCCCCGGTTCCGCTTCAGCAGGTCCGAGGAATCGGCGATATGCTGCAGCTCCTCCAGCACGAATTCGGGAATGACGAGGATGCCTTCGATGAACCCGGTCTTGCAAATGTCGGCGATACGCCCATCGATGATAACGCTCGTGTCCAAAATTTTGTGAATATCCGCGGAAGCCCCGCTCCGCTTCGGTCTGTCGCCGCGTGAGGCCAGCAGCTCCATCACGTCGTCCTTGCGTTTGTGTCCGAGCCGCAGCCCGGTATAGCCCAGCAATACCGTCAGGGCCACCGCTACCGCGCTTCCCAGCCATCCGGCCTTCGACAACACCGGCGACAGCAGCGCCGAGATGACGAGCCCCACGATCATGCCCGCGGTACCCGCGAACAGCTCGGGAGAAGGGATGCGCGCCACCCGCTCTTCCCAATCGGACAGCCTCCGCTGCCCCATCCGAATCAGTCCGGTCGTCATGCCGTAGAACAAAAGCGCCATCAGTCCCGTACACCAGTAAGCTTGCGTTGCCCACGAGTCTACTTCTACGAACAGATTCGCCAAGAATAAGAACAATTGCCCTATCGCTTCATTCCCCTGGTATCCGATCATGCCGCCGATGAGTGCCATCAGCAGTCTTGTATACCGTAGTGCCATCTATTCTTCACCTCCATATAACGGACCATCCCGCGCAGGCGTACTCGCCTTAATTCAGCTTGCAACCAATCCGGGAATATGTCTCTATTTCCAATTATGGTCCAATTTCGCGTCTACTAATCTCAAGGGATGAACTTTTTTGCATATTCCACGGTGGGGATTTACAAATTGAATAATGCTTCCATTTCTTTTATAATTGAGGCACGAGGATAATGACTTGAGGTGAATGGAAGAATGAGCGACTTAACCTTGAAACAGTTTCAAGAACAAGTGTCCGAACTGCTGCTCCGTCACCGCAGCTTGCTGGATGTGCTGTCCAAGACGCAGCAATCGAGTGCTTCCGTGAACCGCAGCGTGATCAAAGCCATCACCGAATGCGGCTGTATCAGCCTGCAAGCGAACAAGCAGCCTACTCCCGCCGAACTGTCCCTCGAAGCCGCCAAATCTTTGGCCCAAACCCACGTGAACGGTCAGTTGTGCGAGAACTGCATAGACGCCATCTCCGTCCAGCTCGGGAAAAATTTGTTCTACATGTCGGCCCTCTGCAACTTGCTCGAATTGAACTTGGACGACATTCTGGAGAAGGAATCCCAGAAGTGTTCCACCCTCGGGATTTTCAACTTGTCTTAGGTCTTCACAGCTTCGGATTCAACAAAAAAAAGCATTTATTTTCCGGTTAAGGGAAAATAAATGCTTTTTATTTTCGGTCAGATGGCTATGCGCAGTCCAAGCGGATTACCCGTGTTTTTTCTCCGGTTCATCGTAGCCCGACTGATTGCGGCTTCTTTTCCGGGAGATAACCCTAACGTTTTTTTTTAAGCCATTCAAGCCATACAAGGCGTAGATCACCAGCGGGATGAACAGCAGCTTCGTCAGAATGCTCTTGTACACCACAGCGAGTACGACAACAACGACGATAATGATCGGCGTAACCCAGATCGCCGCCTTAGGGATGCCCACCTTCTTGAAATTCGGATAGCGGACCGTGCTGACCATCAAGAACGACAACACGAGCGTGCTGGCGAGCAAGATGGGGGTCGATATCTCCTCGTGGAACAGCGCGAGTGTACTGAGGACGCTGCCGGCCGCCGGAATCGGCAGCCCGATGAAATAACCGGGCGCTCCCGTAATCACATTGAACCGAGCGAGACGAAGTGCGCCGCAGATCGGGAAGATCGCGGTTACGATCCAGGCGAGCGCGGACGTCTGCATCTCTTGGAACGCCACGACATACATGATGAACGCCGGCGCGACCCCGAAGGAGATCACGTCGGACAAGGAATCGAGTTCCTTGCCGAATTCGCTCTGCGCGTTCAAGGCGCGGGCGACTCTCCCGTCCAATCCGTCGAGCAGCATCGCGACGATCACGAAGATCGCCGCGAGCTCTGCGTTCGTATTATCGATATTGGAATTGAAGGCCAGAATTATAGCGACAATCCCCAAGAACAAGTTACCTACCGTAAACATGCTGGGAATGGAATTCTTAATCATACCGCTCCACCTCTTCATGTACTTTGCCCCGAATCACAACTATCCATGTTGCTGTATCATGGAAGAGGCAGCATCAAGCAACGCAATCAAATCTATTTTATGATTGTATGCGTTTTAAATATGTCTGTCAATGAACAATTGCTCTTGGATTCGCTTCAGGCCCTCCTTGATCGCCCGGGCCCGGACTTCGCCGATGCCGTCGACTTCGTCCAATTCCTCGATGGTCGCCATGACCATATGGGGCAGATGGGCGAATCGCTCGACCAAGTTGTGGATGATCATGGACGGCAGACGAGGCAGCTTGTTCAGCATCCGATAGCCGCGCGGCGAGACCGGCTCTTCCAGCATCGAGTTGGACGATGGATAGCCGAGCAGCCGGACCAAATGCTGATGATCGAGCAGCTCGTCGTTGCTCAGCTTCTTCAGCCCTGCGAGCACCTCTTTGATCTTCTCCTCGGCCGGATCTTTGCAATAATCCTTCACGAGCAGCAGCGCTTCGTAATCCGTCGTGGCCACGAGCTCATCCAGTTGCATCCGGATCAGCCGGCCCTCGGTGCCCAGCTCGTTGATATAGCGCTTGATCTCGGTCTTCACGCGCAGCACCATCTCGAACCGCTGGATGACACCCGTCACCTCCTGAAGGGTGACGAGCTCCTCGAATTCGGAGGCACCCAGATTCGTGAGCGATTGGTCGAGAACCGATTTATATTTCTCCAGAGTCTGAATCGCCTGATTCGCCTTGGCCAGAATGACCCCGATATCCTTCAGGGAATACCGGAGGTTGCCCTGATACACCGTGATCACGTTCCGGCGCTGGGAGATCGATACGACGAGCTTGCCGGTCTGCTTGGCGACCCGCTCCGCCGTGCGGTGCCGAATCCCGGTCTCGATCGAGCTGATGGACGAATCCGGGATGAGCTGGGTATTGGCGAATAAAATCCGCTTGATGTCCTCGCTGAGAATGATTGCCCCGTCCATCTTGGCCAGCTCGTACAAGTAGTTGGGCGAGAAATCGCAGTTGATCGAGAAGCCCCCGTCCACAAGCTCCATCACTTCGGGGCTGTACCCGACCACCAGCAGCGCTCCCGTCTTCGCGCGGAGCACGTTTTCCAACCCTTCGCGGAACGCCGTACCCGGGGCCACCAGCTGAAGGATTTGACTCATTTTATCGCGTGTTGCTTCTTCTTTCACCAAGTGTGCCTCCTAACTTATACCCCACAAAGTGAAGTAGGGCTCTGGAGCGTATTCCTAGTACTTTGCGGGGACCCCAGTAGTGTACCCCAGGAGCAAAATACATCTATGCCTGATCCCGCTTCTTCGGACGGAATGTGTCTTCCTTCAGGGCAGCCTTAAGCGCCTCGGCGACCGTGTTCACTTCGATCACTTCGACGCCTTTGGGCGGCGTCCAGCCTTTCACGCTCTTCGCCGGTAAGATGACCCGCTTGAAGCCGAGCTTCTGCGCCTCCTTGACCCTCGCGTCGAGACGCGATACGCCTCGCACTTCCCCAGTCAGCCCGACCTCGCCGATATACACGTCGTATGGATTGACCGGAGTATCCTTGAAGCTCGAAGCGATGGCGACGGCGACGGCCAGGTCGACCGCAGGCTCATCCAGCTTCACCCCGCCGGCTACGTTCAGGTAGACGTCCTGATTTTGCAAAAAGAACCCGAGGCGCTTCTCCAACACGGCGATGATCAGAGTCAGGCGGTTGTAGTCGATCCCGGTGGCGCTGCGGCGCGGGCTCGGGAAGTTCGTCGGCGCTACGAGGGCCTGCATCTCTACAAGCACTGGACGCGTCCCTTCCATACTGGCCGCCACGGTGGAGCCGGATACATGAAGGGGACGCTCGGCGATGAACAACTCGGACGGGTTCGTTACTTCCCGAAGTCCGAGCTCTCCCATCTCGAAGATGCCGATCTCGTTCGTGGAACCGAAGCGATTCTTCACCGCCCTCAGCAGGCGATACGAATGATGACGCTCTCCTTCGAAGTACAGCACGCAATCGACCATATGCTCCAATAGGCGAGGTCCGGCTATCGCCCCTTCCTTGGTCACATGTCCGACCAGCACGGTAGCGATCCCTCTCCCTTTAGCTATTCTCATAAAATGGCCCGTGCATTCCCGGACCTGTGCGACGCTGCCTGGAGCGGAAGTAATCTCCGGGTGGAACACCGTCTGAATCGAGTCGATGATCAACAAATCGGGCTGCGTCTGCTGCACGACGTCTTCGATAACCTGCACGTTCGTCTCGCAGAGCACGAACATGGACTCGGAGAGCGCGTTCAGGCGATCCGCCCTCAGCTTGATCTGCGCGGCGGATTCTTCCCCGGAGATGTAGAGCACCTTTAATTGCTTCTCGGCTAAATCGTGCGATGTTTGAAGCAGCAGCGTCGATTTGCCGATGCCCGGATCGCCGCCGACCAGGATCAGCGACCCTGGAACGACGCCTCCGCCCAACACCCGGTTCAGTTCGGTCATACGGGTCTGGATGCGATTCTCGTCGCTGCTCTTTATGTTTATGATCGAAGCAGGCAATTCTTTCGTAAGAGTTGTGCCGGATGTCAGACCGCGAGCGCGCGGAGGCGACTCCAGTTCCTCGACGAAGCTGTTCCAGGCTTGGCAGCCCGGGCATTTGCCCAGCCACTTGGGCGATTCGTACCCGCATTCCTGACAGCAAAATTTGGTTTTGGACGGCTTGGCCATGCAAAAATTCCTCGTTTCCCTTAGTATTCAAAGTTTACCATGGGACCGATTGCGTTGGAAACCCCGGGATGGAATAAACTTGTAATTAGGCACAAAGCAATACCCCGGCGCCTCATGGGTCATGAGCACCGGGGTAGGTTATCGAAGTCTATTTAATTAGCGGACACTTGGTTTCTCAGGACGACCAGCTCGCCGTTTTGCTCATCGATCGTAAGCGAATCGCCTTTGGAGATGCTGCCTTGCAGCAATTCCTCCGACAGACGGTCTTCGATATGCTTCTGGATCGCTCTACGCAACGGTCTCGCTCCGTAAGTCGGATCGAACCCTTCCTTCGCCAGGAACTTCTTGGCGGAATCCGTCAGGGTGAACGCGACCTCTTGCTCGCGCAGACGCTTGCTCAGCTCGTCGGACATGAGGCTGACGATCTTCGCGATGTGCTCTTCGTCCAGGGAATGGAAGACGATGATCTCATCGATCCTGTTCAGGAACTCCGGACGGAAGCTCTTCTTCAGCTCGCCCATCACTTTGTCCTTCATGACGTTGTAGTCTTTGCCGGCATCTTGGACGGCGGTGAAGCCCAGTTGGGAATTGCGCTTGATCGTCTCGGCTCCCACGTTCGACGTCATGATGATCAGCGTGTTGCGGAAATCGACCGTACGGCCCTTCGAATCGGTCAAGCGTCCATCCTCCAGCACCTGAAGCAGGATATTGAACACTTCCGGATGCGCCTTCTCGATTTCGTCCAGCAGGACAACCGAGTATGGCTTGCGGCGTACTTTCTCGGTCAGCTGACCGCCTTCCTCATAGCCGACATATCCTGGAGGCGCCCCGACGAGCCGCGATGTCGAATGCTTCTCCATGTACTCCGACATGTCGATGCGGATGACCGCGTTCTCGTCGCCGAACATCGATTCGGCGAGCGCTCTCGCCAGCTCGGTCTTCCCGACCCCGGTCGGACCGAGGAAGATGAAGGAGCCCATCGGGCGCTTCGGATCCTTGAGCCCCGCCCTCGCCCGGCGGATCGCCCGGCTGACGGCCTTGACGGCTTCATCTTGGCCGATCACGCGCTCATGCAGGATATTCTCCATCTTGAGCAGCCGCTCGGTTTCTTCCTCAGCCAGCTTCGTAACCGGCACTCCGGTCCAGCTCGCCACGACGTGTGCGATGTCTTCCGGCGTCACTTCCGAATCGGTCCGGCCTTGCTTTTCTTTCCACTCGTTCTTTGTGACCTCCAGCTCATCGCGCATTTTTTGCTCTGTATCGCGGAGCGAGGCAGCCTTCTCGAATTCCTGGCTCTGCACGGCCGCATCCTTCTCCTTGCGGACGTTCTCGAGCTGGGTCTCGAGCTGCTTCAGGTTAGGCGGGATCGTATAAGAGCGAAGCCTTACCTTCGAACTCGCTTCATCGATCAAGTCGATCGCCTTGTCCGGCAAGAACCGGTCGGTAATGTAGCGGTCCGACAGCTTCACCGCTTGCTCGATCGCCTCATCGGTGATCTTCACGCGGTGATGGGCTTCGTACCGGTCGCGCAGCCCATGCAAAATTTGTATCGCTTCTTCCGGAGACGGCTGGTCGACCGTAATCGGCTGGAACCGGCGCTCCAGGGCGGCGTCCTTCTCGATATATTTCCGGTATTCGTCCAGTGTTGTCGCGCCGATGCATTGCAGCTCGCCGCGCGCGAGCGAGGGTTTCAAGATGTTCGAGGCGTCGATCGCCCCTTCGGCTCCGCCTGCCCCGATGAGCGTATGCAGCTCGTCGATGAACAGGATGATGTTGCCGGCGGCGCGAATCTCGTCCATGATCTTTTTCAAGCGGTCTTCGAATTCGCCCCGATACTTCGTCCCGGCTACGACCGAACCCATATCGAGGGTCATGACGCGCTTGTCGCGAAGCGTCTCGGGAATCTCGTTCGCCACGATGCGCTGAGCGAGTCCTTCGGCGATCGCCGTCTTCCCGACCCCCGGCTCCCCGATAAGGACCGGGTTGTTCTTCGTCCGGCGGCTGAGTACTTGGATGACGCGCTCGATTTCCTTGGCCCGGCCGATCACCGGGTCAAGGTTGCCTTCTTTGGCGTAAGCGGTCAGGTCGCGTGCCAGTCCGTCCAGCGTCGGCGTGTTCACATTGGCCGAAGAGCCTTGGTTGGACGACACGGCTTCGCTGCTGCCGAGCAGCTGCAGTACTTGCTGACGGGCTTTGTTCAGGCTCACGTTCAGGTTGTTCAGCACGCGGGCGGCGACGCCTTCGCCTTCGCGGATCAGCCCCAGCAAGATGTGCTCGGTGCCCACATACGTATGTCCCAATTTGCGGGCTTCGTCCATCGACAGCTCGATGACTTTTTTGGCTCGCGGCGTGTAGGCAATGTTGCTTGGCTGCTCTTGCCCGCGGCCGATAAGCGATTCGACCTCGTCTTGAATTTTCTCGAGGCTGAGTCCTAAGGCTACGAGCGCCTTGGCGGCAATACCATCGCTCTCGCGAATGAGTCCTAATAAGATGTGTTCGGTTCCGATATTGTTATGTCCCAGTCGAACGGCTTCTTCCTGTGCTAAGGCCAACACCTTTTGGGCCCGTTCCGTAAATCTGCCAAACATCATTACAAACACCTCCATATCTATTTGTATAAAAATTAAACCAAAATAAGGGATTTCCAACATTAAGGCTGTGCTAACTTGCGCCGGATCAGCTCGGCTCTGCGAATATCCCGGTCTTCGGGCGACAGCTTCGTACCCGACCAATGCTGCAAAGAGCCCGGCTGCGTCATGACCGACAGTTCGTTCAGTACGGTCGGGGAGACGTTCTCGATGATGCCTAGGTCGATGCCTAGTCTCACGTCGGACAGCCGCTGCGCCGCTTCCTTCGTATCCATGATATTCGCATGCGACAAAATCCCGTACGAGCGGTTCACCCGGTCGACCAGCCGCAATCGGGATTCATTCATCAGCTTCTGTCTGGCCGCGCGTTCATGCTCGATGATTTGACGCACGACGCTGTACAAGCTGTCGATGATCTCTTGCTCCGACTGGCCTAGCGTGATCTGGTTGGAGATCTGGAACACGTTGCCCGTGGCTTCGCTTCCCTCTCCGTAAAGCCCGCGCACCGCCAATCCGACTTGATTGATCGCGGATAGAATCCGGTTCATTTGCTGAGTCAGCACGAGGGCGGGCAAGTGCATCATGACGGAGGCGCGAATGCCGGTTCCCACATTGGTCGGACAGCTCGTCAAGTATCCTCGGTGTTCATCGAATGCGTAGTCCAGCTGAGACTCGAACACGTCGTCGATCTGGTTGGCCAAATCCCAAGCCTCGCGAATCTGAAAACCCGGGCATAAACATTGTATGCGCAGGTGATCCTCTTCGTTGATCATGATACTGACCGATTCGTTCTGACTGAGGATGACCGCGCCGTGTCTCGCTTCATTCGCCAAGTTCGGGCTGATGAGATGCTTCTCGACGAGCACCTTCTTCTCGAGTTCGCTCAGCTGATCCAGCGGAATGAACTGAAACTCGCTGATCGTGCCCAATTCTTCATTGGCCATAATCTGCTCGATCCGTTCCAGCACTTCCTCCGATTGTGAGTTCGTGGCGAGCATCGGGAACGGATGGGTATTCAAGTTGCGGGCCAACCGGATTCGGCTGCTGATGACGACATCCTGATCCGGTCCGTTACTGCTCATCCATTCGCTAAGGGCATGCTCCATATATTTTCGGGAAGACATGAGCGTTCACCTCTTTTTCTCAGCCTTGCGTACCGTTTAATTTTTGTTCCAGCTCGCGAATTTGATCCCGCAGGGTGGCTGCATGCTCGAACTCTTGACGCTGAATCCGGCCTTGCAGCTCTTGCTTCAATTGATCGATCTCGCGCTTCTGTTGAATGATGCCGCCTGTGCGCTTCGGCACTTTCCCAACGTGGACCACGTTGCCGTGAACCCGCTTGAACAGCGGGTCGAGCTTCTCGGAAAAATGCTTATAGCAGGAATTGCAGCCGAAGCGGCCCAGCTTGCTGAATTGGCTGTAGGTCAGCCCGCATTGATCGCACCTCAGTGCGGTTGGCGGCTTGTGGCCGAAGGAAGCACCCGGCGTCGCATCGAAATCCAATAATCCCGATAACAGATTGTGAATGGAAAAGCCGTTCGCCGTACCCGGAATCAGCTCGCCCTTCTCCCGCGCGCAGGATTCGCAGATATGAAATTCCGTCTTCTCCCCATTCACGATCTTCGTAAAATGCAGAGTCGCCGGTTTCTTGTTGCATTCCTGGCAGAGCATAGTCAACTCCTCCTTCTCCCGCATGACAGGACGTTAATTGCTTAATAAGGCCACCAGCATCGCCTTCAGAAGACGGGCCCGGATCTCGTCGCGGAGCGGCAGCTTGAACGCCAGCACATCCCTTGAGATGGCCGCCTTCAGCAGGCTCGCCTCCCGGCAGCTGATGAATTCGCCATCCTCCAGCTGATAGATGAGGCCTTCCGCGCTCTGTTGGTCGATCTCCCCGCCGATCGTGCGGAAGATGTGAGCGTGGATCGCTTCCTTCATCGGCAGATCGACCTTCTGAATCCGGATATAGCCGCCGCCCCCCCGCTTGCTCTCGACCAGGTAGCCCTTCTCGAGCGTAAAGCGTGTGCTGATGACGTAATTAATCTGGGAAGGCACGCATTCGAAGCGACCGGCCAAATCACTGCGCCGAATCTCGATCACATTATCCGGACTCTGCTGCAACACCTGCTTCAGATACTGCTCGATGATGTCCGAGATATTGCGCATCCAATGGACCTCCCTTTCCGTCAAACTGACTTTGACTATCTTTGACTATATCTCCATTATAAATAATTTTCTGACTTTTGCAAGTATCTGTCATTACTTATTGTAGCAGTTTCTCCATCGTCTTATACGCTGTCGGCCTGTTGCAGGGATGCCAAAAAAAGCTGATCCGCCTTGATTTTTCTGGTTTTTGGGAAGGGTAATTCGCCTGACTGCAATTGTGCAGGTTAATTGTCGGGGAAGAGGGCTTTGGGTGTTTTGTTGCTAAACGCAAACAAGAGGCTGCTTCCGGTTCGAATGAACCAGGAGCAGCCTCTTCTTGTGCGCTACGGCTTTTGCTTGGCAACGTCCTACTCTCCCAGGACCCTTCGGTCCAAGTACCATCGGCGCTGGAGGGCTTAACGGTCGTGT
>NZ_JBJGED010000044.1:0-59150 GCF_045062745.1 Paenibacillus sp. HJGM_3
TCGGGGGTTCGCTCGATCCGCTGATGGCCGGGCGCACGACGGGGGCGTATATTTACGACCAGAACAACAAGCTGCTGTACAGCCGGGAGCCGGATGGCCGGGCCGGGTACGAGCCTCAGCTGGCGAATCAAGCCGGCATGTTCATCCAGCATTTGGACGACGAGGACTACCTGTTCGTGAAAAGCAAATACGAGCCCCGCTCCTTCACCTTGGTAAGCGGCATCTCGCTTGCGGACATCAAAGCCAAAGGGAGCAGCGTCTACAAGCTCGCGTTAGTGTCGGGACTCGTAAGCGTCCTGCTCATGGCGCTCAGCGTCTCGTTTTTCAGCGGCAAAATGCTGCGGCCTCTGCACATGCTCGTTCGGGCGATGCAGCGGGTCCGGGAGGGAAGCTTCCGGGAGGTGATCCCGAAGACGTCGAACGACGAGTTCGCCTTCCTGGCCGAGAGCTTCAATAAGATGGTCGCCGATATCCAATCGCTCATTCAGGAGGTCTACGTCAGCAAGCTGAGCGAGAAGGAGGCGGAGCTCAAGGCGCTGCAGGCTCAGCTTAATCCTCATTTTTTGCATAATGCTTTGAACTCCATCTACTGGAAAATCATGTACTTGTACGACGACGCCGAGACCGCGTCGCTCGTGACCAGTCTGTCAGAGCTGCTGCGCTACTCGCTCGCTTCGGTGTCGACGCCGACCACGCTCAGGGAGGAGCTGGCGCAAATCCGCAACTACATGACGATCCAGGAAGCGCGTCACGGCGAAGAGCTCACCGTCCGCATCGAAGCCGATGAGGAGCTGCTGGAAGGCCGGATGCAGCGGCTGCTCTTGCAGCCTTTGGTCGAGAACGTGTTCGTACACGCGTTTCAGGATCAGACGGCCGATAAGCGGTTGTCGATCCGCGCCTTCCGGCAATTCCGGCAAGGCGCGCAGCTCATCGTCGAGATTGAGGACAACGGCTGCGGCATGGCGCCGGAGACGATCCGCCGGGCGATGGAGGACCGGGGTGTCTACGAGGAGCGCAGGGAGCGGGAGAGCATCGGCATCCGCAACGTCGCTCGCCGCATTCATCTGGTGCACGGCGAGCCGTATGGGCTGGACATCCGGCCGCTCGCCGAGGGTACGCTCATTCGGCTGACATTGCCTTATGAGATTGAGTCTACTGGAGGAGGGGCCGAAGATGACACGCATCGTGCTGGTTGAAGATGAGCCTTTGTTCCGCAAAGGGCTGGCCAAGATGATCGCCGGCTCCAGCACGAGCTGGACCGTATGCGGGGAGGCGGATAACGGGCAGGAGGCCGAGCGGCTGATCGCCGACTGCCAGCCGGACCTCGTCATCACCGACATCCGCATGCCGATAATGGACGGCTTGGAGCTGCTGAAGCGGGTGAAGGCCCGGTTCTCTCACATTGAGTTTATCGTCATTACGGGCTATCAGGATTTCCAATACGCCCAGACCGCTCTGCGGCATGGCGCCTTGGATTTGCTCGTCAAGCCGTGCGGCAAATCGGATATCGACGAAGCGTTGCTGAAGGTGGACGCCCTCTTGGCGGACCGGCAGGCGCAGGCGCGGAAGGCGGCTAGCGAGCATCAGCTGCGGCTGGAGAGCGCGCTGCGCTCGGTGTTCCTCCGGCTCCCCTATTCGGCGGAGCTGTTCCCTGAGTTGGAGCGGGCCGTGGTCGGCGGCCGGCTCGTCGTGTTCCAGATAGCGGATTTCTTCCCCGCGCACAAGCAGTTCCAGAAGCAGGACGTGCCGCTTTTGCAGTTCGCCGTCCTGAATATCATCGGCGAGATGCTGGACAACCACGCCCTCTCCGGCACGCTGCTGCTCATCGAGGCGGGGCGGTTCGGCTTGCTGCTGCAGCCGGCGGCCCAGGAGCAGCCGTTCTGCGACGCCGTCTGCGGGACGATCGGGCAGCTGCTCGGGCTGTCCGTGCGCGCTTGGCAGGCGGGCGTCGTGCCGCGTCTGCTGCAGCTGCCCGACATGTACGAGGCGGCTGCAGCTGAAGCTCGGGCCGCGTACCCCGCGGATCGCGGCAGCGGCAACGGCGGCGTGGTCGGCGGCACGAGCGCGAGCGACGGAAGGGACGGAAGGGACGCGTTCCCGATCAACCGCGCCCGGCAGCAGCTGATCAGCGCGCAGACGGTTGCGTTCATCACCGCCGGGCAGTCGGAGGCGCTGCGGACCTACCTGGACGAGCTCGTCCGGGAGATCGTCCGCTACGGCGTCGAGACGGACGCGTGGAAGATCGAGGCGTTGTCGCTCAGCTTCGGGCTTCTGGATACGGCTCGTAAGCAGTTGGAGAGCGTGCACGATCCGAAGGCGATGACCGAGCGGATCGATAAACTCCATGAGTGCCGTACGACGGAGGAGGCCGGGCACTGGCTCGCGGAAGAGACGGACTCCTTCCTGCGGGCGTTCCAGGAGTGGCAGCGGAAGTACAGCGCGAGCGCGATCAACCGGGCCGTCCGCTATATCGAGGAGCATTTCGCGGAGCCGTTGTCGCTGCAGCAAGTGGCGTCCCACATTCATCTGAATGCGGCTTACTTCAGCCACCTGTTCAAGAAAGAGACTGGACGCAGCTTCGTGCAGTTTCTCATCGACCTGCGCATGGAGCGGGCGAAACAGCTGCTGTCCAATACCGATATGAACGTGACCGAAGTGTCCGGCGTCGTCGGATACGATTTGCCCAATTATTTTGCCAAGCTGTTCAAGCAAGCGACCGGCTGCTCGCCGAAGGAATACCGCAAGCTGTACCAAAGCTGAGGAAAAGGGATAAAGTAGAAGGGGGAGTCCGCCATGGGGAAGTTCCGCAATCGAATAGGCCAGCTCTACGTCACCGCTGTCCTTCTGCTGTTGGCCGGCTGCGAGGCGGACGCGAAGCCGGAGGCTAGCGGTCAACCGGCGTCCACGGCCAAGCGGGGCAGCATCTCGGTATCGATCTATGATCGCGGTACAATTCCGTCAAGTGTTGGGACGGTCGACAACAACCGGATTACCCGCTGGATTAACGAGAACGGCCCGGTGGACGTCAAATTCGTGTCCGTGCCGCGCCTTCAGTCGGAGCAGAGGCTGAATACGCTGTTCGCCGCCGAGGAAGCGCCGGACTTGATACTCGAATACGCGCCACAGATCAAATATCCGTGGATCGACCAGGGGCTGCTCCGTCCGATCGACGATATGATCGAGAAGTACAGCGTGACCTACAAGGAGCTGCTCAAGAAATATCCGATCCTGGTCAAGGCGGGGACAGGTGCGGACGGCAAGCTGTATCAGTTCGGCCGTATTAACGAAACGATCCCGATGCGTGGCTTGTTCATCCGCACCGATTGGCTGCAGAAGCTGAAGCTCGACATTCCGCGCACGACCGAGGAGCTGTACCTCGCCGCCAAGGCGTTCACCGAGCTCGATCCGGACGGCAATGGCAAGCGCGATACTTACGGGCTCGCGATGTCCAACAATTCGGGGGCGATACTGGACGAGATGTTCGGGGTGACCTACCCGGACTTCGTCGTGCAGGGGGGCGAGCTCGTTCACGGCTGGGACAATATCGCGGCTGTGACGGAGTTCAAGAAGCGGCTGTACACCGAGGGTCTAGTAGATCGCAACTACTTGGGCGACAAAAACGGCTGGAAGGCGAAGCAAGATTTCCTGAACGGCAAGATCGGCATTTACATGGAGCAGTTCAACGTGCCGATTACGTTCTATACCGACTTTTATTTGCCGCTGAAGACCAATGTGCCGGAAGCCGAGCTAACCGTTATGCCCTACCCGAAGACGTCGGTCGGGCAGTTCAATCCTGTGTTCGTGAATCCGTTTCAGATGACGGGAGTCGTCAATGCACAGGCCAAGGATCTGCAGGCGGTGATGCAATACGTGGACTTCGCCGCTTCGGAGAAGTTTATGAAGACGATGTATTACGGCTTCGAGGGCGTGCACAGCATGACCGTCCAGGGCAAATGCCCGCAAATGCTCAATCTCGACCGGTGGCGGGCGGAGTTCAACTTCGGCTCGGGCGATTATGCGATGTTGGCTTCGCCGTTATTGTCTGGCCCCTGCTACTACGGGACGAACAAGCTCGACGCATCGGATCCGTTGCAAGCGAAGGTGAAGACGATGTTCGAGATGAACTCGTCGTTCGTCAATTTCGATCTGCAGGTGGCCGGACCGACGCATTCCGAGCAGATGCCTCAGCTGCCGAAGGAGCTGCAGATGATTTTGTCCGCCACGGCGCGGCAGGTCGGCTCCGCCGAGGGCGACATCTGGATCAAGGCGATCCTGACGCCGGGCTACACGGCGGAGATGGCCAAGCAGGACGCGATCGCGGCTTGGACGCGGGCCGGCGGCCAGCAGGTTGACGACTGGTACCGCAACTTCTACGCGAACGACCGCGGCCGGATCATTTTGACGAAGGACATCTACGAGATTTTCAAACAGCAGCGGGCCGAGCAGAAGAAGTAGGGGGATATAAATGAAAAATTTTCTTCTAATACCGGAAATACCGGGTTTTCTGAGCAAATAGATAAAGAAATTGCCGCTATCCCTTTAATTCGGGTCGAGACTTGGCTCGTCTACAGAATTAGAGGAACATTTTTCTTCTAGCTCCCTTTTGATTAGCCTCCATTCTCAATTAGAAGCAAATTTTGCAGCTAATCCGGACCGCGCCGTGTATTTCACTGTGGGGTCTTATTAACGTTCCACCTGGAATCATCCAATTTGCCGGATACCTGCGCCATAAACAGTAGCCTCTTCCAAAACAGGTGTGTCACGGCACTTACGAAGGCCCCAGCAGTCTGAGTGAAAGGGATAGTACCCTTAAGCAGTCCGTGCCTTTAATGACAATCCGCCGTAAAGAGGAGGAGCTAACAAACGAATTAGCAGTCGCCGTGCAGCTCTTGCCCGTGGTGCAACAGCTGTTCTACGAAGCGTGCGCCGATTGCCGCAGTCCTTCCTGCAGCGCGGCGATCAGCTTGACGGCGGCGGAGCTCAGGAAGGAGCTGCCTTGCTTGTGCAGCAGCCCGGTCACAAGCCCCGACTCGAGATCGGCGATCGGCTTGAGCACCGTGCCTTCGGGCGCGGGGGTGACGGTGATGACCGGTACGACGGCTATGCCGAACTGCGCCTGGACATAAAATTTGAGCGCGGACATGCTGCCGATCTCCATCCCCGCATACGGACTTCCGCCCTTTTCCAGCAGGGCGCTTTCGAGCTTTTTGCGGTATGGGCAGACGCCGGTCGTCATCAGCAGCCGTTCGTTTTGCAGGTCCTGCAGGAATACCGGATCCTTCGACGCCAGCTTGTGCGTGGTCGGCACCAGCAGGCGGAGCTCCTCGGAGAACAGTGGCTCGAACGAGTGATCGACCCCGGTTTCTGGCGTCGAGCAGATGGCGAGGTCGATCAGCCCGTCCGCCAACATTTGGCCGAGAACGGTCGTGTTATTGATTTGCACACTGATCTGCACCTTCGGATGTTCCCGCAGGAAAGGGCCGATAATGTGGGGCAGCCGATAGCTCGCGGTCGGTTCCATGGCGCCGATCCGGATTTGCCCCGCTTCGCCCTGCAACAGCTCGGTCATCATCGCGTGCAGATGATCGTAATCCTTTAGCAGCAAATCCGCCTGCTGGTGGAACAGCCGCCCGGCTTCGGTCAACTGCAGCTTCTTGCCGCGTTCGAGCAGCTTGATCCCCAAATCGCTCTCGAGCTTCTGTACGTGCATCGTGATGGTCGATTGGCCGTACAGCAGGTCTTCCGCCGCCCGCTGAAAGCTCCCCAGCCTGACGATCGTCTGAAACGTTTTGATCGTGCGAATGTCCATCCTCGCATCTCCCTTCTGCTCCGTTCAAAAAACATGAACGATCCGTTCCGATTTTTCCATTGTACAAAACGATGAAGTTCCGATATAACTATCCTATCACAAGAAAATTGACTAATCCAACCGGAATACTAAACTTTCTTCCCGTGTCCTGTATCACTTCAAAAAAAATGGAGAATCGGTTCACATCTTTGAATTTTACATGTGAAAGGGGATGAGATATGATTTTAAATCATAGTAAAATAATCGGAATACTAACAGATTGTAAAACATTACGATCTCAAATGAGGAGGAAGAGAACGATGGGCAAAAAACAATTGAAGCTGGGCGCAATGATTCAAGGGGCTGGCGGAGGCTGGGCGGACTGGCGCCATCCGGAATCGGTGGCGGACGCGGCGATTAATTTTCCTTATTACAAAAGGCATGCGGGCAAGGCGGAGGAGGGCAAATTCGATTTCGTGTTCATTGCTGACAGCGTCAGCATCAACGCCAAGTCGAGCCCGCATTACCTGAATCGGTTCGAGCCACTGACGATTCTATCGGCGATCGCGGCCGTAACCGAGCGTGTCGGGCTTGTTGCTACTTTGACTTCGAGCTATAGCGAACCATACACGGTCGCGAGACAGTTCGCATCGCTCGATCATATCAGCGGCGGCCGGGCCGGTTGGAACGTCGTCACCTCCTGGCTGTCCGGAAGCGCGGAGAACTACAGCAAGGCGGAGCATCCGGAGCACGACAAGCGGTACCGGATCGCGCAGGAGCACCTCGACGTCGTCAAGGGTCTGTGGGATTCGTACGAGGACGACGCGTTCCCCAGAGACAAAGCGACCGGACTGTTCCTCGATCCTTCGAAGCAGCACGCGTTGAACCATAAGGGCGAGTTTTTCTCGGTCAAAGGTCCGCTGAACATTTCCCGCTCGAAGCAAGGGCAGCCGGTCATCTTCCAGGCGGGCACGTCGGAGGACGGTCGCAATTTCGCCGCGAAAAACGCGGACGCCATCTTCGTCGGTCACGAAAATATCGGAGACGCGAAGCTGTACTACCAGGATTTGAAGCGGCGCGCAGCCGGATTCGGCCGCAATCCCGACGAGCTGTTCATCTTGCCCGGTATTGGGCCGATCGTCGGCCGCACCGAGGAAGAGGCGGAGCGCAAATACCAGGAGAAGCTCCATCTGGTTACGATCGAGGACGCGATCACCGCGCTCGGGCGGCCGTTCAACGACCACGACTTCTCGCAGTACCCGCTCGACGAGCCGTTTCCCGATCTGGGCGATCTCGGCATAAACAGCCATCAGGGCGGCTCGGACAGGATCAAGAAGCTGGCCAGGGAGAACAACCTGACGCTGCGCGAGGTGGCATTGCGGTTCGCGACGCCGAGAAGCACATTCGTAGGGTCGGCGGTCAAGGTCGCGGATACGATCGAGCGCTGGATCGAGGAAGGGGCGGCCGACGGGTTTATCGTGGCACTGGCGACGCCGAGCGGCCTGGACGATTTCGTCGAGCTGGTCGTGCCGATTCTCCAGGAGCGCGGCCTGTTCCGCACCGAGTACGAGGCGGATACGCTTCGCGATCACCTCGGCTTGAAGGTCCCGGTCAACCGCTACACCAAGGAAAAGGTTGGACAGGCATAACAGAAGGAGGGAACAGCATGGCAAAACGCAAGCAGTTGGTGCTCGGCGCACAGCTCCACGGAGCGGGGGCCAGTTGGACGGACTGGAGGCATCCGGAAGCGTTCGCCGACGGCAGCATCAACTTCCCATTCTACAAGCAGCAGGCGAAGCAGGCGGAAGCGGCCAAGCTCGATTTTCTGTTCGTCGCGGACAGCGTCTATATTACCGAGAAGTCGAGCCCGCACTATTTGAACCGCTTCGAGCCGCTCACCGTTTTGTCGGCCTTGGCGGCCGTCACGGAACGCATCGGCGTCGTCGCCACCGTGACGGTCAGCTACAGCGAGCCGTACACGATCGCACGCCAGTTCGCTTCGCTCGATCACCTGAGCGGCGGCCGGGCGGGGTGGAATGTCGTTACCTCGTGGCTCGAGGGCAGCGCCAGCAATTACAGCAAGGAAAAGCACTACCCGCACGAGGTGAGGTACCGGCTTGCTCACGAATATTTGGACGTAGTGCGCGGGCTATGGGACTCGTACGAGGACGACGCCTTTCCTCGGGACAAAGCGACCGGCGTGTTCCTCGATCCTTCAAAGCAGCATGCGCTGAATCATAAGGGCGAGTTTTTCTCGGTTAAAGGCCCGCTCAACATTTCCCGGTCGAAGCAAGGCCATCCGGTCATCTTCCAAGCGGGCAATTCGGAGGACGGACGCAACTTCGCCGCCCGCCACGCCGATGTCGTATACGCCGGCCACGGCTCGTTCGAAGAAACGCAGAGCTACTACCGCGATTTGAAACAACGGGCCGTGTCCTTCGGACGATCTCCAGACGACCTGTTTATCATCCCGAACATCCGGCCGATCATTGGACGAACGGAGGAAGAGGCCGAAAGCAAGTACCGGCAAATCGCGGAGCTCGCGGACATCGATCAAGCGCTCATTGCTCTGGGGCGTCCGTTTAACGATCACGATTTCACCGTATATCCACTGGACGCGCCGTTTCCCGATATCGGCGATCTCGGCAGCGACAGCATGCAAGGTGCTTCGGCTCGGATCAAGCGGACGGCCAAGGAGAACAACTGGACGCTGCGGGAAACCGCGCTGTATTGCGCTACGCCGAAGAGCCGCTTCGTCGGAACGCCGCTCCAGCTGGCCGATCGGATACAGACATGGTTCGAGAATGGCGCGGCCGACGGATTTATCATCGCCACGGGCACGACGGGTGAGCTGAAGGATTTTACCGAGCTCGTGGTGCCGATTTTGCAGGAGCGGGGGCTGTTCAAAACCGATTACGAGGCGGATACGCTGCGGGGGCATTTGGGACTGGCGGTCCCTGTCAACCGGTATACGGCCGAGCAAACATTTCGAGATCAGGTGGGAATCCGATGAAAAAATCCGTATTCGCTATAGCGGCCGTCGTCCTGAGCGCCGCGCTCCTGACGGCAGGCTGCAACGACAAAACAGAGGCAGGCGCATCGTCGTCCGCTTCGGCCAAGCCCGATGCGTCTAAGGTTACGCCGGGCGGCGAGCTAACGTGGGCGCTTGCCGGTACGATCACCAACGACAGCCTCGACGCGCATAAGGCCGGCTTCGCACCAACTACTAGGGTCATGCGCAACCTGTACGACAGCCTTGTCGTCGAGTTGCCGGATCATACGTTCAAGCCGTGGCTGGCCACCTCCTGGGAGCTGTCGGAGGACAAGAAGAGCTACACGTTCCACCTGCGCAAGGACGTTAAGTTCCATGACGGCACGCCGTTCAACGCTGAGGCGGTGAAGTTCAATTTCGACCGGATCAAGGACCCGGCGACCAAAGCGTCCAGCTCGCTGAACGAAATCGGCCCGTACGAGTCGACGGAGATCATCGACGAATATACCGTTCGCATTCATTTCAAAACGCCGTTCGCTCCGTTCCTCAGCAACGCGGCCAAAGTTGATCTCGGCTTCGTGTCGCCGACGGCGGTCCGCAAATACGGCGATGCGTATCCGCAAAATCCGGTCGGCACGGGACCGTTCAAGCTGTCGAAGCTGACGCCGAGCACACAGGTCGAATTCGTCAAAAATCCAGATTACAATTGGGCGCCCGAAACCGCGGGGCATCAAGGCACGGCCTATCTCGACAAATTAACGGTCAAATACGTCGACGAAGAGGCGACCCGCGTCAGTGTGCTCCAGAGCAAGCAGGTGCAGGTGGCCGACATCATTCCGCCGCAAAATCTGGTCGCGCTCAAAGCGGACAAAAACTTCAACGTCCAAGAGACGGAGCTGCTGCAGGCCAACTTCAACTTGTACCTGAATCAGCAGAAGGAGCCGTGGAACAACGTGAAGGCGCGGGAAGCGTTCCGTTCGGCGCTCGATATCGACTCGGCGGTCAAGACGATTTATCTCGGCACGTCCAAGCAAGGCTGGTCGCCGATCTCGCCGCAGCAATTTGCTTATACGCCGACGCTGGAAAATACGTACAAACCGGACGTGGACAAGGCGAATCAAACGCTGGACAGTCTGGGTTGGGTGAAGGGATCGGACGGCTACCGGACCAAGGACGGCAAGCGGCTGACCGTGGAACTCATCGATACGCAAGGCAACCGGGAGAAGCGGCTGGACTTGATCTCCATCTTCATCCAGCAGCTGAAGAAGGTCGGCATCGAGCTCAAAATCGTGTCGCTGCCCTCCGGCACGTACTCGGAGCGGCGTCTGAAGGGCGAATACGAGCTCGTCGCCGGCAGCCAGTTCTCAGGTGACCCCGACGTTCTTCGCCAACTGTTCTCGACCAAGGGGCCCTCGGGAGTCAACAACATCGCTCGAGCCAACGATCCACAGCTGGACGCTTGGCTGGAGGAGGGCTATCTGGTAACCGATCCCGGAAAGCGCAAAGAGATTTACAAAAAGGTGCAGGAATACATCATTCAGAATGTGTACGCGATCCCGACCTACGTCTTCCAATATTCGGTGGCGTCGGTCAAGGAAGTGAAGGGCATCACGTTCGACTCTCCGGCGTGGCCTGTGTTCTATGATGCGTGGATCCAAAAGTAATCGTAGCGAAGCGTGAAACGTGAAGCGCGCGGAGGAGGGAGTCCATGATGGTGAAATTTATTGTGAAACGGCTGATCGCATCCATACCGGTCGTGATCGGCTCGCTCACGATCGTGTTCCTGATCATCCACTGGCTGCCGGGCGACCCGGCGCAAATGATCGCGGGCGATGACGCCGCTCCGGACCGCGTCGCCTTTTTGCGGGAGCAGTTC
The DNA here is from genome assembly GCF_045062745.1 of Paenibacillus sp. HJGM_3. Lineage (NCBI taxonomy): Bacteria > Bacillati > Bacillota > Bacilli > Caryophanales > Paenibacillaceae > Paenibacillus > Paenibacillus sp. HJGM_3. Next base: position 10,657 of record NZ_JBJGED010000044.1, read on the forward strand.
GGCCTGAACGAGCCGCTTTGGCGGCAGTACGTGTCCTACCTATGGGACAGCGCGCGCGGTGATTTCGGCAATTCGTTCGCCAACTCCCAGCCGGTGCTGGATCGGCTGATCGCGCAGCTGCCGGCCACGCTGTCGCTGACGGCGCTTAGCACGGCGATGGCCGTTGTGATCGGCGTGGTGCTCGGGGTGCTGTCGGCCGTGTACAAGAACCGGTTCTTCGATTACATCGTCCGGGTGATCAGCCTGCTGGGGGTGTCCATGCCGAAATTTTGGCTAGGCATCCTGCTCATTCTCATTTTCTCCGTACACTTTCAGCTGCTGCCGGCGATCGGCAACGGCAGCTTCAAGCAGCTGATCATGCCGGCATTCGCCCTGGGCGTCACAGGAGCCGGCATGCTGGCGCGGATGGTCCGCAACAGCGTGCTCGAGGTGATCGGCGAGCCGTTCGTCGTCACGCTGCGGGCCAAAGGGCTGACCGACCGCATCATCCTGTACCAGCACGTCCTGCGCAACGCGCTGCTGCCGGCCATCACGGTGCTCGGCCTGCTCGTTGGCGAAATGCTGTCCGGCGCCGTGGTGACGGAAACCGTCTTCTCCCGCCAAGGACTCGGCAAAATGGTGGTCGACGCGATCAACCAGAAAGATATTCCGGTGATTCAAGCGGCCATTCTGATCACCGCCTTGTTTACGGTCTTGTGCAACTTGCTGGTGGACATTTCCTATTCTTATGTCGATCCGCGCGTGCGCAAATCGTAATGCGCCGAACTAAGTATAAAGCCATTGTGAGGTGATTGACGCCATGTCGACGAATACGGTATCGCAGGAAACGGTTTTACCCCAACGCGTCAAGCGGGAGCGTCCGGCAGCCAAGGCGTTCAACTGGTCGGTTTCCAAAGTGCTGCTCTCGTTCTCTTTGTTCGTGCTTGCGTTTGTGATCGTGTGCGCGATCGTGCCGCAATGGATCGCGCCATATTCGCCCACCGACATGATGACCAACAAGCTGCTGAAGCCCCCGAGCCTGGCGCACTGGCTCGGCACCGATCAGTTCGGCCGGGACGTCTGGTCGCTGGTCGTATATGGGAGCCGTCAGTCGCTTACTATGGGCGTCGTGTCGGTCGTCATCGGCGGCTTGGCCGGTACGCTGCTCGGGCTCATCGCCGGCTATTGGGGAGGCGTCGTCGATTCGCTGTTCATGCGGGTCAACGACATTCTGATGACGATTCCCGGTATATTGCTCGCGATCGCCATTGCCGTCGCGCTCGGACCAAGCTTCTTCAACGTCATTCTGGCGATCAGCGTCGCCTCTATTCCAGGCAAAGCCAGGGTCGTGCGCAGCCAGGTGATCTCGATCCGCAGCCGGCCGTTTATTGACGCGGCTCGCGCGATCGGCACATCCCACTTGGAAATTATGCTGCGCCATATTTTACCGAACTGCTTCTCACCGCTGCTCGTGATGATGACGATCGGCGTCGGCACTTCGATACTCGTCGGCACGGGACTCAGCTTCCTCGGGCTCGGGGTGATCAAAGAAATTCCCGACTGGGGGTACATGCTGTCGCAGGGACGCAGCTACATGACGGTGGCATGGTGGATCGCCACGTTCCCGGGACTTGCGATCACGCTGCTCGTCGTGATCGTGAATTTGCTGGGCGACGATCTGCGCGACCGATTCGATCCGAAGAAAGGTCGGGCGTAAAGCAACGCTTCGGCCCGGGAGGTGATCTAAATGAAGGAATTGCTTCGGATTGACGAGCTCTCGGTCGATTTCCGTACCACCGGAGGCTCGCTGAACGCGATCAACAACGTCAGCCTGCGGATCGGCGCCGGGGAGATCGTGTGCCTCGTCGGCGAATCGGGCAGCGGCAAAACGATTACATCGCTGTCGATCATGCGCCTGATCGATTATGACAACGGACGCATCACGCATGGCGACATCCTGCTGGACGGGAGGAGCCTCGCAGCGCTGTCGAAGAAGGAAATCAACGAGCTGCGCGGCCGCAAGATCGCGATGATTTTCCAAGAGCCGATGACGGCGCTCGATCCGGTCTTCACGATCGGCTACCAGATCATGGAGGTGATCCGGCGGCACAAACACGCGACCAAAGCTCAAGCGCATGCCGAAGCCGTTGCGCTGCTTCGCCGCGTCGGCATCCCGGAGCCGGAGATTCGCATGAAGCAATATCCGCACGAGCTGTCCGGCGGCATGCGGCAGCGGGCGATGATTGCCATCGCGCTGGCTTGCGGACCCGAGCTGCTCATCGCCGACGAGCCGACGACCGCGCTCGACGTGACGATTCAGGCGCAAATCTTGAGCCTGCTGCAGGAGCTGCGGACGGAGTTCGGCATGTCGATTCTGCTGATTACGCATGATTTGGGGATCGCGGCCGAGCTGGCCGACCGGATCCTCGTCATGTACGCCGGCAAAATCGCCGAGCAGGCGCCAGTAATCGAGCTGTTCGAGCAGCCTTACCATCCGTATACGCAGGGGCTGCTGCAGTCGATCGTAACGCTGGACAGCGACCGCGATGCCAGGCTGTACACGATCCGGGGCGCGATTCCGAGCCTGAGCGCGCTGCCGACTGGCTGCCGCTTCCATCCGCGCTGTCCGCACGCGTCCGAACGCTGCGCCGCCGAGGAGCCGCCGCTGCAGGAGCTGCACGGCCGCGAGGTCGCCTGCTGGCACGCGGAAGCACTGCTGGAGACCGCGGCGGCGGAGCAAGAACGCGAGCGGCGGGGTACGCCGGGGCCAGATGCGGAGCGGCCGGTCGCAGAGGTGCGGCGGCCGGACACGATGTCCGAAGAGACGATGCGGCCGCTGTTCGAGATTCAGTCGCTTCAGAAATACTTCCCGCTCAGCAAAAGCTTGCTGCAGCGCCACAAACGGTTCATCCGCGCCGTGGACGGCGTGTCGTTCTCCATTGAAAAGGGAGAAACGTTCGGGCTCGTCGGCGAGTCGGGCTGCGGCAAGTCGACGCTCGGCCGGGTCGTGCTGCAGCTGGAGCAGGCGACCGGAGGCCGGGTGCTGTTCCAAGGGCGCGACCTGACTCGTCTCGGACGCGGTGAGTGGAAGACGACGCGGCGTGATATGCAAATCGTGTTCCAGGACCCGTACGGCTCGATCAATCCGCGCTGGAAGGTGGGCGACATTATCGGCGAGCCGCTGTGGGTGCACGAATCGCTGCGCGGAGCCGCCAAACGGGAGCGGGTCGAGGAGCTCATGCAGCTCGTCGGCTTGAACGCCGGCTGGATCGACCGCTACCCGCACGAATTTTCCGGCGGCCAGCGGCAGCGGATCGGCATCGCCCGGGCGATCGCGCTCCAGCCGCAATTCATTCTGGCCGACGAAGCGGTGTCCGCGCTCGACGTGTCCGTGCAGTCGCAGGTGATCAACCTGCTGCAGGATTTGCAGGAGCGGCTTGGCCTGACTTACTTGTTTATCGCCCACGGCCTGAACGTCGTACGCCATATTTCCGACCGGATCGGCGTTATGTATCTTGGCAAGCTGGTCGAGATCGCGCCGACCGACGAGCTGTTCCGGCATCCCGCTCATCCCTACACGCAAGCGCTGCTCGCCGCGATCCCGGTGCCCGATCCGAAGCGTCGCCGGACGTTCGCGCCGATCGCCGGCGAGATGCCCTCGCCGGCGAATCCGCCCTCCGGCTGCCGCTTCCATACGCGCTGCCCGGCGGCGACCAGCCGCTGCCGCAGCGAGGAGCCGGAGCTGCGGGAAGTGGCGCCGGGCCATTTGGCGGCCTGCCACTTCCCGCTGTAGGCGAGCTCGCTTCGCGGCTACGCCATTTCACTGAAAAAGGAGTGACGATCGTGACCTCTCCCTATGGAGTGGATTCGTCTAAAATCGTTTCGCTGGCCGAGTCGGCCCGCTTGGTGGAAGACGGCGCGCAGCTGGCGATCAGCGGCGGCATGGACATGGCGCCGATGGCGCTCGTGCGCGAGACGGTTCGCGCCGGAAGGCGCGGCCTGCGGCTCGTCTGCGTCGGCTCGTCCGCGATCGGCGCCGATCTGCTGATCGGCGCCGGTGCGGCGACCAGCGTCGAGTTCTCGCAAATCTCGCTAGGCGAGTACGGCTTCGCGCCGCACTTCCGCCGCGCCTTCGAGCAGGGCTCCGTCGAGGGGCTCGAGCACGCGTGCCCGACGCTGCTCGCGGCTCTCCAGGCGGGAGCGTCCGGCATCCCGTTCATGCCGGTGCGCGGCCTGATCGGCACCGACTACTTGACGATCCGCGGCGATTTCCGCACGGTCGTCAATCCGTACGACGAGCGGGAGCGCATCGCTGTCGTACCGGCGCTTCGGCCTGACGTCGCGTTCTTCCACGCGTATGCGGCCGATACGCTCGGCAATGTGTGGGCCGATCCGGCGCAGAACAACCGTCTGTTGGCGCAGGCGTCGCGGCGCACGATCGTCACGGCGGAGGCGATCGTCACGCCGGAGCGGCTGCGCGAGGAGAGCGCGCGGCACGGCGGCGCAATCGTGCCGTCACTATACGTAACGGCGGTCGTGCACGCGCCGCATGGCGCCCATCCAACCGCCTGCCCCGGCCGTTATCCGGTCGATGCTTCACACGTGCGCGCGTACGTTGATGCTTCGCGCTCGGGCGAGTCGTTCGCCGATTATTTGCGCCGATACGCCGGTGAGGCGGACGAAGACGCCTACCGAGTGCTGGTCCGCGTCCGCGTGGAGGCATCGTGAACGCGCGCACCGAAGCGGCGTCCCGAGCGTACACGGACGAGCAGTTTTTGATCTGCTCGCTGGCCCGGCAGCTGCGGGACGGTGAAACGATCGCAGTCGGCAATCTGTCTATGATTCCGGCCGCCGCCGCACTGCTAGCGCAGGCCACACATGCGCCGCGGTCGACGGTGTACATGCTCGGTCAACCCGGCTGGCCGTTCGATGGGACGAAGGAATTTTTTGACTTTATGCAGCGCGGAGGCGTCGACGTGTTTTTTCTGAGCGGCGGCCAGATCGATCGCTATGGCGGCATCAATCTACAGGCCATCGGCGATTACCGCCGGCCGAAAGCGAGGCTGCCCGGCGGGGCCGGGTCGGCCGTCGTCGCGTTCGTCTGCAAGCGGGTGCTGCTGTTCAAAACCGACCATACGGTCAAAGGCTTCCCCGAACGGCTCGACATGACGACGAGCACATTCGCGCAGGCGGAGGATGTATGGCGCCGGGGCCGACTTGACGGGGTGTTCACGCCGCTCGGCACGCTGCGGCCGACGCCGCCGGACGGAGCGCTGCGGCTAACGGAGACGGCGCCGGATTGGGCGCCGGAACAGGTGCAGGCGCGCACCGGCTTCGACGTGCGTGCCGGAGCGGACGGCATCGCCCGTGCGGGGCCGCCCACACCGGCTGAATTGGAGGCGCTTCGGAGCGCGGTGTTCGAACGGCTGCTGCCGGTGTACCCGGTATTCGCCCGCAGCGCGCTAGGCTGACGATCGCATGCCAACATATCATACGAGGAGACTGACCCAAGTGAGCGAACGATACGAATGGAAGCAGCTAGAGCAGGATATCGCCGAGGTGCTGGCACATGCCGGGAGCAACCGCGCGATCGTGGACGGGGTGCGACCCCATCTGCAGCGGCTGCTCGCGCAGGAGGAGCTCATCCCGGCCGAATACCGGTCTCCGCTGCCGCATAAATACGCGCAGTATTTGCTGTATAAGCCGGAGGACGAGTCGTTCTCGGTCATCGCCTTCATCTGGGGGCCGAAGCAGACGGCGCCGGTTCACGACCACCTCGTCTGGGGCCTGGTCGGCCTGTACGAAGGCGCGGTCGTGGAGAAGCGGTTCCGCCGCGAAGTTCTTGGCGAATCGGCCGAGCCGCGCTACCGATTGCGCGAGGTGGGGGAAGTCACGGCGAGGAAAGGCGACATTTCGTTTGTATATCCCCCGGACTACGACATTCACGGCGTGTCCAACCCGTTCGACGACGTGGCGATCACTGTTCACATTTATGGCACGGACATCGGCAAGCAGCCGCGCCACATTCACGATGTGGAGACGGGCGGACTGCGCGACGTGGTGACGCGGCACGACAACGAAGCTCCGGTGTATGCCGGATAAGCGGCATCGCACCGCATTTCAACGAGAGGAACGAAACGGGTTATGACACTACCATCTTCCGGCCACGGACAGGGACTCGCACACGCACACGGATCAGGATACGGACCTGGACCGCTGCACGGCTTGAAAGTGCTCGAGTTCGGGCAAATCGCTGCCGGCCCGTTCGCCGGCATGCTATTCGCCGATTTGGGCGCCGACGTCGTGAAGGTCGAGCGCCCGGACACGGGCGACGGCATGCGAGAATGGCCGCCCTTCGTCGAAGGCGAGGACGGGGATCCGTTCAGCGCCAACTTCAGCTCGCTGAACCGCAACAAGCGCAGCGTCGCCTTCGACTTCAAATCGCCGGAGCAGCTGACACGGCTGCGCGCGCTGTGCGCCAAGGCGGACATCATCGTGGAAAATTACCGGCCCGGCGTGCTCGGCAAATTCGGGCTCGATTACGAATCGCTCGCCGCTCTCAATCCGCGGCTCGTGTACTGCTCGATTTCCGGCTACGGCCAAGAAGGGCCCTATGCGGGCAAAGGCGCGTTCGACGTGACGATTCAGGCGATCAGCGGCTTGATGAGTGTGACCGGCGAAGAAGAGGGCGAGCCGGTCAAATGCGGCGTGCCGGTCGCCGATTTCGCCGCCGGCTTGTACGGCGCCTACACGGTGCTGGCCGCCGTGCTGCAAGCCGACCGCACCGGCCGCGGCGCTTATATCGACACGCCGATGCTCGGCAGCGTGCTCGGCATCTCTGCGCTGCAGACGAGCGAATACTACGGCAACGGCGCCGCGCCGAAGCGACTCGGCAGTGCGCATCCGCGCAACGCGCCGTACCAAGGCTTCCGCGGCAGCGACAAGCCGTTCGTCATCGCCGCGGGCAACGACAAACTGTGGGGCGAGGTGTGCGCCGCGGTCGGCCGGCCAGAGCTGGAGTGCGATCCCCGCTTCCTCCGGCAAATCGACCGCGCCCGCCATCAGAAGCAGCTCGCGGCGCTGCTGCAGGAGACGTTCGATCGCCGCACCGCGTCTGAATGGCTCGCCGAATTCGACCGGCGCGGCGTGCCGTGTGCGCCGGTCAACGATTTCGCCGACATTTTGCGTGATCCCGCGGTGGCCGATTCCGGGCTGCTGCATGAGCTCGATCTGCCGAATGGCGCCAAAACGACGACGGTCGGCTATCCGGTCAAGCTGTCCGGGTACACGTTCCGCATCGGCAAACGGCCGCCACGCAAAGGCGAGCACAATCAAGCGATTTTCGAGGAATGGGGAGTGGAACTATGAGCGATACGGCAACAAGATCCATAGCGGAATACAAGGATACGCTGCGGCGGATTCGGGAAAGCATCGAAGGCTTGACCGACGAGCAGCTGAGCTGGAAGCCGTCGCCGGAACGCTGGAGCGTCAAGCAGGTGGTCGCTCACCTGGTCGACTCGAGCTTCGTGCACGCCGTGCGCATACGCAAAATTGTGGCCGAACCGAACCCGGCACTGCCGGTCTACGATCAGGACGCCTGGGTGGAGAGCTCGAGGGCGAACTCGGCGGACATCGAGGCGATTTTACGCGCATACGAGGCGATATTACACTACAACGCGCTGTATTTCGAACGATTGGTCGAAGAGGACGGGGGGAGAACGGGCGACAACAATGGCAAGCCGGTCACCGTGGATGAGCTGTTTCAAGGCTTCATCCGCCACGTCGCCGTTCATCTCGCGCAGATCGAGCGAACGAAGGCGGCGCAAGCGGCCTCGGTGCGCTAGACGCCGCCTATCCGCGATAACCGTCGCGCTTCGCCCAGCACCTAACGAAGAGGACTTCCGATTTCCGTCGGAGGTCTTCTTTTTTTCTCCCTTTGCCCCCACCTAAAAATCGTATCCATTTCCCCAAAGTCCGTAGATGTTTGCCCCGGCCGGAAATCGTACACTTAAGCCAACAACCAACGACGATCAGAGGTGACGAGATGGGTCGGTCCGGCAGCTGGAAACAGGCGCTCCGCTATTTGAATCAAAAAAAGTATTTGTACATTCTGCTTATCCCGTGCGTGGTCTATTTCTTCATCTTCAATTACATCCCGATGTACGGGGTCATTATGGCGTTCAAGGATTTCAACTTCGCCAAAGGCATCCTCGGCAGTCCCTGGGTCGGGCTCGACAACTTCCGGTACATGTTCGGGCTGAGCGACTTCTACCAAGTGTTCTGGAACTCGTTCTACCTCGGCATCCTGCGGCTCGTGTTCGGTTTCCCGTTCCCGATCCTGCTCGCCCTGTTCCTGAACGAGATGCGCAGCATGATCTTCCAGCGCGTGTCGCAGACGATCATTTACTTGCCCCACTTCATCTCCTGGGTCGTCATCGGCGGCATTCTCGTCAACTTCCTGTCCCCGACGTGGGGCGTGGTGAACATCTTCCTCGGCAAATTCGGCTTCGACCCGATCTTCTTCCTGGCGGACACCGACTACTTCCGGCCGATCGTCATTCTGAGCAGCATCTGGAAGGAATCCGGCTGGGGCAGCATCATCTATCTCGCGGCGATCGCGGGCATCAACTCCGAGCTGTACGAAGCGGCAAGCATCGACGGGGCGGGGCGGCTCAAAAAGCTGTGGTACATCACGCTGCCGGGCATCAAATCGACGATCGTCGTGCTGTTCCTGCTGCGGCTCGGCCAGATTATGGGCAACGGCTTCGAGCAGATCTTCGTCCTGCAAAACCCAATGAACCTGAGCGTGTCCGAGGTGTTCGAGACGTACGCATATCGGGTAGGCATTCTGGGCGGGCGCTTCTCCTTCGGGACGACGGTCGGGCTGTTCACCTCCGTGATCGGGCTTATCTTCCTGCTGATCGGCAACGCGATCGCCAAGCTGTTCAAGGAGGAAGGCATATGGTAGTCCGCTCGCCGCACTGCACGATTGCCGCAACCAGAGAAGGAGGCCTCAGCAGGTGAAAATCAGATCCGTCAGCGACCGCATTTTCGACCTTATCAACTATTTGGGCATCGGCCTGTTCGCCTTGGCTTGCTTGTTCCCTTTCTACTACGTAGCCGTACTGTCCGTGACGCCGTATTCGGAATACTTGGACAACCCACTGCTGCTATTCCCGAGCCACTTCGAGTTTGGCGCGTACAAGCAAATTTTCAACATGCCTCTCATGTGGTCCGGATACCGGAATACGATTCTGATCACCGTGCTCGGGGTGGCGCTCAACATCGCGCTGCTGCTCGTCTCGGCCTACCCGCTGTCGAAGAAGGATCTCAAGGGCCGGAACGTCATCCTTATTCTCATCACGTTTACGATGTTTTTCAACGGCGGTTTGATCCCGAACTTCTTCCTCGTGAAGGAGCTGCATCTGTACAACACCATCTGGAGCATGATTTTGCCAGGGGCGCTCGGGGCGTACAACCTCATTTTGATGAAAAATTTCATCAGCGAAATCCCGCCCAGCCTGGAGGAGTCTGCCTTCATCGATGGGGCAAACGAGATCAAGGTGCTGACCCGCATCATTATCCCGCTGTCCAAGCCGGCGATAGCTACGTTCGTCATATTCCATGCCGTTACGCAATGGAACACGTTTTTCTCGGCGATCATCTATACGTCCAAACGGGACTTGTGGCCGCTCATGCTCATCCTGCGAGATCTCGTTGTCGACGACGGAGGGGTAGCGAAGGATGCGATGGACGCCTCTACCGGCGTGACCGTATTTACGATCAAGATGGCGATTATCATTTTCGCCACGCTGCCGATCATCCTCGTGTATCCGTTCTTGCAGCGGTTTTTTATGAAAGGGCTTATGGTGGGCTCGATCAAAGGGTAATCTTGGCCAGTTCGGTTTCATCCGTTTATAGCTGCCGGCCTCGCTTGCAGTTGTAATACATTTCAAACGAAAAGGGAGAGTTGGGTATGGAAAAAAAGGCGGTCAAACCGTTCGTACGCAGTCTGGTTACATTGGCACTGCTCGTGCCGGTCGTGGTGGCCTGCGGAAAGACCGGCGACACCAAGGACACGGGCAGCACCGCGGCTAGCAGCACTCCGGGAGCAAGTGCGGGGGCCAGCGCCAAGCCGGCCGCCCCGACTACGATCAAGATGTTCAACCGGGTGAACGCCGGCATCGTGCTGGAGAACAATCCGGTCGTCGCCGAGATGGAGAAGCTCGCGAACGTCAAGCTGTCGATCGAAGCGCCTCCGATCAACAACTACGTCGATAAGCTGCAGGTCATGATGGCTTCCGGCGACTTGCCGGACCTCGTGTACAACTGGGGGGGCGCGGACGCCAATATGGAGACGTGGGCGAAGAACGGCTTGCTGACCCCTTTGGACGACAAAATTTCCAAGTACCCGAACCTCATGAAAAACATCACAAAGGAAATGTGGGACGGCGCCAAGTCGACGACCGACGGCAAGCTGTATTTGATTCCGCGAACGAACGTCGTCAACCATTGGGGGTATTTGGTCAACCAGACGTGGCTTGACAAGCTGCAGCTGAAGGCGCCGACTACGCTCGACGAATTCACGAACGTATGCAAGGCGTTCACGAAGAATGATCCCGACGGCAACGGCAAGGCCGACACGTACTGCGTCAGCTTCTCCAACCCGACGCTCGGCGGCAACACGATCTGGAACTCCACGAACTTCCTCGCTTCGGCGTTCAGCCTGCCGATCGTGAATGGGGCGAAGGATACGGACGGCAACTACAAGATCCGCGAGAAAATGTCCGGTTACCTCCCATACTTGACGTACCTGAAGCAGCTGAATGACGAGAAGCTGATCGATCCGGAATTCCTCATCAACAAAATATACGTGGACCAAGACAAGTTCAATCAAGGCAAAATCGGGATTATGTACGGGCACCAATATGCGGTCATGGGCAATCTGGCCAAGGATAAGGAATCGGACAAAAAGTACACCTACCATGGCGTTCTGAAGGATTCGAACGGTGTCGCTTCGGATTGGGTGACGCCTGCAGTCTGGGGCGGCTGGATGATTCCGAAATCGAGCAAAAACGTCGACGCAGTGCTGAAGTTCCTGGACTGGGGCAACACCGCCGAAGCGAATACGTTGCTGCAAAACGGCGTGAAGGGCCTCACCTATGACAGCTATGACCCGGCGACGAAGAAAATCAGCCGCACCGCTGAGCAAACGACGAAGCTCTCCACCCTTACGAGCACGTACATGACGCTTGCGAATGCGATCGACGGCAGCGGTTCCACGATCGAGGGCGCGGATACCGACGAGCGGCTCAGTAAATACAAGTCCCAGCTCGACGACGCGCTGAAGCAAATGAAGGTGATCAACATTCCGGCGGTCCGCTCGCCGAAGATCCTGAACCTGAATAGCGCCATTCCGGATCTGGTGAAGAAGAAGGACGACCAGGAGATGAAGTTCATCCAAGGTCAAATTTCGCAGCAGCAGTTCAAGGACTTCCTGGAGAAGGAATGGTACCCGGCAACGGCCGATGCGGAGAAAGAATACGTGGAGTATATGAGCAAGCAAGGCAAGTAATCGTATGCTACGGCGATCGCCCTAGCCCTGGGTTTACCCGGGGATAGGGTCGATCGCATTTTTTTGCCTGCGTGGCGTTAGGGGTTGGTGTGCGGTTGTGCCGCGCTCTGCTCGAGCTTGCGGAACAAATCCCGGAAGATTCGATCTCGCGACAGCCCGCTGGCGCAGCGGATCATATGCCGGGTGGCGTCCTGGCTCCAAGTCGCCTGATCGGTCAGCACCGGGCTATGCGTGAGCACGCTCGCCACCGATTCCGGATCGACGAGCCAGCCGATGACGGAGATGTCCCAGATGACCCGGGAATACGCATAGTGGTCGGGCTTGCAGCTCTCGTACCGCTCTGCCAGGAAGTCGCCGATCGCGCCCTTTCCTCTCACGTAGCGGTCGATCTCGGGAAGCGTCGTCAGCAGGTGGGACGCGACGCCCATACATGGCACGAGCATAAGCGGTACGCCGCAATCGAGCACGATCCGCGCAGCCGGGATATCCTGCGCGAGATTAAATTCTCGCGTGTTGCGCCAGTGGAGCGCGTGGCCGCCGAGCCAGACGACGACGATACGCTCGATGATGCGCGGCTCGAGCAGGATGGCCGACGCCACGTTCGTGATGGCGCCGATCGCGACGACATAGAGCGGTTCGTCGTCCGGCGCCGTCATCGCCCGGTCGATCAAGTCCCGCGCCGCCGGACTGTCGACGGGCGTCTCGGTGCCGGGCAAGTAGCGATCGGAGCCGCGGAAAACGGGATGAGTGGCCGTTGCGTTCAGGCGGCCGAGAATTTCCTGGATTTCGACGTAGCTCTTCTCCATGCCGTCCTTCGGTCCGTCGGACAAGGAATTGTGGAACGGCGCGGCATAGAGCGCCTGCACGTCCAGCCGGTCTTGCGACTGCAACGCGTACACGATCGCGAATTGATCGTCAATCTCGTTGTAGGCGTCCGTGTCAAGGACCATCCGTACGCGGCCTGCGGGCGGCTGCAAACGACGCAGTCTGGCCTCCTCGGATATCGGGGGATAGGCGATCGGCATCTTAGGGTCTCCTTTATCGTTAGTGGCTCTGTTCGCATTCATAGTACCATCCGATCCGTGGCTGTTCTATAATGAACTGGTCATCTTTTTATGGTTTTCGGCTATTGTGGAGGTGCGTGGGATGAACTGTACGTTGGATTTTTTCGTGGCTGATACTAGAGCGGGCGGCACGCATATAGACTTTCACGAGCATGCCGGGTATGAGCTCGTCTATTATGCGAGCGGAATCGGAAGCACGCAGATCGGGGACGCGGCGTTCGAGTATGGGGGAGGACATTTCGCGATCATTCCGCCGAGATGCCGGCACAACGAGTATAGACGGAGCGACACGTACGTCTTGTTCTTCGTGTTTTTTTACGACAACACGCCGATTCCCCTGCGCAGCGGACTGTACACCGACACGTCGGGCGGCCGGATGCTGGAGCTGCTGCACTGTATGATGGAAGAGTTGCGCGGTCAGTCCAGTTTTTATGAAATCCAGCTCCGCAGCCTGCTCGCCCAGCTATTAGTGGAGGTCGGCCGCGTCCAAGGGGCGGGTGAGCGTGGTGAGCTGGGCGACAAGCTGGTCTACGCGACGAACTATATCCAGCAATATGCGGGGGAGAAGCTGAACCTGCCGGCGCTGGCCGCAAGCCTGGGGTACAGCTACGATTACTTTCGCCATCTGTTCAAGCGGGAGACCGGCTATTCGCCGATGCAATATGTCGTGCACCGACGCGTCGACCTCGCCAAATCGCTTCTGCGCGACTCCGGCAAGCCGATAACCGCGATTGCGCTCGAGTGCGGCTTCGGCAGCGGCCCGCAATTCAGCGCGATGTTCAAGGAACGGACAGGCGTTAGCCCGAAAGAGTACCGTCGGTCGTCGCGCGGGTAGCGGCGGGCAACGGGATTTTGGGCAGCGGAGCCGCCAGACAACCTGGTCACTTTTACGGAACTTGAGCTTTTTCGCATAATTGTGCACCATTCGGCTGTTAATCCGAAGTTGTGAGGATATACACCTCCCGGCACCTTTGCTAAGATTTGATGGTGAATTTATTGATCCAGCATAATGGAGGGGTCTCTGTGGTTCCATCATTTTGGCAGAGCCGGTTGAGCGAGATCGAGACCGGTGTTCGGCAGGTCGTCAAAGGACAGACAAGCGTGCTCACGACATCGGCCGGCGGCCGAAGCATCTATCTCGTGGAATACGGCGAGCGGGAAGATTTCGGGCGCCGGGCGAATTATAGCTCGGCCTGTGGAGCGGGCAGCGCGGACCATTATGCCCGGAAGGGCCCGGACGCGAAGCCGGTGCTGCTCATCGTCGGCGGCGTTCACGGCGGGGAGCTGGAAGGCATCTCCGCGGTGATGAACCTGATCCGGCTGCTCGAGACGGGGACGGATTACCGGGGAGTGCGGCATGATTATGTGTTGGAGCGAGCCGGCCGGTTCCGCCTGCTGCTCCTGCCGTGCATGAACCCGGACGGCCGGGCCCGGCTGCCGGTGGATTCGCTGCTCGACGTGCCGTACGAGGAGTTCGTGTACTACATGCAAGGGTCCTGGAAGGACGGGTCCCTCTGCCGCTGGCCGGACTGCAAGGCCGTACATCCGATCAAAGAGGCGAGCGGCTTCCTCGGCTCGTACTTTAATGACGACGGCATCAATTTGATGCACGACAACTTCTTCGCGCCGATGGCGCGGGAGACGGCGGCTCTGCTCGCACTGTCGGAGCGCGAGGCGGTCGATTTTGCCGTCCAGCTGCACGGCGGGGCCGACACGGAGGTGCACTTCCCGGCCATCCATTACTTGCCGCAGGCGGTCAAGGAACGGCAGATGGCGTTCAACCTGCGGATGGCCCTCGCGTGTACGGCGCGGGGAATCCCGTTCACCGTGGTGGATCAAGTCGTGGTAGATGGGGCGAAGTCCCCCTATCCGTCGTTCAATCTCACCTCGGCGATCCATCATACGTGCGGCGGCATGAGCATGACGTTCGAGTCCAACATGGGGTTGGATTCGACGGGAGTGAAGCTGACGCCGGACCAGGTCCTCGACAGCCACTTCGTGCTGTTCGAGGAGATGTTCCGCACTTTCGAGGCGCGCTAACGGAATACACACGTAGGGGAACAAGACGGAATCACGTACCTGCGCAGGTTCGGGAACGTGGTTCCACTAAGTAGGGAAAAAGGCTTATTTTGTTTCATTAAAGGGAACGACGTTCCGCTATTTCGGCGATCTGCACGTGTTATGCCACGTTTTCGATTAAATAGCGGAATCTCGTTCCACAAAGTGTCCAAAACTTGTTTAAACAAAGAATTAGCGGAATGACGTTCCAATTCCCGTGCTCCCCGCAAACCCGGCAATTCTCGCACCTCCTATGAACCCACATTCCCCCGACCCACCGAGCCCTCGCCGAACCAACGAACCCGCGAGCTCGCGAACTCGCGAACCCGCGAACCCTGCCTCACCCGCCGCACTCGCTGAATCCCGGAATCAGCCAAGAACACCCCGTCCCCCAACCCTCCTAAAAGTTAATTCTATATGTTCGTGCCCGTTCGTTCCCGCTAGCGACGGAAAGCAACTGATTGTCCACAAGACGATGCAGAATGGTCCGAGCATGTTTGGTGCTTATGCGCAGATGGGCCGCGGTTTCAGCGGCATCGAGCGGTCGGAGCATGCGGCGTGCCAACCGAATCGTCTCCGCTTCGAGCCATGATAAATGCTCTGGCGTTTGAATCGATAGAAACTTGCCGACGAACGACAGGATGAGTTGCTGGCACAGTTTGGGGTCGTCGATGAGAGAGGGATATGCGAAATGCATCACGACCCAATTGTCCAGAGCCAGCAGGCTATGGCGTAAGCAAAGGTCCTTGAAGCGTGACACTTCGATGTCGCGTGCATGAGAACCATACCCTTGAACTTCAATCGCCCCTTTGGCTTCGGCCGGCAAAAAGGCGTGATCAATATATCGGTACCCATTGTTCAGATCGCGAACCTCCCATTCCGGGAATAAATGCTCGAAATGTCCAACGGTCGGATACCAGCCGATTCGAAGAAAATCGATGTTTCCCTTACCCAGCCCCCGCTCTAAGCGTTCTCGCCTCCTGACGTTTTTCTCTCCAGTAATCTGCTTATGCATAAATTGTTCAAAAGCTTGATTGAACTTCATGCCTCCACGCTCCTTGATCAATTAGAATACAAAAGCCGCCCACCCAAGGTACGGTGCAGAGATCTGCCCGGTTCACAAGGGTGGACGGCGTATGCTTTACGACGTCAACGTAATTCAGTTCTTGTAGTGAGTATACCGCATGCGTTGACATCCCTCAATATCTAATTCAAACATCCCAAAACAAAAAAAGCACACAATCACAAAAATTGCAGGGCCCCGTTAACGGGAAAAGAAGCGCCTCACAAAAAGTGAAGATTTGCCCCACGCGGAGCTTCTGCTACCTTCATCTCAGGCGGTCCAACACACCGCCGAGAACAGACGAACGATAGGAGGGGGCCCATGGAATCGACAGCCAGGCCGCAGGACGTACAGGCGGCCGCAGGGGCCGGAACGCGCAAGCCCATATCCGCCTGGCGGAGACGCTTAAGCCGGGACAAGTATTTGTACATGCTGCTGTTGCCGGTAGCGATCTATTTCTTGCTCTTCAAGTACGGACCGTTATTCGGCGAGATCATCGCCTTCAAGAACTATCGGTTGATGGAAGGCATCTGGGGCAGCCCGTGGGTCGGTTTCGACCAATTCCGCAAGCTGTTCACAAGCCGCGATTTCCTCGAGATTCTCCGGAACACACTGCTGTTGAACGTGTACGGCCTCGTCTTCGCCTTTCCCGTGCCGATCATCCTGGCGCTTATGCTGAACGAGCTGCGCTCGGAATGGTACAAGCGCGTGCTGCAGAACTTCCTCTACATCCCGCACTTCATGTCGTGGATCGTGCTCGGCAGCATCGTCATCGCCATCCTGTCCCCCAGCACCGGCGTCGTGAACAGCGTCCTGAAGCTGCTCGGCTTCGAGCCGGTTTACTTCATGGCCAGCACGTTCTGGTGGCCGATCTCGTTCGTGGGCTCGAGCATATGGCGCGAGGCGGGATTCGGCACGATTCTGTACTTGGCGGCGATGGCGTCCATCGACCCGAGCTTATATGAAGCGGCCGCGATCGACGGAGCGAACAAGTGGAGGCAGATGTGGCACGTGACGCTGCCGGGCATCCGCAGCACGGTCGCGATCCTGCTCGTCCTGCAGATGGGCCGGATGATGGACGTCGGCTTCGAGCACGTGTTCGCGCTGCAGAACTCGGCGGTCGGCAGCGTCTCCGAGGTCATCAGCACGTACGTCTACAAGCGGGGGATCGTCGGACTCCAATACAGCTACACGACGGCGCTCGGACTGTTCCAATCGGTCGTCTCGCTTGTGCTGGTCGTCATGGTCAACCGGCTCATCCGGGCGATGGGCGAAAGGGGGTTGTGGTAGGCATGGTGCAAGCCTCCCGATGGTTTCGCTGGCTCAACGCCATTTTACTGGCCGTATACGCCTGCGCCACGCTATTCCCGTTCATCAACATCCTCGCCGTCTCCATGAGCGGCAGCCGGGCGATCAATGCCGGCGAGGTGTCGCTGTGGCCCGTCGATTTCACGTGGGACGCATACCACAATTTGCTGGCCGACGGGCAGCTGCTCGTCTCGATGAAGAACACCGTGATCATCACGGTCGTCGGCACCGCGCTCAACATGCTGTTCACCGTTATGGCCGCTTATCCGCTCTCGAAGCGCCGGTTGAAGGGCCGCAATACGATGCTTATGGCTGTTCTATTCACGATGCTGTTCGGCGGGGGACTTATCCCGCACTTCCTGCTCGTCAGCTCGCTCGGACTCGTCAACTCCTATTGGGGACTTTGGCTGCCGGCACTGATCAGCGTATACAACATGTTCGTGTTGAAATCGTTTTTCGAAGGGTTGCCGGAGGAGCTGGAGGAATCCGCTGCGATCGACGGGGCGAAAGACTTGACGATCCTGTGGAGAATCGTATTGCCCCTATCGCTGCCCGTCATCGCCGCCCTGACATTGTTCTATGCCGTCGGCTGGTGGAACTCTTACTTCAATGTGCTGATTTACATCAAGAGCACGGACAAATTGTCCGTCACCGTCAAGCTGTACCAGATGCTGCAGAACGTCGGCCAGGATCTGCTCAGCACGACGAACGCCGAAGGCGTGACGCAGACGACGATTACTCCGGAGGGCGTTCGGGCAGCGGCGATCATAATCGCGATCCTACCGATCTTATGCGTCTATCCGTTTTTGCAAAAGCATTTTGTCAAAGGGGTCCTGATGGGATCCGTGAAAGGCTAAACTAGCTTTTCCGCATCGGAAGTTCATAAGAGCCTTGCGGCCTTGTGATAGATTAGGTTATTTTTGATATAATGAGGAGGAGTCACATGAAATCGAAAGTCAAATGGAGCACCTCGTTGGTGGCCGCCGGATTAGCCGCCGCAGTAGCGTTGTCCGGATGCTCGAAGGACCCGACCACCCCTGGGGCCAGCACAAGTCCTAGCGGGCAGCAGGAGGACAAGTACGACAAATTGCCGAAGGACGTAAGTGTCTCCATGTTCGATCGGGGGCAGGTATCCAGCGATGAGGGCACATACGAAGAGAACCGCTGGGTGAAATGGATACGCGAGCAGTCCGGCATCAACCTGAAGGTTGTTCCCGTTCCTCGGAATCAGGCGCAGGATAAGCTGAACGTGCTGATCGCATCCCAGCAGGCGCCCGATCTCCTCTGGGAATTCGACCGCAATTACATTGGGAATCTCGTAACGCAGGGCGTCATTCAACCGATCGACGAATACATCGACAAATACAGTACGGTTTATAAAAAATATTTGCAGGCAAACCCCGACCTGAAGCAGTATACGACATTTGACGGCAAAACATATGCCCTCACGACCCGCAGAACCGTCAGCACGGTGGCGAATCACGGAATGTGGATCCGTCAGGACTGGCTCGACAAGCTGGGCTTGAAAGCGCCTACAACCACGGAGGAGTTCATCGCGGTCGCCCAGGCGTTCAAGGATCGAGATCCGGACGGCAACGGGAAGGCGGACACGGTCCCGATCATCGGCTATACGACGGGAGACGTGTACAACGCGCTGCATGGGGTGACATGGGTCGATTGGTTCTTGGAGAACGGCAAGATGAAATTCGGCCCTACGCTGGACCGCTATGGCGATTCACTGGCGTTGGAGAAGAAAATCTACGACCTTGGGTTGGCGGATAAAGAATATTTTACGGACAAAGACAACTCACGGGCGAAACAGCTGTGGACGACGGGGAAAGCCGGCATCTGCATGTGTCAATGGGGCGGCACGACCTCGACGATGAACCGCGACTTGCTGCAGAACGATTCGAAGGCGCAGCCGGTTGCGCTGGAGCCTTTCTCCACGAAATACGGCAAATATGGGTTGTATCAGGAAACGCCGGCCAATATCTATGTGACGTTCAACAAAAATATGAAAAATCCGAAGGCGGCCATGCAATATCTCGATTGGATGATGGAGAAAGGCTGGTTCGCGCTGACTAACGGTGTTGAAGGCACCCACTACAAGCTCGTGAACGGGATCCCGCAAAAATTGGATGCGGATAAAGTGAAGAAGGAAGTCAGCTATGCCGCGGAATATGCGGTCCTAAAGCCGATGGAAGAGAAGCCGGAGGACCTGCTGGTTCGTGCGGCCCAGGATCCGCTCTCCCAACAGCTGGCGAAGCTGGACATGGAATCGCTGAAACTGGCGACGAAGAACAAATTCCGCCGCGACATCCCGTATCAGCCTAACATAATCGAGATTAACGAGCTGAAGGCATCGTTCCTGAAGTCGGTCGACACGATCCGCGCGAAGACGGTGACGCAGAAAGACTACTCGGCGGAGAAGTCACTGGAGGACATCCGCGCCGAGTGGAAGCGTCTGGGCGGCGACAAGGCCGAGCAGCAGGCGCAGGATTGGTACGAGAAGAACAAGGCTAGCTTCAAATAACGGACAGCGAACAGGGGAACAGGGCTTGAGCAATCTTTCAATCCCGCTCGTGGAAACGGACGGTGGTGGTGTTGCTCCTGCTCCTGCTCCTGTTCTTCGTGGTGTCCATGGCTTATAGCGGGTCGTTGTGAACAAGTCCCGATTCCGTTAGCAGGCGCACACATCCAAAACTATCCAGGAAGAAAGAGGAGGTTTCGTGGTGGGAAAGTGGCGTAGTATGGATCGAACTCGTGGTTTGACATGCTTTCTGGCATTCATGATGATTGCGGTCTTTTTCCCGGCCGGAGGTGTTCATGGTGAAAGTACTTTGCTAAAAACCGGAAATTATTACTTTAGCCATGCGCCGGATGGCGGCAATTCTCCTGACAAAGGCGCAATCGGGCTGGTATCCTCAGTGGGCGGTGTGCTGCTTGACGGATCAACCACCACGTATGCCGGATGGATGGGGACCGGCACAGGGACCCCTGAGACCGTGCAGGTCGCATTCGACCTGTTGAGGGATTACCCGTTGGACCGAATAAACGTCGTGCTAAACTCTCCCAATTCCTTTTGGGGATTTAAAGATCTTACGGTAAAATACCGCGCTGAGGCTGCAACGGACTACGTTATTGCTGCCCAACACACCAGAACACCTGTAATAACCTCAACGAGCCCAAGCACAGACTGGAACTATTCGGTCAACATTCCGATGTCGAACAAAACGGCCCGATTTATTGTCATCGAAATTAAGCGCCCTCATGCCTTTCAGCATATCCCGCTTACCGAAGTTCAAATTTTCAAAGGGACCGGACAGGAAGGCGTGAATCCCGGACCTGCCCTTACTGCAGAGGAAATGGCTCTCGAACTGAAAAAAGACAGCTTATCGGCAGAAAATTTGCTAAAAAAAGGGAATTATTTCTTTAGCTATGCCCCGGATGGCGGCAATTCTCCTGACAAAGGCGCTACCGGACTGGTATCCTCAACGAACGGCGCGCTCCTCGACGGATCAACCGCAACGTATGCCGGATGGCTGGGCAGCTCTAGTGCCCCGGGGACAGTAAAGGTCGTATTTGACTTGTTGAAGGATTACCCGTTGGACCGTATAAACCTCGTGCTGAATTCACCCAATGCGTTTTGGGGATTTAAAGAGTTTACCGTAAAATACCGCCCTGAAGCTTTAACGGACTATTATTATCTTGCTGCTAAACACATCCGAACACCGGGAATCGTCTCAACGAGCCCAAGCACGACCTGGCCCTATTCGGTCAATATCCCGATGTCGAACAAGACGGCCCGATTTATTATCATCGAGATTAAGCGTCCTCATTGCTGTCAGCATATCCCCCTCACCGAAGTTCAAATTTTTAAAGGGACCGGACAGGAGGGTGTGAATCCCGGACCTGCACTGACCGCGGCGGAAATGGCTCTCGAGCTGAAGAAAGACGCCTTGTTGGTAGACAAGTACGGTCAGTTTTATTATGAAACCTGGCCGGGCAAGGTAACCTCCGACGAGCAGCTGCAGCAGGAATATGCGATGGAGTCGAACGCGCTGGAGGATGTTTCGCTTGACCTGACCCAATACGATCCCTATGGCGGGATCAAAAGCGGAGGACAATACACCGGCACCGGTTATTTCAGACTCCAGCAAATCGATAACAAATGGTGGTTTATTACCCCGGACGGGTATAAATTCATTCTGAAGGGCGTTGACGCCACAAGTATATGGGAATGGGGATACGGAACGCCGCTCAAAAAGGATGACGGCACGCTAAAAAAGGTGTTCGAGGAGCTCCCCGATCCGGTTGCCTATTCGCCCGCCTATGTCAACGATTCCAATGGCGAACGCGTCAGCTTCGTCATCGCCAACGTGATGAGAAAATATGGCGGCGACTTTGAGCGGAAATGGGAGGCTATAACCAAAAAACGTCTGATCGATTGGGGCTTTAACGCATTCAGCAAATGGACCAAGCCTACCAATGTTACGTTTCCCTACATTCAGGTCCTGCAAGACCCGATGAATTTAAAAAGGATTCAATGGACATACGATGTGTTCGACCCGCGGAATGAATCCATTATTGAAGCCGCATTGGGTTCACAGCTTGAGAGCGCGAAAAACAGCAAGTGGCTGATCGGGTATACGTACGATAATGAGGCTGGATGGACGACCGATATCGTGAAAGAAGTTCTTACCTATAATTCGACATCTCCGGCAAAGAACGCATTTGTGGATTTCCTTGCACCGCGGTACAACAACGACATTGCCGCCGTCAACCAGCTTCTGGGTACGAACGCCGCATCGTTTGCAGCGCTGAAGGACATTTCGATTAATATTGCCAAGGTGCCCGCTGCGGATATATCGGAATATATCAAGCTGGCTTCCAGAACTTATTTCTCCACCGTCAAGAGTATCATCAGAAAATACGATACCAACCATCTGTTCCTGGGGGTGTCAGTCGTTCCCACTTGGCGGACCGATCTGAATTGGGATTCGGCGGCTATGGAGTTTGTCGATGCGTTTTCCGTTGACAATTACACGAGCGATGCAAGCTGGATTTCCAGATATGAAGGTTTCGGTAAACCGCTGTTGAATTTGGAATATACGTTCAGTACTACCGAACACGGTTTGTCGCCCGTTAATGCGGCTACTACGGTACCAACGACAGCGGATCGAGGATATGCCTTCCAATCGTTCGTGGAAAGTCAAGCCTCCCACCCGTTGTTTGTCGGCTCGGGCTGGTTTTCGTACTACGATCAAGCCGTTCCAGGGCGCAAAGACGGCGAGAATTACAACATAGGCTTGGTAAACCAGCAAGACCAGCCCTATACGGATATGGTCAATATCATGAAGACCGTTAATGCGGGGTTGGAAAATGTACATGCCGCATCAGACAATTCCCGGGGCCCCGAGACTTCGGCACTGTTGACGCCGGCGCAACCGGACGGACAAAATGGCTGGTACGTGAATCCGGTCACGCTGTCCTTACATGCTTCAAATAATCCGTCAAGCATTTTGAAGCCGGTATACAGTCTGGATGGAGGCGTCGCTTGGAAGCCCTATACTTCGCCTTTGACGTTTAATCAAGACGGAAGGTATACCGTTCATTACCACTCGACAGATGAAGTAGGGAACGAAGAAGCGATAAAAACGATCGGCTTTATGGTGGATACGACGGCGCCGACAACCGTAGCCGCCCTAAGTCCGGCAGCGCCTGACGGCAACAACGGATGGTATACATCGGACGTTACGGTAAGCTTGGCGGTTTATGACCCAATATCCGGCGTAGCGAAGACGGAATACCGGGTGAATAACGGGGGTTGGATCGCCTATACCGGTTCGATTCCTGCTTTCGGCGAAGGGAATTATAGGATCGATTATCGCAGTATGGACCAAGCAGGCAATATGGAACAGATTCGAACGGTTGAGTTTAAGATTGACAAAACGGCACCGTTATTAACGGTTGAGCTGGATCGTACATCCATATGGCCGTTAGATCACCAAATGGTCGATATCCAGGCGACACTTCATCCGATCGATGCCGGAGCGGGCGTTGAATCTGTGGTGTTATCCTCGGTTACAAGCAATGAACCGAACAGCGGCCAAGGCGACATAGAAGCCAATATCGGCACATCGGACACCTTGATACGTTTACGCGCCGAAAGATCGGGCACCGGATCGGGACGTATCTATACCATCACGTATACCGTAACCGATAAAGCGGGCCATAAAAAGGATGCTTCGGCGATTGTCACCGTTCCGCATGACAGGGGTGCGGAGAAACAATGAATGCGGCCGAAGAACAAGATTAACTACAAATAACGGACAGCGAACAGGGGGAACAGGACATGGGCATCTTTCAATACCGCTCTACGAAACGAACGGTGGTGGTGTTGCTCTTGCTTCTGTTCCTTGTCGTCTCCATGATCTCCTTCCTCTCCTATTGGGTGGCGACGAATCGGCTCAAGTACGAGACGGTCAACACCCATATGGCGCTGCTCGGCCAGATCGATCACAAGCTGGAGCTGATGCTGCAGACGATCGACAAGGAAACGATCCAGATGCTCGAGAATGACGACGTGAAAAAGTTTTTCGACTACGCGATGAGCGAAGAGGACAGCCGGGACAATATGTATCGGCTCAACAGCTATTTCCGGGGCATCGTCAATTCCGGCGAATTCGTCTATTCCCTTGACATGTATTCCTATGTCCGTAAGCTGCTCTTCTCGGGCAATGCACTGCGTGAGGATCAGGCACCGAGCGATTACGAGTGGATCGGCTCGTTCGAGAAGGAGGACAAGTATTCGAGCTGGCTCCCGACGCGGAGGCTGACGCTGAGCACGTCGAACTTCCCGATCTACCGCAACGTAGTGACGCTCCTCCGCACGTATCCGCTCATCCATTCTCCGGGCTTCCGGCGCGGCGCGGTCGCGATCAACATCAAGGAGGAAGCGGTGTATCAGCTGCTAACCGACTCCCACAGCCGCACTCTGGGAGACACGTTCATCGCGGATGCGGAAGGACGTATCGTCTCGAGCGCGGACAAGAACAAGCTCGGCCAGAACATGAGCGGCTCGGACGTCATGTCGGCCGTGCTGAAGGGCCAGCAGGAAGGGAACTTCCGCGCTACGATCGGCGGGGAGCCGAGCTCGGTGTTCTATGTCACCTCGGAGTTCACCGGGTGGAAGATCGTCAATGTCGTGCCCGAGATTCAGCTGAACCGGCCTCTGATCAAGGTGCGCAATGCGCTTATCGTCATCGCGGCGGTGTTGTTCGTGGCGGCTGGCGTCAGCGCGGTTCTGCTCGGGCTATGGACGTTCAACCCGCTCAACCGGTTCGTCGCGAACGTGTCCAAGAAGCTGAAAACGCACCCGCTGTACGCAGGGACCGAGTGGAAGCCGGGCACCGAATTCACGAACTTCGAGAACGTCGTGCAGCATATTCTGACCGACAGCGAGCAGCTGCAGAGGCAGATCAAGGAGAGCAAGCCGATCATGAAATGGCGGCTCCTGACCGAGATTCTGACCAATTACCCGGTGCAGAACCGGAATATCGGGCAGTACATGGACTTGGTCGGGGTGCAGCTGTACCCGCACTACTTCATCGTCATGAGCGCGGAGTTCGACCGGAAATCGGAGATCCGATCCGCCCGCGATCTGCACCTGTACGCCTATGCGCTGTGCAACGTGGCCGAGGAGCTGATCAACGCCGAGTGCAAAGGCGCGGCGATGGAGTGGGAAGACGGCCAGTGCGCGATCATCCTGAGCTTCGACGACGAGGATGTGGAGCAGCACGCCATCCGTGCCGTTGCGGTAGCCGAGATGCTGAAGAACTTCGTCCAGGAGCACTTCAAGAAGACGATTACGATCGGCATCGGCAGCGAAGTGCGGGAGCTGCGGGACGTCCCCGTCTCACACAAGATGTCGCAGGAGGCGCTCAAGTACAAGCTCGTCATGGGCATGGGCACGATCATCGCCGCCGACGACCTGCGGGGATACCATTCCGGGCAATTCCACCGGCTATTCGCCTACACCGACACGATCGTCGATTCGATCAAGGTGCTCGACGAGGAGAAGCTGCATCAGCAGCTGCACCGCTGGTTCGAGCAGCTGGCGTCGCTCGGCGTGCCGCCGGACATCATTCGGCAGCTGATCGTGCAGCTGCTCATGAAGGCCGCGGTTCTGGCCGGCGAGCTCGGCGTAGCGCAGGAGGACTTGATCCCGGCGGAGAACGTGCAGGAAGCATTGGAGCAGCACGACAGCCTGGAGCTGCTTCGAGAGTTCGTAGAGGGGACGCTCGCCAGATTCATTGCCGGCATTCGCCACCGCCGCCACCATCATGAGAAGAACGACGCGATCGAGCAGGTGATGCGCTACATTCAGCTGAACTACGGCAACAGCGAGCTGTCCCTGAACGCGCTGTCCGATGAGTTTCGAATGAGCGTGTCCCACCTGAGCAAAATGTTCAAGGATTACACGGGTGGCAATTTCATCGACTATCTGATGGAAATCCGGATCGAAAAGTCGAAGGAGCGGCTGGCGGAAACGAGCGACAAGGTTCGGGACATCGCCGAATCCGTCGGTTACACGAATGTCAACAGCTTCACCCGCATATTCAAAAAATTTACCGGCCTGACGCCCAGCGAATATAGAGACCGGGAATGGGACAGGCGCGGAGAGGATCGGGAGGCATTATGAGCAACGGGAGTCACTGGTTCCCTTATTTTCTAAAACGTGTCGAGGAGCTGCATGCGGACTATAACCCGGAATGGCGGCTGCTGCGCCGGCCGTTCCGCAGTCCGGGCTATCACACGGCGATCCGCAAGGCCGACTACGTGCACCCGACCAGGGAAGCGTTGGTCTATGCAGTAGCCTTATTGGATATGGGCGACGAATCCTACCGGGAGCGCGCCTTTCACCTCATCGAGCGGATCGTGTCGCTCCAGGATACGGATCCGTCGTCGCCTACTTTCGGCATCTGGTCGTGGTTCTATGAGGAGCCGCTGGAGAAGATGTCGCCGCCGGACTGGAATTGGGCGGACTTCAATGGGAAGCAGCTCCTGCTCGCCGTCATCCGGTATGCGGACTTGTTCCCGGCGGAGCTGCTCGCGCAGACGAAGCAAGCGATCTGCAATAGCTGCGACGCGATTATTAAGCGCAATGTCGGCCCGGACTACACCAACATCGCCATCATGGGCGCGTTCGTCACGCTTCTCGCGGGGGAGACCCTCGGCATCGAGCGGTATCGGCAATACGGCCTGGACCGGCTGGACCGGTTCTACCGCTACACCCTGGAACGCGGCGCGTTCAACGAGTACAACAGCCCGACATATGCGATCATCGCGGTCGAGGAGCTGTCGAGCATCGCGACCGAGACTTCGGAACCGCGCGCTAGGGTGCAGGTGGCAGAGCTGCTCGACATCGCCTGGCGCATGATCGCGGTACATTATCATCCGCCGACCGGGCAATGGTCCGGGCCGCAGAGCCGCGCGTACGATTCGCTCTTAACGCCCGAACGGCTTACCTTTCTGCAGATGGCGTGCGGTGACCGGGTTTCGTTCCTGCCTGAGGAGGGGTATGTATACGGACTCACATGGTACGGGAACGAGATCGTTTGTCCGGAGAAGTACATCCCGTATTTCACCGGTGAGCCGGATCGAGAATGGGTGCAAGGGCTCGGCTCTGCAGGGGCCGGCCGGGAACGCCGAGCGAGCACGTATATGAACGGCCGACTGTCGCTAGGCACGTTCAACTCCAATATCATGTGGAACCAGTGCCGGAACTTGCTCGGATACATGGTGAACGACAACGGGGCGGCCTATGTGCACCTTCGCGTGCTCCATGACGGGTACGATTACTCGTCGGCCGTGTTCTCGGGCGTGCAGCGGCAGAGTACGGTCCTCTGCGGCATCACCTTCGCGACCGACGCCGGCGGGACACACCCGAATCTGGACCAAGTCCATGGCCGCATTGACGCGAGCGACCTGCGGATTCGGTTCGAGCTGGGCGGCTGCCTGGACGGCGCGCAGGTGTCGACGGAGGACGCGGGTGTGTCGCTGCGATTGGGAGACCAAACGCTCAAAGTCAAGACGGTGTATGGAGAATTCGACGGGTGCCCCGTCACGGAGTGGGAATCGTCGAGGGAAGGCGATAAGCTGTGCCTCGATCTGGTCTTGTACCGGGGCGAGCCGCGATTGTTGGACTTTCACCGGATCGAGTCGGCCTGTATCGTAATCGCCTTCGAGGCGGACGGGTCAAGACGTGCCTGGCAGACGGAGGTGCAGAAGCAGGATGCCGGCGTAAGCGGTAAGCTGCTGCTTGGCGAAGGCGGGGTGTTGGAGCTGGATGCGCCGCTGAAGCCCGACACGCTGGAGAAGCTGCTGTGGCACAACGCGCCGATGACCGGGGCGTCGAATTAACCGGGTATGGATATGGATCGGCCGGGTGAGGGAAATCCTCTCCCGGCCTTTTTGTGCGGGTATGAACTTTGTTAAACAATGTGTTATTCCTTACAAAAGGGGAAGCTTCTGACATTCACAACTTCTCCTCCAGCCGATTCAGAATCGTCTCCAGGCTGTCGAGCTTGGAGATGTAGTACATTAGCTCCTGCCGGATCATCGCCAGCTCGTCCGGCGACAGGTTCAGGTCGGCATACGTGCGGAACGTATGCACGATCTCCCGGTACATGTGGTACCGGTACGGGCGCTTCACGACCTCCTCGCCGACCCATTCGGCCGCTCGCTTGAGGCTGGGGAGGTTAAGCGTGTGCTTGCGGATGTGCAGCTGCGTCTCGTACGAGAGCAGGTAGTCGACGAATTGCTTCGCGGCGGCCTTACGCGGCGACATTTTGTTAATCGCCAGCCCGATGATGACCAGCATCGTGCGGCTGTTGTCCATATGCGGCAGCGGCGCGATATCGTAATGGAACTCAGCCAGCTTCAGCTCGTTCAAGTTCGAGTACGTCGCCATGATCATGGAGGCGCGTTCGTGCAAGAACATCGACACCACATCGGCATCATTTTCTGTACTCAAGTTGGGGAATTGCTCTTGGGCTATCGTGTTCAACATCTCGAACGCTTCTTTAACCTTCGGATCATGCAGGTCGTAGCGGCCGTCTTCGCCTCGTAGGAACTTCACCCCGTTCTGGAGCAGGAAGACGGGCCACCGGTTATCGGAGAGCAAGTGGATCAGGAAGCCCAGCCTCTCATTCCCTTTCTTAAGCTTATGCGCCGTCTCGCGGAGGTCGTCCCACCTCCACCCGCTGTGCGGCTCCGACAAACCCAGCTCGCTGAAATGTTCCTTATTGTAGCACAGCATAACCGGCGTAAAAACGAATGGCATCACGTATTGTCGTCCGCCCATTAGAAAAGGCGCATTCAGGAACGGATATAGCTCAGGATGCGGATCGAACGGCTCCAGGATGCTCTTCTCCGGGGTATCCGGCCGCATATATTCGTAGTTGTACAGATTGACGGTAATGACGTCGAACAAACCTTCCTGCAAATAAGTTTCGATCGCGTCGTGCCGCCGAGGGAACCCAACCGGGTAAGGCTCCACCTGGATATCGGACTGCGTCTCATTGAAGCGATTGACGAGCTCGAGCAGTTGCGTTTCTCGGTCCAGCGAAGGGTAGTACCCGAACCGGATGATCTCCCCGGTTTTCTCCTTCTTTCGGATAATACGCGCGCCGATGCGAGGCACCTTCTCGATGAAGCCGTCCGCCACGAGCACGTCGAGCCCTTTGCGTACCGTGTTTTTGCTAAGTGTGTACTGCGCCCCGAGTTCCAGCTCAGACGGCAGGAAATCCCCTTCCGACCGAACCCCGGTCAAGATGTCTTGCTTGAGCGTAGCGACCATATGTTCCAGACGGCTTCGCGAGGCAGCCCTCTTCGGTTTCATTAGCTTCGATCCTCCATCACATCTTCCAGCATTCCTAGCAACTTTTGATTCAAAGTATACTATAGACTCCGTTTCAAGTCATGTTTCGTTCCTAACGCTCGGTTAGCCGAACCAGCCAGCCATTAGCACGGCTGCGAGAAATACGAGCTGCAGGACGGTCCGGACCGCCAATCCCGGGACCGGTCTGCCGCCGATTGTGAGCCGTTGCCGGGCGGCCCATACATTGGCGGGGAACATGGCGATCAGCAGCACCGCCAGGCAGACGGAAGCGGCTCGAGTAGTGAGGGGCAGCACAAGGCCAATAGCTCCGGCAAGCTCCAACCACCCTGTGACCGATACGAGCAAGTCCGGCTTTGGGAATACGGGGGGAACCATCCGAATCAAGTCCGGCCTGCGCTTGCCCCAGTGAGCCGATGCCGTAAGGAGCAGCATGACGGCGACCGCCCATTGGAGCGGGTGCTGCCATCCGTCGTAATAGGACCAGCCAAGCAGGCTGCAGCCTTTGAACACTAGAAAAGAAACGATGAGCACGTAAAAGGGAAGCATAATGTTTCCTCCTTTGATTGCGATTAATACCCTCATTATACAAACAGACCATCGGTATGTAAATAAATAAATGGGAAAGAATGAATAACCCGTGAGCGACGATTGACGAGAATGGAGGACGTCCAAGGAAACATGAAAATATGAATTGACAGCTCATTTTAACGTTATTAGAATCTAAAGTATACCAAGATATATTTTTTTATTTTTCTGGTTCACTTTGATTGGAATTGTGCGAAGGATTCGGCAGGTATTATGACAAATTAACGGACTAGGAGTGTGTACATTTTGAACATTGCCATTCTGCAAGCGAAACAACAGCGGGAAAAAGTATTCAAGGATGTTCACCTAAACCAGCTGCGCAAACACGGAAACGTCGTGCTGAACGATTCCGGCGTCTGTACCGACGAGCAAATGAAGCGTACTATAGCCGGGGCGGACATCGCGATCACCTCCTGGGGGGTGCAGCCGCTCACTCGAGAAGTGCTCGACTGCGCTCCGGATCTGAAGCTCGTTGTCCACGCAGCCGGCACGGTCAAGCCGATCGTGACTCCGGTGTTGTGGGAGCGCGGCATCCGGGTGACGAACTGTACGGCACCGCTCGGCCGGGGCGTGGCCGAGACTGCGCTCGGCTTCACGATCTCAGCGCTGAAGAACATGTGGCGGCTGACCCAAAGTTCGCGTGAGGGAAAATGGGGTACAAACGATCGTAACGTCCGCGAGCTGTACGGCATCACGATCGGCGTAATCAGCGGCGGCCGCGCCGGTGCGCATTACATCAAGCTGCTGCAGGCCTTCGAGGTCGACGTCCTTCTGTATGATCCATTCATCTCGGCAGAGCAGGCGGCGCAGTTGGGTGCGAGGAAGACGGAGCTCGATGAGCTGCTCGTCTTATCCGACGTCATCTCGATTCATGCCCCTTCGATTCCCGAGACGGACGGGATGTTCAACGCGGAGAGGTTGAAGCGAATGAAGGACGATTGCATCCTCATCAATACCGCCCGCGGCTCGATCATCGATGAGGAGGCCTTGATCGCCGAGCTGAGCCAAGGCCGGCTGTTCGCCTGCCTCGACGTGACGAATCCCGAGCCGCCTCGGGCCGATCATCCGTTCCGGACGCTGCCGAATGTCATCTTGACCCCGCATCTGGCGGGTGCCGTGAACAATGGGCTTCAGCGAGTGGCGCAATATGCGGTCGACGAGTTGGAGCGATACTTGAACGGGGCCAAGATGGAGGGTGAAGTGCGAGCGGAGCAGCTGAATATGTTCGCGTAAATCGTTTCTTTCCTATATGTTTCCTTCTATACTAGGTAAGGAAGCAGATCAATGGGATGGGAGCGTAGACATTGAAACGATATGAGGTAAGCGTGCAGCAAGCGGAAGGGTATGAGACGTTCGTCCTGTCGGATCGGGCTACGAACGCCGAGGCTCGGATCGTTCCGGCGCTCGGCAACAATGTTTATTCCTTCTCCGTTAACGGGGAGCAGCTGCTGCTCGTTCCCCCCAGCCTGGCGGAATTGAAGGAGAAGCCGAGCCGGTTCGGCGTTCCGATTCTGTTCCCGCCGAACCGGACGGCCTATGGCACATTCAGCTATGAGGGCCGTACTTACACATTCCCTCCGAACAACGACGCTCATTACATTCACGGCGAATTGTGCAGGCGTTGCTGGGCGGCGGAGTCGAGCCAGGCGAATGAAACGGAAGGAGCCAGCCTGGTGTCCGTATTCCGGTTCGCCGATCATCCCGATATCATCCGTGCGTTTCCGCATCCTTATACTTTTCGGTTGACGTATCGGCTGGCGGAGGGCCGGCTCGAGCTTGAGGGCGAAGTCCATAACGGCGGGACGGAGAAGGCTCCTTTCGGTCTTGGTTTCCATCCGTACTTCAGCAGTACTGAGGATGCGACCGTAGTCGTCCCCGCGAACACGGAATATGCCGTGCAGGACACATTCGTAGCCGGGCTTCCCGCGGTAACCGGACTCAGCGCCGCGTACCGCACCGGGGTTCCGGCGCGCGAGATCGAACCGTCCGGCTACAAGCTGTTCCGCATGGAGGACGGCGTCAACCGTTCGGAGATTCGCCTTCCGGCCTCGGGAACGACGATCGTCTATGAGACGGACGCCGCGTTTCCGTTCATGGTCGTGTTCAAGCCGCATTGGGGGGCTTCCATTTCCCTCGAGCCTTATTCGATCGTGACAGACGGCTTCAACTTGCCCTGGCCGGCCGAAGTTACCGGCGTACGGGGTGTCGATGGGGGCGTTACGGTGCGGTTCCACACTTCTATTTATAAGGAAAGTTAAAAGAAAACAAACGGAGCGATTCCACATTAACCGTCCGGATTTACCGGGCGGTTTTTTCATTTGGAACAATCGGCGGATATGGGCGATTTCTTATAGAAAATGCGGGAAATGCTAAAACTAACTCTCAATTAATCGAGATTTGCAGGGTGTTTTTTCATTTGACAACGATGGTTTAACGAATTATTATTTAACTTGTTTAAAGAAATTAGTGATAAACAAATTACTAATAAGAAAAAAAGATCACATACAAGGAGAGAAACCATCTTGGAAGATTTGTCACACAAACGAAAGCTGACGATTATGGCCGCCATTATCGCGGCTATGTTCTTCGCCGCCATTAACCAGACGATCGTCAGTACGGCGATGCCGCGCATTATCGCGATTCTGGGCGGCATGGAATAC
Source organism: Paenibacillus sp. HJGM_3 (assembly GCF_045062745.1). Lineage (NCBI taxonomy): Bacteria > Bacillati > Bacillota > Bacilli > Caryophanales > Paenibacillaceae > Paenibacillus > Paenibacillus sp. HJGM_3. The sequence goes on from NZ_JBJGED010000044.1 coordinate 42,854, forward strand.
TACACTTGGGTTATTACGATTTATATGCTCACGTCGACCATCGCCACCGTCCTCGTCGGAAAGCTGTCGGATATTTATGGACGGAAGCCGTTCATTTTGGCCGGTATCGTCTTTTTCATCATCGGGGCGTTCCTGAGCGGATTCTCTAAGGATATATTCCAGCTGATCACGTACCGCGGGATTCAAGGGATCGGCGCCGGCGTTATTATGGCCTCCGCATTTACGGCCGTAGGGGATTTGTTCGCGCCTCGGGAACGGGGCAAGTGGACCGGGGTGATGATGGCCGTCTTCGGATTCTCGAGTGTGTTGGGTCCGACGTTAGGCGGCTGGCTCGTCGATCATTTTGCATGGAAGTGGATCTTCTGGATTTTCTTGCCGATCGGCGTGGTCGCGTTCTTCATGATCATGTCGCTGTTCCCCAAAGTGGATCGCAAACAATCGGAGAAAATCGACTATCTCGGCTCCGTGCTCCTCAGCTTGATGCTCGTCGCTCTGTTGTTAGCTTTTTCATGGGCCGGCACGAAATATGCGTGGGGCTCGGCACAAATTTTGGGCCTGTTCGCCGCTTCTATCGTCTTGCTGGTACTTTTCGTCATCAGCCAAAAATTCGCGAAGAGTCCGGTGTTGCCGTTGTCTCTGTTCCGCAACGATATTGTTACGATTTCGAACTCCATCGGGTTTATTCTGAACGCGGGCATGATGGGCGCGCTGATCTATCTGCCGTTCTTCGTCCAAGGAGTGGAAGGCATCTCGCCGACTTACTCGGGTTACGTCACGATGCCGATGTCAATCGCGATGGTCGTGCTCAGCACGTTCGCGGGTCGCTGGATTACGAAGACGGGCAAATACAAGAAATACGCCGTTATGGGAATGCCCATCATGATTGCCGGTATGCTGATCATGGCGTTCATGAACAGTGTATGGATGGCTGTCGTGGCGATGATCGTGTTCGGGGTCGGGCTGGGCGTAGGCATGCCGGTGTTCTCGCTTACGGTGCAGAACGCCGTCAGTCCGCAGCAGCTGGGGGTAGCGACGGCCTCCTCGCAGCTGTTCCGTAACCTCGGGGGCACGATCGGGATCGCCGTAATGGGCACGATCATGCAATCCAGCTTGAAATCCAATGTGAAGGAAGCGATGACTTCCGGTGAGGGGATCGACTTGACGAAGCTCGACCCGGACACCGCGGCGCATCTGGCTCCGTTCCAGAATCCGTCGATGCTGCTCGATCAGCCGCGCCTGGAGGAGCTGCATTCCCAGCTGCCGGCGAGCGTGCAGCCGGTCATTACGAAGATGATCGATATGATGCGGGACGCCTTGAGCGCCTCTCTCACGACGGTGTTCCTCTCCGGAGCCGCCCTACTCGTACTGGCGCTAATTCTGGTGTTCTTCCTGCGGGAAATCCCGCTTCGCACGTCGAACAAAATGCCTAGTCCGGACACGGCGAATGAGAACCGTGCATCGGCTTCCGTTGCCGCCGCCGGGGGACCTAATCCGGAACCGGCCAAATAAGGCGAAACGATTGGAGAGTCTGCTCCAGAAGGAAATCTTCTGAGGCAGGCTCTCTTTTTTGCCCATTGCGTGTCCGTCTATTTTGTACTCTACTGGGAAACAAGTCCAATCGGCCTTCTCTTGTTCGAATAAGCTAACTAGTAATTGACAGAGAGGAGGTTGAACAATGTTCAATCAAGGGAATACGAGCAATCGCGGCCAAGCCGGGGCGCAGGGTTGGGGCATGGGGGGCCATCGCAGCCGCGAGATGCATAGCTTAAGTGGCCTGAACCTCAGCAAAAGTCGCGTGGATCGCATTCTTAGCCATCCGGTCTGGAAAAACTGGAATATCTGGAGCGACTGGGGCAGCGTGTGGCAGCATCCCGACCGAGTAGACGGGGCCAGCGGAGAAAACAGTGGCGGACAAAGCGGGGGTACAAGCGGAGGTCATTGCAGCGACGGCACAAGCCAAGGGCAGAGCAGCGGACGCAGCCATGGCACAAGCGCGGGTAAAAGCGCCGGCAAAAGTACGGGCAAAAGTGCGGGCAAAAGCACGGGCAAAAGTGCGGGCAAAAGTGCGGGCAAAAGTGCGGGTAAAAGCGCGGGCAAAAGCGCGGGCAAAAGCGGCAAAAGCGGCAAAAGCCGCAAAAGCGGCAAAAGCGGCAAAAGCGGCAAGAGCGCGGGTAAAAGCGCCCGCAAGAGCCACGGCAAGAGCCACGGCAAGAGCCACGGCAAGAGCCACGGCAAGAGCCACGGCAAGAGCGGCGGACGCGAATAGCCAAGTGTGGCCAAGGGCCGATCGAATCGATCGGCCTTTGTGCGCTTGATGAGATGAGATCATAAGGTGATAGCATCCTCTTATTTTGTGGATGGGGTTCAGTTCGCGAGAAATAGAGTGATGCCACAGTGCTAATGCTCCATAAATTACAAAACACCTTGGAAACGGGAAATATTAGAATACCGTATCACCTTATTTTTCAGCAAAACCCGGTTTGGACGATGAATAGCATTACCCCATCACGTTATGGAAACCATCGCGCTGAGCGGGGTCCCAGCTTATACGTGCGAATCCGGGTTGAACCCGAGTCGGGCGCGAGCAGTTCGAGTTGAACGAGCTGCTGCAGCAAGTCTCGCGCATGTTGACCTTTCACGCCAAGCAGATCGCACACCTCCTGTGGGGTGAAGGGTCTCGACTTATGTAAAGCGTATCTCATAATTTCCCTCAGCTTCAATGGCAGTTGAAGGGGTTCGGGCGGCCCGCCGCCATACAGCTTCCCAAGCACCCGCAACACATCCTGCTGGCATTTCCGCGGGCGTTCCTTAATGGTATCCAGAGAAAAACGATAAATTTGCCAACTATCCAGCATAAGATCATTTTGCCTCTCACGCTCGTACTCGAAGCTTCTTCGGTTTATATGCCGTCCGTGGGTACTGAAATCGTCTACTTCCCAATTAATTTTAAATGGAGGTTGAATAAAGGCAAAATCCAGGTAGTAAAATCCGTTGCGATGATTGATCACTTGAAACTCCGCATGCAGATTGTTAAAATGTCCGACGGCTGGCCACCAGATGGTCTCGGCAAATAAACGCTCAGCGTGAGCGTGGCCCTCCTCGAATCTTCGTAATGCTTCTCCGGACAAGCCCTTCCTCTGGATATTAATCCACTTTTCATATGCTTCCTCGAACATAAGCAATCCTCTCCAATCCGCATAAAATAAAAAAACCGCACCACCCTGTAAAAGGGGGAACGGTGTGCTTCACTCGTCAATTGAAAATCTTTCTAACACTATATCACGATTTGTGTCCGACTGCCATAGACTTGGGCAAAAGGTGTGGTTGAATTTCATAAAATAGTCATTTTGCCCCTGGCTCCGTTGATCGTGCGTACGGATTCCCGTTCAAAGGTTACGGAATACTTCGCCAGACAAGCCATCACGCACGACTCAGGTCTGACCCTCATGGCATTCATCAAAAGGTGCGGTTGAATTTCGTCAGCAGCGCCCCGAATTGTTCGCGCTCTTCCTGCGTCCAGTCTTTCAGCAGCTCCCGCACACGCGTTTGGCGAGCTTGACGCGACACCTCCAGCTCCTGCTCGCCCAGCGGCGTCAGATGCAGCGAATAGGCTCGTCCGTCTAGAGGATCCGGGACGCGATACACATATTGCTTCTGCTCGAGCGCGGCAGCCTGACGGCTGACGGTGGAGATGTCCAGCTGGAATTCTTCGGCGAGCGCCTTAATCCCCGCCGATCCGTGCGCAGAGATCTGGTGGAGCAGCAGGTAAGCGGAGCGGTCCAAGTTTCCGTATTTTCTAACCGTACTGAGGGAAGAAACCCGGCGAGTCAAGATGGCGATTTCCAATTCGATGGTCTCGTAGGATCGATCCTCCATGTACGGGCCTCCTCATCCAAGCGCAGCGGGAATAAGTGTGCTTTATCCGTATTATCGTAGCAAGAATGCTTGGATTAATCAAATCGGATGTGTGGCTTGCCAGCAAAAACGGTATTGACACCGGCTCATCTAGTTGTATAATACAATTATATTTAGTTTCATCATACAACTAGTTTGCAGATAATCGCAATCTGCAGTAGAAGAGGAGTTATTGGCCGCATGTCTTCGATTTCCAGCACTAAAGCTACACCGTCATCATCCGCCACAGCTTCATCGCAGTCGGGCTTGCTCAAGCAGCCAAGAGCCGTATGGGCTGTCGGCTTCGCCTGCATCATCGCCTTCATGGGACTCGGGCTCGTAGACCCGATCTTGCCGGCGATCGCGCATAAGCTGAATGCTTCGCAAAGCGAAGTGACCTTGCTCTTCACCAGCTACAACGCCGTCATGGCCGTAGCGATGCTCGTTACAGGCGCCATCTCTTCCCGGCTCGGAATCAAGGGAACGCTGCTGAGCGGGATCGTGATCATCGCCTTATTCGCCGCACTCGGCGGTTCGTCCAACGGCATCTGGACGCTCATCGGCTTGCGCGGCGGCTGGGGACTCGGCAACGCTCTGTTCGTGGCGACCGCCTTGTCGGCCATCGTCATGATGTCCAAATCCGGCACGGCGAAGGCCATCATCTTATATGAAGCGGCGATCGGTTTGGGGATCTCCGTCGGCCCGCTGCTCGGAGGCGAGCTCGGCTCCATCTCCTGGCGTGGACCTTTCTTTGGAGTAGCGGTCCTAATGGTGGTGGCCTTCATTAGTCTCTCCATCATGATGCCCAAATCGACTGCGCCGAAGTCGGCGCGTCCCAAAACGTCGATTCTCGATCCGTTCCGTGCGCTCAAGCACCGTTCGCTCGTCGTATTCGGCGTCGCCGCTTGCTTGTACAACTTCGGCTTCTTCACCCTGATGGCCTATGCGCCGTTCGTTATGGACTTGAATGAGCGCGGCCTCGGTTACGTATTCCTGGGTTGGGGCGTATTCCTGGCCATCACTTCAGTGTTCATGGCTCCGGTGCTGCAGCGCAGATTCGGCACTGTGAAGTCGATGTGCTGGATGCTGTTCCTGTTCGGGCTCGTCCTGCTCGCGATGGGCATCTGGACATCGACGCAATGGGTCATTATCGCCGCGGTCATCGTGGCCGGCGGACTGCTCGGCAACAACAATACGCTGATCACCACCGGCGTCATGAACGCCGCTCCGGTCGAGCGGTCGACCGCTTCCGCGGCATACAGCTTCTTGCGGTTCATCGGCGGCGCGATCGCCCCTTACACGGCGGGCAAGCTCGCCGATCACTTCAATCACCAAGTCCCGTTCATCGTAGGGGCGGGGTTCGTCATTTTATCCGTCCTCTTCATCTGGATGAACAAGAAGCACATCAACCACGTCGATCAAGTCGAAGCCGGACATTAAGGCACGAAAGCCAAAAAAGCGCCAGCGCATAGTTCACTGCGTCTGGCGCTTTCGGTATTCGCTCGGCGTCATGCCGGTCAGCTTCTTGAACACGGTGCAGAAATGCGGGTAGCTGATGAACCCGGTTTTCTCCGCCAATTCATAGTTTTTGTATTTGCCGGAGGCCAAATATTCCTTCGCTTTCCCGATCCGCTGGAGAGTAAGGAAATCCAGAAAGTTCTCCCCGGTCTCTTCTTTGAACAAATGGCTCAAGTAGCTCGGGTTCATATGAATATGCTCGGCGACACGCGACAGCGTCACATTGTCGCCCAGATGCTCGTAGATGTATTGGATCGCTTTGCCGATGTCGGGATGCAGGCCGTCGTACAGCTGAGGTTCCTGGCGAGGCACCCGGGTCAGAAGCTTCTCGAGCGTCTCGAACCAGACGTCGTGAGGGGCATTGTCGGCCAGGCGGCTCCAATCGAGCCGGTGCAGCGTAACGGAATATACGGACTCCAGCCAGTGGACCGCCTTTTGCTTCAGTAATCCAGGCAGAGGGCGGTTTTGGCGTACAAACTCCCGGAGCTCGCGCAAGCCGTTCAGACGGTCCTCCACGGAAGAAGACCCCCACCCAGCGAGCACACGCTGCTCCAGCACGTCCCAATCCATCCGGTCGCCCTTATTCCAGATCCGGGCTGCCGTCCAATAATGATAATGTACGGCAGCCGGCTCGTAGAACGCCGCTTCGGCCGCGGCAATCGCCTCGGTGATCGCCCGCTTCATCTGGCCGAGCTCGGAGGCCGTCTCGCCTACCCCGAACCGGGCGGCCGCGCCGAAGTACCGGTGAAACCACTGGGCGAGCCGGTCGCACAGCTGGTGCAGCAGCGACTCGGACTGCGCCTTGCTCTCCGGGGTAGGCAGCCCGACGACGAGGACGAGCTCGCCTTGCCGGAAGGGCAGCACCGTGCCGACCCCGAGCTCGGCGATCGTCTCCAGCGCCGCCTGCCGCATCGTGTAATCGAGCAGGGGCCGGTCGGACTCCGGGTATTGTGCGAAAAACTGCTGCCGCTCCTCCAGCGTCATATATACGGCAATATATGCCGACGCGCGCCCTCCGACGCCGCTGCTGGCGCCACTGCTCCCTGCAGACCCTGCAGGTCTCGCATACCAGGGGAACACGTCCGCGAGCGGTTCCGCTCCGATGTGCGTGCCCCGCAGCAGATCGTCCAGCACGCGGCCGCGCATCGCCCACATGTGCTGGGCTTGAATATGCTCCGCGCGGCGGACGCGGCGCTGCAGCCGATGCTCGAGGCGGACCGTCTCGGCGCACTTCTGCAGCGTGCGCTCGATCGCCTCGGCGTTCATCGGCGTCTTCAGCAAGTAGCCGAGCGCGCGCATCTCGACCGCGCGCTGGGCGTACTCGAAGTCCTTGTGCGCCGTGAGCACCGCGAAGCGGGTGTGGGGATAATCGCGGCTCAGCGTCTCCATCAGCACGAGCCCGTTCATGACCGGCATCGTCAAGTCGGTGACGATGAGGTCCGGCTGGTGCAGCGCGCACTTCTCGAGCGCGATCTTCCCGTTCATCGCGGTGGCGACGACCTCGAGCCCGAGCTCGTCCCAGCGGATGAGCGAGAGCAGCGTGTCGAGCACCATATATTCGTCATCGACGAGCAGCACCTTGAGCGGCTCATCCGAGAGCCCGTGTCCGTTCGCTTCCGGTATCATCTTCCGTCCTCCTTTCCTTACGCTTTTCCCGAAGCACTTCCTTATCCGTTCCATGTAGAGTAAAAGGCAGAAGCATTTCCACGACCGTGCCCACGCCTTCATCGCTCGTAATCCTCAATCCGTACGGAGCACCAAAATAGAGCCCAAGCCGGTCATGAATGCTGCGCACCCCCAAGTGCGTGTAGCGCGAGACGTCCGTCGCCGCCGGTTCCGCCGGCGGCTTCAGCAGCTCCGTCAGCGCCGCCTCTGGGATGCCGACGCCGTCGTCGGCAATGCGCACCCGCACCCCTTCGGCCGTCACCTCGCTCGTGACGACGATGGAGCCCGGCTGCAGCTTCGGCAGAATGCCGTGATAGAGGCTGTTCTCGACGAGCGGCTGAATCGAGAACTTCGGCACGAGCATCGGCAGCGTCGCTTCCTCGACGTCCACCTCCAGCACGAACTGATCCGGGAACCGGACCGACATCAGGTAGACGTAATGTTCGACCGCCTGCAGCTCCTGCGCGAGCGGGACGAGCTCTTCGGTCTTATCCATATGGAGGGGGAGGAGCGCGGAGAGGCTTGTGATCATCCGGTCGACCTCTTCCGATTGTCCGTGCCTGGACAAATAGCTGATCGAGTTGAGCGTATTGTACAGAAAATGCGGCTGCATCTGCGCCTGCAGCACCTTGAGCTCGTAATGCTTCTTCGCCTTCTCCGTCGTGACCAGGTCGTCCATAAGCTGCTTGATCCGCCCGACCATCTTGTTGAACGTCGACACGAGGATGCCGAACTCGTCGCGGTAGCGCTGCTCGACCGTCGAGCGGAAGTCCCCCGCGCTCAGCTTCTCCATCTGGCGCGCTAGCGCCTTCATCGGGCGGGTCATCGTCCGCGACAGCCAGAGCGAGACGATGGCGCACGGCACGATGCCGAGCAGCCCGATCAGCAGCGCGTACGTGCGGATCCAACGGATCGAGGCGTACATCTGCTCTTCCTTCAGGACGGCCATCACCTGCCAGCCCCACTTGTTGTTCGTCATGCGGGTCACGTAGATCGGGTTGCCGGCGGTATCTTTCGTCTTGTAAGGCTCGACCAGCGTGCGCTCCATCAACTCTTCCGGGAGCCCGGCCAGATCGTATTGCTTCTTATAAACGTCGTATTGCACATACGGGTTGTTCACGGTGAGGGGCCGTTTTTTGGCGCTCAGCAGCAGCAAATCCTGCCGGGACGTATACGTCCAATCCCCATAAGCCGCCAGCACCCCCTGGATGTCGAGATCGGCCACGAGGTTTCCGAGAATTTCCCCCTTGGGCCCCAGCATACGCACAATATATGAAATCGTGTAGTCCGACACCGGCGACATGTAAGGCTCGGTCCAATACGTGACCGCCGAGCCCGGGACGTCATGCTCGAGGATCGCCTTGACGTGCTCCGCCCCTTTGATTTCCCACAAGTACCCCGAGGTGCCGGTCATTTGGCCGTCTGGGGCGATAACATACAAATTTTTGATGTCGTAATTCCAATACAGCCTGTGGTTCTCGAGCAGCTTGGTGACCTCGGCCTTATCCGGAGACAGGAGCCGTTCGTCCTTCGACAGCGCGAGCAGGTTGCCCTGCAAATCCTTCATGAATTGATTGAGCAGAACATCGGTCCGTTCCAGCAAGTGCGCGACATAGCCCGTCTGCTGCTTCGTGAATTGGTGGTAGACGTATTGCTGCGAGCCGTACCCCAGCAGGACGATCAGGCAACTGGTGGAGAGGAAGCTGAGCAGGAACATTTTCATGCCGAGTTTCGGCCGGCGCAGCCAGTGCATGGGCGACATCGCACCTCCCTGGAGTCGAGTTGATCTATTATACCGCTTCGGCGGCGGATGCACATGCGTATTTTTTTGGGAAACCTGCTTCGGTTTTAGATGTTGGACAATGCTTCCCGATCGGCGGCCACATGCCAAAAATCAGAAAGGTTTGGATAAAAAACCGAAAAGTCTGGCGGACGGAAGCTCCTTACAATGAGAATTACGCCACCCATCAAAACCATCATCAAGGAGCAAGCCCTATGGATCAGAGAGAACCTACTGTAACAACCCACGCGTTGGAGGTGAATCCAAGTCCAGTCCCCCGCGCTCGACCGGCATGGCTGACCGTGCTGATCAAGCACCGGTACCGCTACATGCTGATCTTGCCCGGACTGCTGTACATTTTGCTGTTTCGCTACGGCCCGATGTATGGCATTGTAGTTGCTTTTCAAAATTATAACGGATTCAAGGGGATCACCGGAAGTGAATGGGTCGGATTCAAATGGTTCATCCAGTTTTTCGAAGGCCCGGACTTTTGGCGGTTGCTGCGGAACACCCTAGTGATCAGCCTGCTGAAGATCGGGCTCGGCATGGCGCCGGACGTCGTCTTCGCGATCCTGCTGAACGAGGTGCGGGGCCGGGTGTTCAAACGGGTCGTACAGACTTTGACGTACATGCCGCATTTCCTGTCCTGGGTCATCATCTACGGCATCGTGCTGGCGTTCCTGGCGACGAGCAACGGCCTGATCAATCAATGGATTAAGGAGCTCGGCTTCCAGCCAATCCCGTTCTTGACGTCGAACGATTGGTTCCGCTGGGTCATCGTGTTCTCGGACATTTGGAAGGACCTCGGCTGGGGGGCGATCATTTATTTGGCGGCACTCGCGGCGATCGATCCGCAGCTCTATGAGGCGGCGGTCATGGACGGGGCGAACAAGTGGAGGCAAATCTGGCACATTACGCTGCCCGGCATCCGCAATGTGTTCATTCTGCTCTTGACGCTAAGGCTCGGGAGTGTGCTGGATTCCGGCTTTACCCAGATTTTCGCCATGTACAATCCGCTCGTCTATGACTCGGTCGACATTATCGACACGTGGGTGTACCGGGCCGGGATCGTGGAGAATAAGGTTAGCCTCGCCACGGCGGTCGGCTTGTTCAAGTCGGTGGTGGGGCTGATCCTAGTCGTCAGCGCGAACCGCGTCGCCAAAAAATTCGATTCGCAGCTCTGGTAGCGGAAGGAGTCATCCATCATGAGAACGTCCCGAGGGGAACGATTGTTTTACGTATGCAATTATGCGGTGTTGGCGGTTAGCGGATTTCTGGCAGTGTTCCCGTTCTTCTACATCTTGTCCGTCAGCCTCACCCCTTACGTGGAAGTGATCCGGCACGGAGGATTCATCATCATCCCGCGCCATATTACGTTCGAGGCGTACCGCCAGCTGTTCGAGAATTCGGAGATTCCCCGGGCGTTTCTGAATTCGCTGTTCATTACCGGGACGTCGACCCTGCTCGGTCTCGTGCTTACGACGATGCTCGCTTACGGCCTCGCCAAGAAGACGCTGCCCGGCCGGAAGGTCATCTTGCTCGTGCTGCTGTTCACGATTTTTTTCAGCGGGGGGCTTATTCCGCAATATTTGCTGATGAAATGGCTCGGCCTGCTGAATACGTACACGGTGCTGATTTTGTCGGGGACGGTGTCGGTGTTCAATACGTTCGTGATGAAAGGGTTTTTCGAGAATATGCCGGAAGGGCTGGAGGAGGCGGCACTCATCGATGGAGCGACGGAGCTGCAGACGCTGCGCAAAATCATTCTCCCGCTCTCCAAGCCGGTTATGGCGACGATCGGGCTGTTCTACGCGGTAGGGCATTGGAATTCGTTCTTCGAGGCGGTGCTGTATGTGCGCGATACGGCCAAACACCCGCTGCAGCCCGTTCTGCAAAAAATGCTGATGGTGCCGGACGCGAGCGAGATCATGGGCAACATCGAGGATTACGTGCCGAGCGAGGCGCTTAAGATGGCGGCGGTCGTCGTGACGATCTTCCCCATCCTGATCGTGTACCCGTTCTTGCAGCAGCATTTTACCAAAGGCGTCCTACTTGGCTCGATCAAAGGCTAGTCTAGTAAGGCAGTTCGGTATGAAGTACACTTAACTTATTGGAGGAGATGTCCGGTATGTCCAAAATCAAACCAGTAGTCGCGGTCTTAAGTCTCGCTTCCATTCTGCTCGCCGCCTGCAGCGGCGGGGACGCCAAGCCGGCCTCGACGGCCACGCCGGGAACTGGCGCGAGTGCGAGCCCGTCCCAATCCCGTACGCCGATTACGCTCGAGATCGACCGCTGGTATCCGTCGGCCGTCGAGCTGCCGGCTCCCGAGAAAGATCCGATCAAGCTCCAGGCGAAGAAAGACTTGGGGATCGATCTGAAATTTACGGTTACGAACGGGAAGTCGGACGACTGGCGCGCGAAGCTCGGCACCCGGGTATCGTCCAACGATTTGCCGGACCTGATCTATTTCTTCAATATGAAGGATTACCGTACGGCGGCATCCCAGGAATACATCATTCCGCTGAACGATCTGCTCAACACGAAGAACCTCCCGTCCAACATGAAATGGGTGACGAACGACATGCTGAGCTCCATGACGGACGAGAACGGCAAGTATTACGGCATTCCGGTGCGCCCGTCTCCGTCCGTGCTCGGCTATTTCATCCGTAAGGATTGGCTCGACGCCTTGAATCTGAAGATGCCGGAGACGGTGGAGGACTTCGCCGCGGTGGCGACGGCGTTCGCGACCCAGGATCCGGACAAGAACGGGAAGAAGGACACGTACGGCTTTACCGCTACCGGGTGTATGACGTGCCAAGACTATTGGGGCCTGATCGGGCCGTTTATGGGCTTCACCAGCCCGGACGAATTCATGACCGAGGGCGACACGAAGATCAAGGGCGGGTTCACGTCGCCGGAGCTGCGCGCCTACCTGCAATACATGAACAAGCTGATGAAGGACGGCGCGCTCGATCCGGATATCGCCACGAATGATGCGAACCGCAAGACGCAGAAGATTGAGCAGGGGCAGGCCGGCATCTTCATGATGACGGGCGACTACCCGCGTACCCAGCTGGAGAACTTGAAGAAGCTGTTCCCGAAGGCGGAGCTGGCCTATGTGCCGGCCTTGAAGGGTCCGGCGGGCGTCGTCTCGGCGGCGCCGAAGTCGACGGTCGTGAACGCGATCGGCATTACGGTGAAGGCTGCGAAGGATCCGGAGAAGGTGAAGCGGATTCTGGAGTTCGCGAACTGGATGTACGGCGGCATTGGGGAGGAGCTGATGCTGTTCGGCGAGGAAGGCGTCAGCCACAAGAAGGCGAACGGCAAGGTGTCCGAGATTATCCCGGGCAAGCAAAGCGATTATCTGAACGTGTATTCGATGAACGGCGGTCTGTCGACCCGCTTCGGCGAGCCGGATATCCTGAAGCTGAAGTACAGCGATCCGAAGGAATTGGATGTGGTCAAGGCGATGATCGCAAGCGAAGGCAAGACGACATCCGTCTATAGCTTGGGCGCGAAGGAACGGCCGGAGCTGATCAACGACCTGAAGAAGTACCGCGAGGAGATGATGGCGAAGTTCATCTACAACGCCGCCCCGCTGGACGACGCCGGATGGAACGAGTACGTGAAGCAGCATAACGAGAAGTACAAAGGCAATGAGGTCCGCACCGTCATGATGGACGATCTCAAGAAGGCGGGCGTGCTGAAATAAAGGTTTATTCGATCACGGCATGGGCGTTCCGGTAATCGGTGGCGCTCATGCCGTTCGTTTCTTTGAACACGCGGGTGAACGAGCGCAGGGAGGAGAATCCTACGTCATAAGCGATCTCGGACACGGACATATCGGTGGCCGCGAGCAGGCTCGCGGCTCTTCTCACCCGGAGCAGATGCAAATATTCAAGGAAGTTGCGGCCGAGCAGCTTCTTGAATGCATTGCGTACGACGAAGACACTGACATGGAACCGGTCGGCCACATGTTCGAGCGACAGCGATTCCTCCATGAAGTGCGTGTTCACGTATTTGATGTACTCCCACTCCTGCGGCTGGGAGACGGCGGGCTGTCCGAGCGCCGAGAAGCCGGGATGGCTGCGGAAGAACATGTACACCGACTCCAGCAGCTTCAGGCGCATGACGCCCTGCTTGCCGATCCGGTCCGCCTGGTATTCCTCCCATAGCTCGGCCATCACCCTCTGCATCGCCTCGAAGGCGGCGGGCTGCAGGTCGTAGGACGGCGGCACGTCGTCCGACAGCCTCGGCAGCCATTGTCCCAGCTCGGCGAAATCCGCCTGGAACAGCAGGTTGACGTCGAACATGCAGATGAATTTCTTCAGCGGCTCGTCTTCCTTGTATGTGAAGGCGTGCAGGTGGTGCGGGAGCAGCAGGTAGACGCTGCCCGGACGAAGCGGATGCTCCACGCCGTTCACCGTCTGCGTACCGGTCCCGTTCGTCACGAGCGACATCTCGACGAACTCGTGGTGATGGTTGGGGTACCCCCCCTGCATGTTGTAGTAGCTCATGAAGAGCGGGAGCTCGCCCTTTTTGAACATATTCAATCGAATGGTATCTTGAAACACCGGAAAGGTCGTCATCGGTTTGCACCTCGGCATTGCTCGTGAGTTGTGTTGCTGCCTGTCAGTATTGTAGCAATTTTTGGCCTGTTTTGATATACGAAATGGCGCGTAACCGTTCTCAGCCGTCTTTATAATGGAGACAAAATCGGATGAATAAAGGAGATTTGAGCGATGAGCGAGAAATTGGCCATTCTGGGCGGACCGAAGACGAAGACCACGTCCTTCGGCACCGGCAAGCGATTCGGGCTGGACGAAGCGAAGGAGCTGCTCGAGGCGCTGGAGCAAAACACGCTGTTCTACCATTTCGGCAAAAAGGTCAAGCAGTTCCTGAGCGACTTCAACGACCTGTATGGGGTCAAGTATAGCGTCGCGACTACTTCCGGCACCGCTTCCATTCACGTGGCGCTGGGTGCGGCCGGCATTACCGTCGGGGACGAAGTGATCACTAGCCCGATCACCGACCAGGGGACGCTCATCGGGATTTTGTACCAGAATGCGATCCCGGTGTTCGCCGATCTCGACCCGAACACATACAATATGGATCCGAAGTCCATCGAAGCGAAGATTACGCCGCGGACGAAGGCGATCGTCGTCGTGCACTTGGCGGGCAACCCGGCCGATATGGACCCGATCCTCGAGATCGCGAAGAAGCATAACCTGAAGGTTATCGAAGACTGCGCGCAGAGCTACTTGACCAAGTACAAAGGCCGTCTGTGCGGGACGATCGGCGATTACGGCTGCTTCAGCACGAACGACTTCAAGCACATCTCGACCGGCGACGGCGGGATCGTAACGGTTAACTCCGGCGACGAGCAGGACTTCCTGACGACGCATGCGTTCGCGGACAAAAACTTCAAACGGTTCGGCGATCAGGTTCAAAAGGACCTTCACTACTTGGCCCCGAACTACCGGATGACCGAGCTGCAAGGCGCGGTCGGCATCGCCCAGCTGAAGAAGCTGCCGTGGATCTGCGAGCAGCGGAACCAGTACGGCGACCGGATTACGCAGGGGATCAGCGGGCTTCCGGGCATCCAGCCGCACAAGGTCGTCGAAGGCAACCAGTGCACGTACTGGTTCTACATGATGACGCTCGACGAGTCGCAGCTTACATGCACGCGCAAGGAGTTCAGCGAAGCGCTCGCGGCGGAAGGCATTCCGAATCAGGCCGGCTATATCGCGAACGTCATGTACTTGCAGCCGATGTTCGTCAAGCGCCAAGCGTATCTCGGCAGCCACTTCCCGTTCGACCTGTCGGATATTTCGTACAGCGAGGGCGATTGCCCGAATGCGGAGAACATCCTGAAGACCGCGATCCGGTTCTCCGTGAACGAGTTTTTCACGGAGCGGGATATCGAGGACATCATCGCCGCGATCCGCAAAGTCGCCGCGCATTTCGCGAAAGTGCCGGCTAGTGCGAATTGATTGTTACCTGAGTTAGTAAGTAAGCCCTCTGCCTTGGTTTGGTTAAAGAACCTGGGCAGGGGGTTGTTTTGTGCGAATTTTTGTACTTACGGAACATGAGGGGGACGTGCTATATTGGAGTAACATCAGGTCAGTCTTGTACTTCTACATTGGGATTGGAGGAGAGAGGAATTGAACATTCGGTATGACCGGTTCCCGGGCGGCAAGACGAAGGCGTTGACGTTAAGCTTCGACGACGGCCGCACCCAGGATCGTCGGTTGGTGGAGAAGCTGAATACATACGGACTGAAAAGCACCTTTCATTTGAATTCCGGCAAGCTCGGGCACGATAACTATATTACGGCGGAAGAACTGGCGGGCTTGTTCGCCGGGCATGAAGTGTCCGCGCATACGGTCACGCATCCTTTCCTGGAGCAGACTCCGTCCGATCGGATCGTCATGGAGCTGATGGAAGACCGGGCGGCGCTGGAAGCGTTGGTCGGTTACCCGGTGCGGGGCATGAGCTATCCATTCGGGACGTGGAGCGACCGGGTCGTGCAATTGCTGCCTGCCGTCGGCATTGAGTATGCCCGTACGGTGGCGAGCCACGGCACGTTCCGCCTGCCGTCGAATTATTTGCTCTGGGACCCGACCTGCCATCACAAGCAGATGGTGGACAAGGCGGCCGAGTTCAACGCCCTGCAGTCGCGGTATCCGAGACTCGCGTTGTTCTATGTGTGGGGCCATAGCTACGAGTTCGACAACGATAACAATTGGGACCTCGTCGACCGGTTCGGCGAGCAGATAGGCGGACGCGACGACATCTGGTACGCTACGAACGCGGAGATCGTGGAGTACATGCGCGCGCTGGAGCGGCTGCGGTTCTCCGTCAGCGGCGCGATCGTGCACAACCCGTCGGCGGTGTCCGTCTGGATCAGCGCGGGCGGCGACGCCTTCGAAATCGCGGGCGGCGCGACGCTGCAGTTGTAGGGTTCGCGCAGCGGCAGAGGCAGCTGCATTGCGCGATAGCAGCAGTGGTCCGCGGCAGCGGCAACGGCCGGCAGTGGCTGTTTCGCGGAGCGGTTAGCACCGGTGACGGAGCGGCGAAGAGGCAGCGAATGTTCGGCGGCGAGGGCTATTGAAGCCGATAGCGGAATTATGGGTGCATAAGTGAGAGCGTCGCGGCAGCGGCGGTGTTGGCCGGAAACTGGGTCCACGGCGATTGGCGAGCGTTTGCCTGATAACAAGAGAGGGAAAAGCTCCCTCTCTTTCGGGCGAATTGCCCGAAAATGCGAGCACGTAGGGGAAAACCTCCCTCATTTTTTGGCGAATGGCTCGATTTTAGCCCGTTTCCGTCAAAAGTGAGGGAGGTTTTCCCTCTCACTAAGCTATTTCTTCAAAGCCCCATAATTGGAATGGAGTCATCATAGTGAAATGAATTACACTATTGGTGAAGGGGGCTGATGAT
>NZ_JBJGED010000045.1:0-51491 GCF_045062745.1 Paenibacillus sp. HJGM_3
CCCAAGAGGCCGAAGGGGGCGCTTTGCTAAAGCGTTAGGGTGTAACAGCCGCAAGGGTTCGAATCCCTTTCTCTCCGTTTTCCCTTCATCAAAATATGGCGGCGTAGCTCAGCTGGCTAGAGCGTACGGTTCATACCCGTGAGGTCGTGGGTTCGAGTCCCTCCGCCGCTATCTTGTATCTCGGAGGCTTAGCTCAGCCGGGAGAGCATCTGCCTTACAAGCAGAGGGTCGGGGGTTCGATCCCCTCAGCCTCCACCATCTTGTCCTCAACCAGGACGAGACATTATATTGCGGAGCCGTGGTGTAGAGGCCTAACATGCCTGCCTGTCACGCAGGAGACCGCGGGTTCGAATCCCGTCGGCTCCGCCACTTTACCTTGCCGGGTGAAGTGACCGGAACCTTATTTTTTTGCCCTGGACATGGCTCGGTAGCTCAGTCGGTAGAGCAGAGGACTGAAAATCCTCGTGTCGGCGGTTCGATTCCGTCCCGAGCCACCATACCATGGAGGATTAGCGAAGTGGCCAAACGCAGCAGACTGTAAATCTGTTCTCTGACGAGTTCGGTGGTTCGAATCCATCATCCTCCACCATATCCCCTCATGATTCGCATCATGAGCCATTAGCTCAGTCGGTAGAGCACCTGACTTTTAATCAGGGTGTCGTAGGTTCGAGTCCTACATGGCTCACCAGTTTTTGAAATAATCCACCTCCTTTCTTCCCGGAAAGGAGGTTTTTGGTTTGCCTCATCCGTCCTCCCGGACGAACGTAAGCGCCCCATACGGCAGGACGGCGACTCGGGTCAGACCGGAAGCGACGCAAGCCCTCGCGGTCTCGGTAAGATCGTGGGTAGGGAGGAGCCCCGTCAGCTCCACGATCGCATCCGGGATGTCCGAGTACAAGTACACCGTGCATTGCGCCAGCACCTTATCCAAATGCTCCACCTTGTGCGCCCCGAGCGTGAACTGCTCCTTCAGCCGCGCTACCATCATAGCCCGATCCGGCATGGTCTCCATCCAATATTGAAAGATGCCGTTGCCGAACCGCTCCGCACAGCTCGCCACCAGAACGATCGCACCTCCGGGACGCGTGAGGGAGGCGGCATTTTGCAGCGTCTTGAGTGCCTGGTACAGATGCATGTCCTTCGGATGGCCGCCCGCGGAAGCGATGACCATATCAAAGGGACCGGCGGGGGGCACCAGGAAGGAAGATACGGCTTGCCGCAGACCTACCCGGTGAGCCTCGAGCAGATGGCCCGCTACGGCTCCACCAACCGTCCTGTTGTGATCCACGATTACGTTTAGCAGGAACGTGGGGGGCAAGTAAGGCACGACTTCCTCCAAGTCCCGATGAATCGGATTATCCACATGCCCAGGTTGGACCTGGAATTGTTGAGACAAAGCGTGGTTGTGCTCGATGCAGCGCAAGGAGGCTACTCCGGGGACGATCGCTTTGACACCTCCTGAGATCCCGACCAGACGATGGGGTTCGATATTACCCGTCGCTACGATCAAGTCGGCGGTCGCGGCGTGTCGATTGATTTCAAAAGGAGTGCCTCGTGTACTCGTCCCCAAATAAACACAATCTTCTGGCTGAGCCGAGTGGTTGAGTACGGATACCCGCTTGTACACGTCCGGGCCGGTCAAAGTTTTCAGCTCCGCTGCACTAAGCTTCCGATGAGCGCCGAGCGCTACAACGATGCGGATCGCCTCGTCGGGAAGACCTCCCCGATTCAGCTCCTCGAGCAAGTACGGCAGCAACAGGTAGCTGGGGCACAAGCGGGAAGGGTCGCTGATAAGAATGACGGCCGAACGCTTTCCTTGGGCTACCCGGTGAAGCGGCTCCGAACCGATCGGGTGAGCCAGGGCTTGCCGTAACAGCGATGCAGCATCGGCGCTAGCCTCCAGGCGGTATGTAATCTCTTGGACGGTTGCTTCAGCCGGCAATCGGACGGGCACCGTTGTCGATCCGTATGGCAACTGATACATTTGGCTCGCAGCCCCTTTCAACAAATCCCTCCACTATTTATTGCCTTTCCGCGTTCGGCTCATCCATCCAGAATGACCCTTGTCGTTTTCGGAGAGGCTAAAGGACAAAGGACAGAAGAGCGGAAAGGAGCCTAACTGCATGCAAGCCTTTATTCCTTTTATAACGAGCTTTCTCCTCGTGGTCGGCTTAGTGCCCTTGATGCGCTATGTGGCCTTGAAGGTCAGCTTCGTCGATCGCCCCACCGTGCGCAAAATACATGCCCATCCGATCCCCTTAATGGGAGGTATCGCCATCTATCTGGGCTGCCTGACAGCCTTGTGGCTGTTCGACGGATTCAGCAATCGGTTCATTACGCTTCTCACAGGTGGAACGGCACTTCTGATCATTGGCCTCGTGGACGATTGGTATAAAACCCAGGGCCGGGAATTTCCGGTATGGCCTAGACTGCTCGTCTATATAGCCGCATCCGCCGTCCCGATCTGGCAAGGCATCCAGATTGAAGGGATCTCCAAGGTTGGCGGCAGCGGGATGTACATATTTCCAGTGGGACTAAGCGTGCTGGCCACGATGGCTTGGGTGTTCGGCATCATGAACATGATCAATTTTATCGACGGAGTGGACGGTCTGGCGTCAGGCATTGTCACGATTTCGGCAGGGACTTTGCTGGTAGCGGCGCTGCTCGTGGGGGAAGAAGGGTCCGCGGTCATGGCCGCCATTGTCGTTGGGGCGAGCTTGGCGTTCCTCCTCTTCAACTTCTATCCGGCCCGGATTTTCATGGGGGATGCGGGGGCGGTGTTCTTGGGCTACGTACTAGCGGTACTGGCGATTGACGGCACGCTCAAGCAAGCGACCTTCGTCTCGATTGCCGTTCCCGTGCTGGCGATGGGAGTGCCGATCCTCGATACCGTTATTGTTTTTGGCCGGCGCCTGCTGAGCGGTAAAGGCTTGCACCGGGCGGACAAGCTGCATACGCACCATACGCTGATGAAGTGGGGGCTTTCGCAGACCCAAACGGTTTCCTTCCTATATTTAATAGGAGCGTTGTTCTCCCTGCTCTCGATCATCATCGTCCTGACCTCGACCTGAGCCGCTGCCCCGTTGCACAAGGCGCTTGGGTTTTCATCCTCTCCTAAAAAGAGTATCATGGGAGGTAGACTAACAACGGGGGGATGACGGTGACCAACTGGAACTTGATCAAGCAACAGCTAGAGCAAATACTGAATACAGCCATTCGCTTAACTTCGTTCCCCGCAGCCGAATGGAGCCGCATGGACCCGAACGGGTCGATCGCCGCCTCGAAGAGCATCGTTCATGAACATACCCGCTATTTTTATTTATACAAGGACGGAAGCTCCGTCTACGCCCTGGCCATCGACGAGCCGCTCTTGACGCCATCCGAGCAGCAATTGGTGGAACTGACGCTCGAAGCTTACCGGTCTCAGGAAAAAATGCAATCGCTCTCACCGGTGTCCGACGATGAACGCAAAGCCGGCGCGATCCGCAGTTGGATCGTACAAGAGCTGGAGGCCGGAATCACGGAGGGCGAGATGCCCGAGATGGTAGCTTCGTTGTTTCCTTTTTATACGTCCAAAATTCCGATTCTCTTATACGGCGACTATTCCGATCAGCGCAAAACGAATTACCAGGAGCTGAAAAAGCTGCTGGAAACGTTCTTCGAAGGCGATGTCGTCCTGCTCCCGCTGCTGGACAAAGAATGGCTCATTCTCGTCCCGGAATCGCTCTTGCTGGCCGGAAGCGACGCCGGAAAAAACGATGGAGAGGAAGAGGCGCTCGAGGATACGCTCGAATCTATCTGCGACGGCCTGCACGAAATGCTGGCGAGCGAATGGGTAGGCGAATGCCACCTCTCCGTTTCGTACCCGATCCGGCCATCCAAGTCGATGCTGCAGACCGTCGTTCGGCTGCGCGAAGCGATCACGCTCGGGCAGACGTATCACGTGACGGAATACATCCATTTGCCGTGGAAGCTGCAGATGGAGAAGCTGCTGCACTGGATTCCAGAGGAAGAGAAGGCCGAGTTCGTCGAACGGGTGCTGAAGCGCATGGACGCGCTGCTCGATCTCGAGATGCTCACCACGCTGGAGCAGTTCCTGGCGCTCGATTGCAATGTGAGCGAGACGGCGAAGCGGCTGTTCATCCATCGCAATACCTTGTTGTACAGGCTGGATAAGTTCAAGCAGGAGACCGGACTCGAGGTGCGCAACTTCCGCCATGCGGTCCTTGTGTACATTGCCTTACTATTGTACAAAGTGACGAAAAGAAACTAATTTTTTTGTAGGCAATGTGCATAGTCACGGGTCCGGCGGTAGGTTAAGATAGGTCTATGATTAATTTATAATTATTAGGGGGAATCAACCATGGCAGGTGTCCGCTTATCTCATGTCGTGAAGAAGTATCCTGGCGCTGCAGAAGACACAGTAAAAGACTTCAACCTCGAGATTAAGGACAAAGAGTTCCTGGTACTCGTAGGCGCGTCCGGTTGCGGCAAGTCCACGACGCTCCGTATGATCGCTGGCTTGGAGGAAATCACTTCCGGAGAACTGTACATCGGCGACCGCCTCGTGAACGATGTGGCACCGAAGGACCGCGACATCGCGATGGTGTTCCAATCCTACGCCCTCTACCCGCATATGAACGTTTATCAGAACATGGCGTTCGGTCTGAAACTGCGTAAATTCAAAAAAGCCGAAATCGACGCTCGCGTGCGTCAAGCGGCCAAAATTCTCGATATCGAAGTATTGCTCGACCGCAAGCCGAAGGCTCTGTCCGGCGGTCAGCGTCAGCGCGTTGCCTTGGGCCGCGCCATCGTCCGCGATCCTCAAGTCTTCTTGATGGACGAACCGCTTTCCAACTTGGACGCCAAACTTCGCGTACAGATGCGCGCTGAGATCAGCAAGCTGCACAAGCGTCTGGAAACGACGATCATCTACGTAACCCACGACCAGACGGAAGCTATGACCATGGGCGACCGGATCGTCGTTATG
The DNA here is from genome assembly GCF_045062745.1 of Paenibacillus sp. HJGM_3. Taxonomy (NCBI): domain Bacteria; kingdom Bacillati; phylum Bacillota; class Bacilli; order Caryophanales; family Paenibacillaceae; genus Paenibacillus; species Paenibacillus sp. HJGM_3. The sequence continues at coordinate 4,991 of NZ_JBJGED010000045.1, forward strand.
CACCAAGGGATCATCCAGCAAGCCGCTACGCCGGAAGAGATCTACAACTACCCGGTGAACATGTACGTGGCAGGCTTCATCGGCTCGCCTTCGATGAACTTCATCTCCGGCAGCCTGTCGGAATCCGGCGGTCAAGTTCGCTTCAAGGCTTCGGGCGTAGACGTGGTAATGCCGGACGGCAAAGCCCAACTGTTGAAAGAAAAAGGCTACATCGGCAAAGAAGTCGTATTCGGGATTCGTCCGGAAGACCTGCACGATGAGCCGATCTTCATCGAAGGTTCCCCGAACAGCATCGTGAACGGGAACATCGAAGTCGTGGAGAACCTCGGTCACGAAATGCAGCTGTACTTGAACGGCATCGGACCGAACCCGGTTGTCGCTCGTCTGAACTCCCGCACGTCCTTCAAGGACGGCATGAGCGTGAAGCTGGCATTCGACATGAACAAGGTCCACATCTTCGACAAAGAAACCGAAAAGAACGTTCTCCTGAGCTAATCAGGATCGAAGTAGGGTCAGCCCAGCGCTGGCCCTTTTTGTTTTGGTCCGGGGTCCACAGGAAAGAATTCGCCTCTACTCCGGAGGCCTAGCGGCACATTGTGGGGGATGACGGTTGCGTTCCTCGCATTATTTCGATACGATGGCTGTAGGAATGTAACAAAGGCTGAGGCACCGACATCAGATCGGACCCGGTACGCAGAACGCCGGGTCTAGCATAAGGGGACTTGAACATGGGGAAAAAGACGAAGGTGTCCGACCTCGTCCAGGCGTTTCAGCTGGAAGTGCTGGCAGGCGAACAAGGATTGAACCGGTTGATCAAGGTGGCCGATCTGTATCGGCCCGGGTTGGAGATCGCGGGCTATTTTGCCTATCATCCGAAAGAGCGGGTACAAATTCTAGGGAAGACGGAGCTGACCTTCTTCGAGACGTTGACCGCCGAGGAGCGCCGGGATCGCATGCAGCGCATGTGCGCGGAGGAGGAAACCCCGTGCTACGTCATCACGCGCGGCATGACGGCGCCGGTCGAGATCCTGGAGGCGGCTGACGAATACGGGATGCCGATCTTGCGTTCGACGATCGCCACCACGACGCTCGTCAGCCGGATCACCGGCTTCCTGGAGAACAAGCTGGCGCCCTCGACGACCATCCATGGCGTACTGGTGGACGTGTACGGCATCGGGATGCTCATTACCGGGTCCAGCGGCATCGGGAAGAGCGAGACGGCGCTGGAGCTCGTCAAGCGCGGCCACCGGCTCGTCGCCGACGACGCGGTGGAGATTCGCCAAGTGGCGGAGAATGTATTGATCGGCAACGCGCCGGAATTGATCAAGCATTTGCTCGAAATTCGCGGGGTCGGCATCATCAATGTCATGACGTTATTCGGGGCGGGCGCGATCCGCAATGTGAAGAAGATCACCCTCGTGATCCGGCTCGAGACGTGGCAGCAGGACAAGGAGTACGACCGACTCGGGCTCGACGAAGAGACGACGCGTATTATCGATACCGATCTGCCGCTCGTGACGATTCCCGTTCGGCCGGGCCGGAACTTGGCAGTTATCATCGAGGTAGCCGGCATGAACTTCCGCCTGAAGCGCATGGGGTATAACGCGGCCCTGCAATTCACGAACAAGCTGACGGAGACGCTCGCGGGCGACCTGGACGATTCCGACGTATAAGCCGGTCGAGGGGCACATCGGCCTCGGGCTTCGGAATAGATTAGAGACCGAAAGGGAGATTAAGGTATGCACGTATTGTTGAATCCGATCGCCTTCTCGCTGGGCCCGATCCCGGTGCACTGGTATGGCATCATTCTCGGCTCGGCGGCGCTGATCGGCCTGCTGCTCGCCGTCCAGGAGGGCAAGAGGTTCGGATTGCCCCCGGAGTTTTTCATGGATTTGCTGCTCATCGGGGTGCCGTCGGCGATCATCGGGGCGCGCATCTACTACGTGGCGTTCAAGTGGGACGCGTACAAGGACAACCTGTGGGAAGTGTTCGCCATCTGGCACGGCGGCATCGCCATCTACGGCGCACTGATCGGCGCCATTATCGGGGCGGTCATCTTCGTCCGCAGACGCGGCTATAACTTCTGGCGCATCGCCGACATTTGTGCACCATCACTCATCGCGGGGCAGCTCATCGGGCGGTGGGGCAACTTCGTCAATCAAGAGGCGCACGGCGGGCCGGTATCCGAATCGTTCCTGCGCGACACGCTGCATTTGCCGAATTTCATCATCGATCAGATGTACATAGACGGCGAGTTCTACCATCCCACGTTTCTCTACGAGTCGCTGTGGAACTTGGTCGGGCTGGTTCTGCTGATCGTTCTGCGGCGCCAAAAATTCCTCCGCGCCGGGGAGTTGTTCCTCAGCTATTTCATTTGGTATTCGATCGGACGGTTCTTCATCGAAGGGCTGCGGACCGACAGCTTGGCGATTACCGCACCGGAATGGCTGCGGAGCTTCGTGGATGCCCTCTGGATGCCGATGACCGGGTTGTTCGAGGCGGGAGCTATGGAATATGGCAATGTAAGAATTTCGCAGCTATTGGCCATTCTATTAATCATCGCAGCGATTGTGCTTATCGTAGTGCGGCGGCGCAAAGGCTGGGCCGAGGAACGCTATAGCGATCCGATTCACTCCACACGCGAACCGGCGAAAACCGTTGAGGCCGGGGAAGGCATTTAACCGCGCGAAGAGAAGATCTGGCTACAGGACCTAAAGGAGACAAGCAGCAATGGGGAGCATCACGACCGTATTATTCGATTTGGATGGCACAATCGTCGACACGAACGAGTTGATCATCGAATCGTTTCTGCATACGTTGGAAGGCATCACAGACAAGGCGTACACCCGGGATGACATTATTCCGCACATGGGGTTTTCTCTGAACGAGCAAATTAAGTTTTTCACCGGACGGGATGACATCGAGGAGCTCGTGAAAAAGTACCGCGCCTTCAACATCAGCAAGCACGATGAGCTGGTGAGGGAGTTCCCCGGCGTACGAGAGACGCTCGCCGAGCTGAAAGCGGCCGGCATGCGTATGGGCGTGGTCACGAACAAAATGCGGATGACGACGCTTATGGGACTGAAGCTGACCGGCCTCGACGCGTTTATGGACACGATCGTAACGGTAGAAGACGTCGCGCTAGGCAAGCCCGATCCGGCGATGGTGATCAAGGCGCTGGAGCAGTTGAACGTGCCCGCTTCCGAAGCCGTCATGGTGGGAGACAGTCAATACGACATCTTGGCGGCGAGAGCGGCCGGAGTGGCAAGCGTAGGAGTGGGCTGGTCGCTGAAGGGCGAAGCGCATCTGCGGCAGTTCGAGCCCACATACATCATCAACCGCATCGGGGAGCTAATCGACATTGTAGGAGCGAAGAGGGAGCGCCTTTGAGGAACACGAAGCGGTATCCCGTAGACGGACCGAACGCGTTATGGCAAATGTACAGCACCGTCAGCAAGTGGAAGGCGGTACGTAATTTTGTGTTTATCCAGATTTCCCGGTACTGCCCTTCGTTGCCGATGAAAAATTGGATCTACCGCCGTGTGTTGGGGATGAAGGTGGGGAAGGAAACGGCGTTTGCCTTGATGGTCATGGTGGATGTATTTTTTCCGGAGAAAATCACGGTCGGGAACAACACCATCGTTGGCTACAACTCCACGCTGCTTACCCATGAGTATCTGATCAAGGAATACCGGTTGGGCGAGATTCGAATCGGATCCAACGTCTTGATCGGTGCGAATGTGACGGTGCTGCCGGGCGTGACGATCGGAGACAATGCCGTCGTGGGAGCCGGTGCCGTCGTCCATAAGGACGTGGCGCCGGGGAGCTTCGTGGTTGGCAATCCGCTGCAGGTGATCCGGGAAGGGACCGATCGGACGGAGGCATAGTGAGGGAAGAATGGGCGAATGTGGAACGATAACCGGGGGAGCGCCTCCGGTTGTTTTGGCGTTGCAAGGAAATTCCAGGAGAGCTAGGGAAATGCCGTTGACGGCGAATCGTGTGCATGTTAAACTTACACATATCTTTATTTTGGTAGCATGGTAATATGGTAGCACATTATCGCGCTAAAGCGATTACCGATAGATGACGAAGCTGCCGTTAATGAGGTGAGTTGACATGTCCAAGCCGAAAGTGTTTGAGAAGCCGACCGGGGTCAAAGATTATTTGCCCGAGGCGGTCGCGAAGCTGCGGCGCATCGAAGCCCGCGTGCTGGATTGCATGCAGCGCTGGGGCTACCGGCAAATCATTACGCCCACGCTCGAGTATTACGATACGGTGGGCTTAGCGAGCTCCACTACCGACCGGAAACTGTTTAAGCTGCTTGACAAGCGGGGGACGACGGTTGTGCTCCGCTCGGATATGACCGCGCCGATCGCCCGAGTAGCGGCCTCGTTATTGAAGGACCATCCGCTGCCGCTCCGGCTGTCGTACCATTCCAACGTGTTTCGCGCTTTCGAGGAGGAGGCCGGCCGGGAGGCGGAATTTTACCAGACCGGCGTGGAGCTGATCGGCGATGCGTCCGCGGAGGCGGATGCGGAAGTCGTGGCGCTCGCCATCGCGAGCTTGAAGGCCGCCGGCGTGAAGCAGTTCAAGATCGCTCTCGGTCATGTAGGCTTTCTGAACGGATTGTTCCAGGAATCGCTGCCTAACCGGGTGAACGAGCAGAACGCGCTGAAGGATCGCCTGCTGCAGCGCGATCATGTGGGGTATCGGACGCTGCTCCGACAGTTCGACCTGTCGGACTCCGTGCGTCAGGAGCTGGAGGGCGTCCTGCGGCTGAGAGGCGGCGAGGAGATCTGCGAGCAGGCGCGTCAGCTGACCCAGGAGCGGACGGCGAGTGACGCGATCCAGCACCTGTGCGAGGTGTGGGACGTGCTGAAGGCGTACGGGGTGAACGAGCACGTGCTGATCGACCTGACGATGATCGGCGATTTCTCGTACTACACGGGCATGACGTTCGAAGGCTATTCCTCCGATCTCGGCTTCCCGGTATGCAACGGCGGGCGGTACGACAATCTGCTGCGGCAGTTCCATCGGCCGGCGCCGGCCACCGGGTTCGCCCTGAAGACGAACCGGATCATGGAAGTGATCGGCTCCGAGCCGGTCGAAGCGCCGTACCGGATTTTGATCCGCTACACGCCGGCAGAGCTGCAGGCCGCCCTGAGCCGGGCGAGCGAGCTGCGCGCGCGGGAAGGCGTGATCGTCGAGACGCTGCGGGTGACGGATGCGGTTCATGGCGCGGGTGCAGTTGGTGAACAAACGGAATATGACGAGATCATTGATTTTCTATAAAAACGAAAAGGAAGGAGCGGCGCTTCATGGGTGATCTATTGAAGGTAGCGGTTCCGAAAGGCCGCATCGTCAAGCATATCAGCCGCTTGTTCCATCAGGCGGGCATCCCGATTCCCGAGGATTTGGACGAGACGCGGAAGTTCATCCTCCCCGCCCCGGAAGTCGGGATGGAGTTCATCATCGCGAAGCCGGCGGACGTGCCGACTTACGTGGAGTATGGCGTAGCGGATGTAGGGATCGTCGGCAAGGACGTGCTGATGGAAGAGAACCGGAACGTCTACGAGCTGCTCGACCTGGGCATCGCGCGCTGCCGGTTTTCGGTGATCGGCTTGCCGACGTGGCAACCCGTACTGAATCCGCGCGTGGCGAGCAAGTTTCCGAACGTGGCTTCCCAATATTTTCGCGAGAAGGGCCAGCAGGTTGAGATTATTAAGCTAAATGGCAACGTCGAGCTGGCGCCGCTGATCGGGCTCGCCGACCGCATCGTCGATCTGGTCGAGACGGGCAATACGATCCGCGAGAACGGGCTAGTGGAGATGGAGACGATCGCGCAGATTACGAGCCGGCTGATCGCGAACCGCGTCAGCTACCGGATGAAGAACGAAGCGATTCAGCTGATGTGCGACCGGCTGCAGCCGGTCATTCAGGCGGCCGGTGTGAAGTCGTCGTAAGAGGAGGGGAATTCGAATGCGTATTATACCAGCCAAGTCGTTTGCCTTGGCGCGTGAAGTGGACTATGGCACGGCAGAGCAGAACGAGACCGTTCGCGCCGTGCTCGAGCAAGTGCGGGCCGAGGGCGACGCGGCCCTGACGCGGTTCAGCGAGCAGTTCGACCGCGTGCGGGTCGAACCGGACCAGCTCCGCGTCACGGAAGCGGAGATCCAAGCGGCCTACGGCCGCGTAGACGAGGCGTTCGTCGCAGCGCTGCGGCAAGCGGCGGCGAACATCCGCCGCTTCCACGAGAAGCAGGCGCGCACCTCGTGGATGGACCTGCAGCCGGACGGCAGCCTGCTCGGGCAGATCATCCGCCCGCTGAAGCGCGTCGGCCTGTACGTGCCCGGCGGCAAAGCGGCGTACCCGTCGTCGGTGCTCATGAATGTCATCCCCGCGCAGGTGGCCGGGGTGCCGGAGATCGTGATGGTGACGCCGCCGGCCACGAACGGCCAAGCCGGCATCGACCCGTACATCCTCGTGGCCGCGGCGGAAGCCGGCGTTCGCGAGATGTACCGGGTCGGCGGCGCGCAGGCCGTCGGGGCGCTCGCTTACGGCACCGCCACGATCCGCCCGGTCGACAAGATCGTCGGCCCGGGGAACATCTACGTCGCGCTGGCGAAGCGCGCCGTGTACGGCACCGTCGCGATCGACTCGATCGCCGGGCCGAGCGAGATCCTCGTGCTCGCGGACGACAGCGCCGACCCGGCGTACATCGCAGCCGACTTGCTTTCGCAGGCCGAGCACGACGAGATGGCATCCGCGCTCTGCGTGACGACGTCGCGCACACTGGCAAACGCCGTCGCCGCCGAGGTCGCGCGACAGCTCGAGGCGCTGCCGCGGCGCGACATCGCCGCGGTCTCGGTCCGCGAGCGCGGCGCGATCCTGCTCGCGGACAGCCTGGACGAGGCGCTCGACACGGTGAACCGGCTGGCGCCGGAGCACCTCGAGCTGCTCGTCGCAGAGCCGTTCGGCCTGCTCGGCCGCATCGAGAACGCGGGCGCCGTGTTCCTCGGCGCCTACAGCTCGGAGCCCGTCGGCGACTACTTCGCCGGGCCGAACCACGTGCTGCCGACGAACGGCACGGCACGGTTCTCGTCGCCGCTGAACGTCGACGACTTCTTGAAGAAGACGAGCTTGATCTCGTACAGCAAGGAAGCGCTGCTGGCGAACGGGGAAGCGATCATGACGCTCGCCAAGCACGAAGGGCTGGAAGCACACGCCCGAGCGATCCAAATTCGCCTGGAGAAGGAAGGGAAGTAGCATGACGATCGAGTCGAACCGGTCCCGCTCGGCGGGTATCGAACGTAAGACGAACGAAACGAACATCAAACTCCACTTCAATGTAGACGGAACCGGCGTCTCCGAGATTGCCACAGACGTGCCGTTCTTGAACCATATGCTCGACTTGTTCACCAAGCACGGACAGTTCGACCTCAAGGTCGAAGCCGAAGGCGACATCGAGATCGACGACCATCACACGACCGAGGACATCGGCATCTGCCTAGGGCATGCGCTGAAGGAAGCGCTCGGTGACAAGCGCGGCATCAAGCGATACGCCAACGTATTCGTGCCGATGGACGAGGCGCTCGCCCAAGTGGCGATCGACATCAGCAACCGGCCGCATCTCGAATACCGCGCGACGTTCCCGTCCAACCAGGTCGGCAGCTTCACGACCGAGCTTGTGCACGAGTTCCTGTGGAAGTTCGCGCTCGAAGCGCGGATTACACTGCACGTCATCCTGCACTACGGCCAGAACACCCACCACATGGTGGAAGCGATCTTCAAAGCGCTGGGCCGCGCGCTGGACGAAGCGACGTCGATCGACCCACGGGTGACCGGCGTGCCGTCGACGAAGGGAGTGCTCTAACGTGATCGCCATTATCGATTACGGGATGGGCAATCTGCACAGCGTGAGCAAGGCGGTAGAGCGGCTCGGCGTAGACGCGGTCGTCACTTCCGATGAGGGCGAACTGATGCAGGCGGACGGCGCGATTTTGCCGGGCGTAGGCGCATTCGGCGACGCGATGCACAACCTGCGCGACACCGGTCTAGGGGAAGCCGTGCGCTACTACGCGCAGTCCGGCAAGCCGCTGCTCGGCATCTGCCTCGGCATGCAGCTGTTGTTCGCCGAGAGCGAGGAGCATGGACACCATGAAGGGCTGGGCCTCCTTCCGGGCCGCGTCGTGCGGTTCCAAGGGGACTACAAGGTGCCGCACATGGGGTGGAACAAGCTGCAGTTCGAACAGCCGCAGCATCCATTGTTCAGCGGACTGGAAGAAGGGCACGTGTACTTCGTGCACTCGTACCATGTGAAGCCGGAGCAGCCGTCGGACCTGCTCGCCACGACCGATTATTATCAGCCGGTCACGGCGATCGTAGGCCGCGGTCAAGTGTTCGGCATGCAGTTCCATCCGGAGAAGAGCGGTCCGCTCGGTATGCGGCTGCTCGATAATTATTTGAAGCTCGTGCAGAATCGTATTCCGGTCTAACCGGCTGAGGATGCTGGGGTAGGGAGAGAGAAGCGCATGCTAGCAAAACGTATCATTCCTTGTTTGGATGTGAAGGACGGACGGGTCGTCAAAGGGGTCAATTTCGTCAATTTGCGTGATGCCGGAGATCCGGTGGAGCTGGCCGCCGTCTATGACCGCGAAGGGGCCGACGAGCTAGTCTTTCTCGACATCTCGGCTTCCGTAGAAGGACGCGCGACGATGGTCGAGGTCGTGAAGAAGACCGCGGGCGAGATCACGATCCCGTTCACAGTCGGAGGCGGCATCTCCAGCGTCGAAGACATGAAGCGGCTCCTTCGAGCCGGAGCGGACAAAATCGGCATCAACACAGCCGCCGTGAAGAACCCTCGTCTCGTAGCGGACGGGGCTTCCAAGTTCGGGTCCCAATGTATCGTCGTGGCGGTAGACGCCAAGTATAACGAGAGCTGGGGCGAATGGGAAGTGTACACGCACGGGGGCCGCAACGAAACGGGTATCCGGGCGCTCGAGTGGGTGAGCGAGGTCGAACGGCTCGGCGCCGGGGAGATCCTGCTCACGAGCATGGACGCCGACGGGACGAAGGACGGCTTCGACTTGAAGCTGACCCGGGCGGTTTCGGAGCGGGTGCACATCCCGGTCATCGCTTCGGGCGGGGCTGGGAAGGAGTCGCATTTTTATGATGTCTTCTCGGAAGGTAAGGCCGATGCCGGTCTCGCTGCGACCATCTTCCATTATAAAGAACTTACCATCGATCAAGTGAAACAAGACTTGAGACAAAAAGGGGTTGAAATTCGATGACGAACCAACTGGGCAGCGACTGGCGCTCGAACATCAAGTGGGATGCGAACGGTTTAGTGCCGGCGATCGTGCAGGACGCCATCAGCAAAGAAGTGCTTATGCTGGCTTATATGAACGAGGACTCGCTCTCTCGGACGGTCGAGTCGGGTGAGACCTGGTTCTGGAGCCGTTCGCGCTCGGAGCTGTGGCACAAGGGAGCGACATCCGGCCACATTCAAAAGGTAAAATCGATCAAGTATGACTGTGACGGAGACACGTTGCTGGTGTTGGTCGATCAAGTCGGACCGGCTTGCCATACGGGCAAATACAGCTGCTTTTACAATGAGATCGTATCGGATAGCTCTTCTAACGCGCCGGCTTCGGCTGTTGAAGAGGCGGCAGCCCAAGCGGCTACCGGATTCATCAATCTGGGCTCGCCGGATGTGGACGTATGTGGGGTACCGAGCCGTGCGGGGCGCTTCGATATCTTGAGCAAGCTCGAGAACGTCATCGCCCAGCGGGATGCAGAGCGTCCGGAAGGAGCCTACACGACGTATCTGTTCGAAAAGGGCATCGACAAAATTCTGAAGAAGGTCGGCGAGGAAACGGCGGAAGTGATCATCGCCGCCAAAAACCGCGACAACGACGAGCTGCGCTACGAGTCGAGCGATCTGATCTTCCACCTGCTTGTCCTGCTGCGCGAAGCCCGCTTGCCGCTCGACGACATCATGGCCGAGCTGGATCGCCGCCACGTGAGCAAGAGCAAAAGCAAAGCTTAATGTTATTAGCTATTCGTGCTGATAAAAGAAGGTGCCGTTCCTCCCTAGAGGGAGGCACTTTTTTTATGGGGTTAATGAGTGGTGAGGTTCGCGCAGGCCATTGTGGTACTATCCCATTGGCTCAGGTGGAGTGAGCAGTTGGGGGTACCTACTCACGTATCGGTTCTTCGAGCCTTATGAGCACTATCCCTTTCGCTCAGGGAATGTGAACAGTAACGTCGGAGTCTCTGGGGCGAGCCCAGGTTGCGGTTTTTCGAGCCTAATAGGCACTATCCCTTTCGCTCAGGGAATGTGATCCGTTAGGTCGGACTTTCTGGAGAGAACTGAGGTACCGGTTTTTTCGAGCCTTATGTGCACTATCCCTTTCGCTCAGGGAATGTGAGCAGTAAGGTCGGACTTTCTGGAGCGAACTGAGGTACCGGTTTTTTGAGCCTTATAGGCACTATCCCCTTTGCTCAGGGATGTGAACAGCAAGGTCGGACTTTCTGGAGAGAACTGAGGTACCGGTTTTTTCGAGCCTTATGAGCACTATCCCTTTCGCTTAGGGAATGTGAGCAGTAAGGTCGGACTTTCTGGAGCGAACTGAGGTACCGGTTTTTCCAGCCTTATAGGCACTATCCCTTTCGCTCAGGGAATGTGAGCAGGAGGGTCGGTCTTTTTGGAGCGAATTGAGGTACCGGTTCTTCGAGCCTTATAGGCACTATCCCTTTCGCTCAGGAACCAGAGCAGTAAGGTAGGACCGCCTAGAACGAACTCAGGTACTGACTTTTCCAGCCTTATGAGCACTATCACCTTTGCTCAGGGGATGTCACCGTTAGGTGAGGAGGGCTGTCTGAGCCAAAGTTGCGATCCGTTGGTATGATTTTACCATTCTGAGCGAAGGGGATAGTGGCGATAGAGGGGTGGAAGGGGCCAAGGGGCCGAAGTTTGCTCCGGGAGCTATGCGCGAGGTTGAGGTAAGCCGACCTGAGCGAATGGGATAGTGGGCATAAGGAGCGATGTAAGGTCTTAGTAGTTGCAGAACGCGAGGGCCGCCAAAGTGAGTGAAAACGACGTAGCGATCAATTGGGCGGTGGTATCTGAGCGAAAGGGATAGTGGCGATAAGGTCCGAAGAGTACAGGGGCCGATGCAGAGGGGAGCTTTAAGAAACGAGGTTAAGGATACCCAATCTGAGCCATGGGGATAGTGGCTATAGGGTCCGTAGAGTCCGTCAATGGACTTGGTAATTGTAGAACGCAGAGGCCGACTGAGTGAAGGCGCTGGTGGAAATGGGGCATCGGAATCGGAGTGAATGGGGAAAGTGGTGCCGGTTTATTAGAGTGGGAGTCCCTACTGAGCGTAACGTAAAGGGATAAGGGCGTTAGGTCCGCTATAGGTCCGGAGAGTCCGATGAAGGGCTCTGGTAAGTGCATAAGGCAGGGCGGCGAATCTGACTGAAGGGTTAGTCGCCTTTTGTGTGCAGCGGTACCGGAGTGGAAGAGATAGTTGCGATCCGGTTGGTATGATTGCTCCGTTCTGAGCGAAGGGGATAGTGGCGATAGGAGGGCGGAAGGGGCCGAGGGCCGAAGTTTGCTCAGGAAGCTGAGTGCGAGGTTGAGGTAAGCTGGCTTGAGCGCAAGGGATAGTAGCGATAGGGTCCGGTCCATAGGGTGAAAGGTAAGGCTTGTGAAAAGAGCTCCTTATTCGAGTAGCCCAACTGCCTGCAAAAAACACGATCCCCTTCACAATGGGGGAGAGCCAGACGGACTAAGGTCTCTGGCTTCCCCACCTGAGCGAAGGGGATAGTGGCTATAAGATCATTCAAACAAGCCAGCTTGTTAGGCTACAGCCCCAGCTACAGAGAGACGAGCGTCGCCGGCTTATTTCACAAGCCCGGCCGCTTTGATCTGCTCGGCGTAGGCTTCGAACAGCTTCGTGCCGTTGTACTTCGTCATCAGCTCTTCGCGGTAAGCCGGCCAGTTCTTGCCGGATTTGTCTTCGAAGATCGCCTTCGCCTGCAGCTCGCGCTGGCGCTTGCGGAACGTCGCCAGGTCGAAGCCGGTAGGCGCGATCAGGCTCGTACCGAGGTACGGGGCCGAAGGGATCGAAGCCAGCGTCTTCTCGATCTGACGATCGCGTTCGGTCTGGGTCGGATCGATGACCGTCAGGCCGAAGACATTCGGCGTCGCCGGCGTGAAGAAATCCCAGATCGTCAACCAGTCGCCCTTGTTCGTAATGTCAGCCGTAATGGCTTCCGGCTTCAGGGTGATCGTCTTCCCGTTCTTGGTGTAGTGCTTGTTCTCTTGGCCATAATGCGTCAGCAGGTAGCCTTCCTCGCTGGATAACCAGTCGAGGATCTCGACCGAACGGGCCACCTTCTCCGGATTTTTCTCCGCCACGCTTTTAGGGAACAGGAACGGGGAGCCCGGTGCAATCCCGGATTGAATCGGGTGACTGCCAAAAGGCGTGAACGGCACCCAGTTCGCGTTCGGGAACAGCGCTTTGGTCTTCGTCTGCAGGCTCTGCGGGTTGGAGTCAAAGGCAAAATCTTTTGTAGCCCCCAGGACGACCCCGACCTTGCCTTGCGCCGCCTTATCCGTGTGTTGTGGCGCCTTGTTCAGGAACCAGTCCGGGTCGACGACGCCTTCGGCGACGACTTTCGAGATATCGTTCAGCACCTGCTCCACGCGCGAATCGGTCTGCATATCGATGAACTTGCCGTTCTCCAGGAAGGTGGCGTAGATCAGCCCGTTCTTCCAATACTCCGGCCAATCGAGCCCGATCCCGTCGCCGCCGGCCGCCGTGGTGAAGCCGTACGTGTCCTTTTTCCCATTGCCGTCCGGGTCGTTGTTGGTGAAGGCGCGCAAGACGTTCAAATATTCCTCGTACGTTTTCGGTACTTGCAGGTTCAATTTGTCCAGCCAATCCTTGCGGATATACCAGGCGCGGTACAATTCCTTGCTGTACGGGATCGGAGCGCGCAGCGTCTTCCCTTGAACCTGATAGCCGGCGAACGTTTTCTCGTCCACCCAATACTTGAAGTAGTTGGGCATCGTCTGAGGCGTGACGAACTTGGAAATGTCGGCCAGAATGCCGTCCAGCGCGTACTTCTGCCCCCCGTCCCCATTGGCGTCCCGCCACATGTCCGGCGCATCGTTCGCGGTGAGCTGGGCGTTGATCTTGTTGATGTAGTCCTGGCCCAACACCATGTAGTCCACGGTCAGCTTCACGTTGAACTTCTCTTCGATCGTCTTCTTGACGAAGTCCTCCTGGTCGCTCGGCAGCTTCGCATTCGCCGGACCTTCGATGAACCATTTGAGGTTCAGCTTCTCTTTTTGCGGCTGGGCTGAGGCGGTTGCGCCGGAACCTGTTGCGGCAGGTGACGCTTGTGACGACGGCTTGTCGGAATCGGCCCCGCATGCGCTTAAGACGGTTGCGACCATCGCAGCGGTTGTAAGCACTTTCAAGTGAGTCATCGGTTTGGCTCTCATTTGTTGGTCATCCCCCAATTCGATTTGGTTGCTCTCGCTCGTTGCATTTTTAACGTTAAGGGATGGGGCGGGAGTTTGCCTATAGATCGTTTTTGCGGCATTCCTCGATTTTGAAAGCGTTATAAAAAGGTTGACGGTACAGGCCGCGCTTGAAATAATCAAAATAAAGGGATGCCCAAAAAGGGTAAATCGAGAGTGGAGGGAAAGCATCATGAGCTTCATGAGACGGAACTGGTTTTACCGCCTGATGTTGTCCTACATCCCGGTGTTCCTGGCCGTTTGTTTGACGTTGCTCCTGATCCTGTTCCTTACAGTTCGACAACTGTCGGAGCGTTCCTCCATCCAATCCAATGAAACGGTAGCCCGCAATGCCAGCCAAATGCTGGAACAGTCGCTTCGGGGGATCGATGACGGGATGTTCCTGCTCGTAAATTCCAACTCGGACATCGAAGGGTTCTATGCCGAGACGAGCTCGGACAGCTTCGTCTCGGCATACCGGACTGCATTGGCTTTATCGAACTTGCAAACGCGTTTTCCCTTGATTGTTTCGCTTTATTTGGTCAATCCGGAGAAAAAAATCGTCCTCGAGCCAACCAGTATCGCCGAATCGGATCTGTATGCCGACAAGGCCTATATCGAAGCTCAGATGCAGTCGGATACTCGATTCCGGTGGGGGGACCGACGTAAACTTGCGTCTCCCTCCTCACCCCAAGGGACCCGCGAAGTGATCTCGATCGCCCGCATTGCGAATCTGCGCACGAAGGGGCTGCTCGTGTCTCAGGTGGACGTCAATGAGCTGCAAAAGCTCTTGAGTCAATCCGTGGATACGTCGGTCGGTTATATCCGCATTGCCGATGGGAACGGCCGGCTGATCGGATCTACGATTCCCGCCGATGAGACGGGCAAAGAACGGAAGCGGCTCGCAACGGTGACGATGTCTTATACCGGCTGGACGATCGAGAGCGGCGTGCTGCAGCCGGGCATCCTCGGCTGGGCGGAGCCCGCGCTGTACATCTCCATCTCGCTCGGAGGACTGTGCATGCTGATCGGAGGCGTCTGGTTCGTGCTCGCTTCCCGGAGGCATTACCGACCGGTACAGGGGCTGCTCAGTCAGGTGGGCGCCATCGGGCTCAAACGGCCGCTCGACCCGCCGCAGGGGGGCAGGCGCGACGAGTTTCAAACCATCGGCCGGGCATTGGACCATCTGTGGGATGATTCCAACCGGCTGAAGCTGGAGAATGAGGCGAACCGGAAGTTCAAACGGGTGCATCACTTCCTGCGGTTGGCAGAAGGGCGGTTCGACGCGGCTTCCTTCTATGGCCAGCGCGAGGAGGAACTGTTCGGACTTCGATTGGATGCGGGGCGTCCGACAGCAGTCATTGTAGAGCTCGATCGCTATGCGGCCTTCTTCGGCACGGACCGCTCGGAGGAGGAGCTCCAGGCGATGCGGCTCGCGCTTCAGGGGCAGTTGGACTTGACCCTGGCCGATACCGGCTGCTCGTTTACCTCCGAGTGGTTGTACGAGCACCAGCTAGGTGCGATCGTAATGCAGGGTGAGGCGGCGGACGCGGAGATCGGCCTGATCGCCGGGCTGGAGCAATTGCGCGCCTGGGTGGAGAAGGAGCTTCCTTGCACGGTGACGATCGCGGCGGGGGTGGCCGTAGACCGGATCGAATCGGTGTCGGTCTCGTTCCAGACCGCGCGCAGGGCGCTGGGGTATAAGCTGAGCTTGGGCAGCAACCGGCTGATCCCGCTGCACATCCTGCCGGACCGTGGCCAGCCGGAGTTGATCCTGGAGCTCGAGCGCATCGAGGAAATCAGCCGTTCGCTCCGCATGGGAGAGACGGAATGGGAGGCGGAGCTGACGCAGCTGTCGGCGTCGCTGACATCGCACTTGTTCGGCGGCGAGCAGGTGCGCAACCTCCTGTACGTGCTGTTGTTCCACATTCAGCACAAGATGAGCGACCTGCCTGCGGAGCTGGACGGCTACTGGCAATCGGCCAACGAACGGCTGATGCAGAGCCTGAAGGAGGGAGAGAGCCTCGCCGAGATCAGCGCGGCGCTCCGGGGGACGCTATCGGCCGTGTCGGAGCAAATCCGGCTGTGGCGGGATTCCCGGCAAAACCGCAGTGCGATGCAAGAGGTCAAGCGGTACATCGACGAGCACTATTTTGACCCGGGCTTGTCGCAGTCGCTCCTGGGCGACGCCTTCCGGCTGCATCCTAGCTCGATTAGCCGGTTGTTCAAGGAGGAGTACGGCGTCAAGTTCGTCGACTATGTCAACAGCTTGCGCATCGAGAAGGCGATCGAGCTGATGGAGCAGGAGGAGTATCCGGTGCACGTGCTCGCGGAGAAGGTCGGCTTCATGCACAGCAAGACGTTCATTCAAGTGTTCAAAAAGCATACGGGGACAACGCCGGGGATGTACCGCAAGGAGCGGACCGGCACGTAGCGTCTCGTATCGCCAGGTATCGCCAAGTACCTCCAAGTAACGCCAAGTAACGCCAAAAAACGCCTAGAAACCTCCACGGCCGAAGGGAAAGTAATTGTAGACGGGAGCCTGAAAAAAGCATGACCATTGAACAACAACAGCCGCAAAAACCTCAGCCGCAACACGCGCAGCCGCCGGTGCGCATCGGCCTCGTCGGCTGCGGCGTGATGGGCCGCGTGTACTTGCAAGCGGCCGCCGGCCAGCCCGACCTCGCGATCGTCGCGGTCGCCGATGTGCAAGAAGCGGCGGCCCGGGCCGCGGCCGCCGAATTCTCCATCTCCGCGTGGTACAAGAGCGCGGAGGCGATGATCGACACGGCGGACGTGGACGCCGTCCTCCTGGCCGTGCCAGCCGCGTTCCGCACGAGGCTGGCGCTGTACGCCTTCGCGCGCGGCAAGCACGCGCTGCTGGAGAAGCCGGTCGCGCTCAGCGCGACCGAAACGGAGCGGCTGCTCGAAGCAGCCGACGGGTTGGTGGCCGCGAGCTGCTCGTCGCGGCTGCGGTTCGCCGACTCGGCGGAAGCCGTGCGTCGGCTGCTCGAGGCCGGCACGATCGGCGCGCTGCGCACGATCTCGTGCCGCTGGCTGCTGCCGGCGAAGGCCGCGCCGGCGCCCGACAAGCTGCCGCCGGCGTGGCGGCTGAGCCCGGCCTTGAACGGCGGCGGCAACCTGACGAACCTAGGCACGTACGTGCTCGACTACATGCTGGGCGTTACCGGCTGGCGGTACACGCCTGCTCAAGTGTCGGGCCGCGTCTGGACGCTCCAGGACATGTTCCGGCACCATGTTCCAGCCGGGTCGACGGGAGAGACGCATACGGCGGCGATGATCGTATGCAGCGGCGATGAGGCCGGCAGCGAGCGCGAGACGGCCCCGGTCCTGCTGCTCGAGCAAGGCGAATATTTCGTCGGCCCGGAGGAGGCAGCCTGGCAGATTACCGGCGAGACCGGCACGATCCGCTTCCGTATCGTGCCCGGCCTGCGTAATGTTGTGACGCTGTACCGCTACAGCGAGGCGAACGGCGTAGAAGCGGAGACCGTGTGGTCCGGCGACGAGACGTTCGGGGAGCTGCAGCGCCGAGTACTCCGAGACTTCGCCGGCGCGATCCGGGAGCGGCGGCCGCCCCGGACGACGCTGCGGCAGGCGTGGCTCTTGCAGCGGACGATCGAGGCGGTGTACCAAGCGTCCGAGTCCGGGCAGACCGTAACGCTTCATCCGCAATCATGACCCCCAAACCCCTCTGGTGCAAATTGCCGAGGGGTTTTCCGCCCTTTCCTGGATACAATAGGAACGGGTTTGTTACAAAAATTCGACAAACGCTCGGTTTCCTTTTGAAATTGATTGTCGAACAGGTATAATAAAGCTGCACACAGTTGCATTCAAGGACGGAGCCGAGCGCCGCCGTCCTACTTATAGGGGGTAACCATGTACACGGACAATTGTAAAATTTTCAGCGGATCGTCCAATCCGAAGCTGGCAGAGGCCATCTGCACGGAGTTAGGGGTGCCTCTCGGCAAGATTAAGTTATCCCGGTTCAAGAGCGGGGAAATTTATTGCCACTACGAGGAAACGATTCGAAATTGCGACGTGTTCTTGGTGCAGACCTTCAACCATCCCGTCAACGATCTCATGATGGAGCTGCTCATCATGATGGACGCAGCCCGTCGGGCCTCGGCCAAAACGATCAACTTGGTCATCCCCTACTACGGTTACTCCCGCCAGGAGCGGAAGGCGTCTCCGCGCGAGCCGATCTCGGCCAAACTGGTCGCCGACTTGCTGACCACCGCGGGCGCGAACAGCATCATGACCGTGGACCTGCACGCCCCGGCGATTCAAGGCTTCTTCAACATCCCGGTCAACCATCTGACCGCAACGGATATGATCGCCGATTACATCAGGAGCAAGAACATCTCGAACCCGGTCGTCGTCTCGCCGGATGCGGGGCGGGCTACAACCGCCGAGAACTTGGCGAATATCCTGAACGCACCGTTCGCGATCATGATCAAGAAGCGTCATGCGCATAATGAAGCCACGATTACGCACGTCATCGGGGACGTAGAAGGACGGACTCCGATTATCATAGAAGACCTCATCGACACCGGAGGTACGATCGTCAAGGTTGTCGAAGGGTTGAAGGAGCGCGGCGCCCAAGACGCCTACGTATGCGCCACGCATCCGGTGTTCACCGATCCGGCCATCAAGCGCCTCGATCACCCGAACATCAAGGAAGTGATCATCACCGACTCGATCGCCTTGCCGGAGACGGCCAGCGGCCGGTTCAAGGTGCTGTCGCTCGCGCACTTGTTCTCCGATGCGATTCGCATCATCATGCAGGGCGGTTCGATCAGCACGCTGTTCAAGTACGGCGGCGTCTAGAATGGCGATACAGGCGGAGCGGGTGTCCGGAATCGGGCATCCGCTCCGCCTATCCGCGCTTGTTGCGCGGGATTCCCTGTAGGTGAACCGAAGGAACTGTGATATACTTGAATGAAGTATGTCACTGGAGGTGTCAATTACCATGGCGAAGAAAAAGCCTGTGGCCGACCCGTTGCCGCGAAACGTCATATCGATCCCGATGGATGCCACTTTCTTTTTCGAGAGAGCAGTCCAGTCCTTGGATCGACACCACTATGACAAAGCCTTGAAATATTTTCGCAAGGCGGTCGATTACGAGCCCGAGAATCCGGTCAACCATTGCAATCTGGCCGGCGTCCTCTCGGAGATGGGCAATTTTGAAGAGTCGAACCGGGTCCTCACCCATATCATAGATGAGATTGATCCCGCCATGACGGAGTGCCATTTCTATCTGGCGAACAATTATGCCAATATGGAGGACTTCGAGAAAGCCGAAGAGTCGCTCATCTACTATCTGGAGCACGACCCGAACGGCCATTACTTGGAGGAAGCCGAGGAAATGATGGAGCTGCTCAGCTACGAGCTGAACCGGCCCACCCGCCTGAAGTCGATCAAGAGCCGCGAAGGCATGTTCGAGCACGACCGGGCCCGGGCGCTCTTGGAGGAAGGGAAATTCTCCGAAGCGGTGCGCATTCTCGAGCAGTTGGTGGAGGCGAACCCCGATTTCATGGCCGCCCGCAACAACTTGGCGCTCGCTTACTATTACATGGGGCTGTTCGACCAATCGATGGAGACGATCAAGGAAGTGCTGGAGGTCGATCCGGGCAACCTGCACGCGTTGTGCAACCTCGGCATCTTTTATCAGCATAACGGGCAGAAAGATGCTCTCCAGCAGCTCTTGGCCCAGCTGCGCAAGACGTATCCGATTCATCACGACCATGTGTTCAAGCTGGCTACGACGATGGGGATTCTGGGCGAGCATGAGACGGCGTTCCGCTTGTTCCGGCGGCTGCTCAAGAGCGCGGAGTCCGGACTGGATCCGTGCTTGTACCACTACACGGCGGTCTCGGCGTACCACATCGGCCGGTATACGGAAGCGGAGAAGCTGTGGCGCGTCGTGGAGAGGCTCGATCCCGGCACGGAAGTGGCCCCTTTCTATCTGAATCAGCTGAAAGAAATGCAGGACGGGCAGAAACGCGCCATCAGCTACCACTATCACCTGCCGTTCGAGGAGCAGTTCAAGGTGCTGGAGGCGGCGGAGGACGGGATTCCCGATCATATGCGGCGCGATCCGCTCGTTCGCTCGTCGTTCTTCTGGGCGCTGCGCCACGGGGATAAGGATACGAAGCTCCAAGTGATCCAAGCGTTCGGCATGATCGCCGACAGCGAGGTGGAGGATGCGCTGCGCGCGTTCCTGCTCGATCCGAAGGAAGACGAGTATTTGAAAAAGGTTGCAATGTTCGTCCTGCGCAGCATGCGCGCGAAGGAGCCGATCCAAGTGCTCCTGCAGGGCAAGCAGGTGACGGCCTCGGCTCCCTGGTCCCCGAACCTGCCCGTCTGGAAGGACGAGTGGCAGGAAGTGATGCAGTGCGCGCTCGGCAAGATGGAGAAGCGCTACGATATGGTGCAGCAGCACGACCTGGAGACGCTGTGGGTCGAATTTCTGACGCGGATGTACCCGAGCGTGCCGAGGATTACGAAGATCGACGGCTGGGCGGCGGCGCTCGAATACCTAACCGCCAAGATGCACCGCCGGCAAATCTCGTATCACGAGGTGGCCGCGCGTTACGGCATCTCGACGGCTACGGTCAGCAAGCATGTGAAGTCGATTGACGACGCGTGCGGCCTGAAGGCCAAGATGGACGAAATTTTCCCGAAGCTGAAGCGCTCCGAACAGGGGTAGCCTCCTAATAGTCGAATAGATCGAAGGCTGAGCTGACGGAGCTTGCTATACCCATAGAGAAATGCATCCAAAGGAGGTACGTCTAAGATGAGCAACATCTATCATAGCATTGTAGTTGGGACCGGCCCTGCCGGATTGACCGCGGCGATTTATCTCGCCCGTGCGAATCTGAAGCCTCTCGTGATCGAAGGCCCCGAGCCTGGCGGCCAATTGACGACCACGACGGAAGTGGAGAACTTCCCCGGCTTCCCGGAAGGGATCATGGGCCCGGAGCTCATGGACAACATGCGCAAGCAAGCGGAACGGTTCGGCGCCGAATTCCGTACCGGCTGGATCAACGAAGTCGATCTGTCCCAGCGGCCGTTCACGCTGAAGCTCGAAGGCGGACATGAGCTGAAGGCCGAGACGCTCATCATCTCGACCGGCGCCTCCGCGAAGCTGCTCGGCATTGAGGGCGAGAAGGCGAATATGGGCCGCGGCGTCAGCACGTGCGCGACCTGCGACGGCTTCTTCTTCCGCGGCAAACGGATCATCGTCGTCGGCGGCGGGGACTCGGCGATGGAGGAAGCGAACTTCCTGACCCGGTTCGGGTCCGAAGTGCGCCTCGTGCACCGTCGTCCGGAGCTGCGCGCCTCGAAGATCATGCAAGACCGCGCCCGCGGCAACGAGAAGATCAAGTGGAGCCTGAACCGCACGCCGCTCGAAGTGGTGGCCGGCGAGAAGGGCGTGACCGCCTTGAAGGTGCGCAACAACGAGACGGGCGAGGAAGAGCTGCTCGAGACGGACGGCATCTTCGTCGCGATCGGCCATACGCCGAACACCGGCTTCCTGGGCGGCCAGCTGGAGACGGACGAAGCCGGCTACCTGATCGTCAAGCCGGGGACTTCCGAGACGAACATTCCGGGTGTCTTCGCTTGCGGCGACGTGCAGGATCACCGGTATCGTCAAGCGATCACCGCGGCCGGCAGCGGCTGTATGGCGGCCCTGGATTGCGAGAAATTCCTGGAAGGCCAACCGGTTCACGACTGGAGCCAGTCGCTGAACGCCTAACGCATAGAAACCGTTGATCCGCGTCAGGATCCGGATTGTAACGCATGCTCGAATCCCCTTCCGCTCCTTGGCTGAGGGGGATTCGGCTCATTCACGGGAAGCCTTGTGCGGCTTGACCTTCCGATAGGGTTGGCTTATAGTTGGAACAGAAGCATACAATTTATATAGAGGTGACACTGGGATGTCGGGAAAGATCTATATCGGCGTAGACTTGGGCGGCACGAATATCAAGGTCGGGATCTGTAGTGCTGAGGGCAACCTGCTGCATACGTATGAAGGTCCCACGGGAGCCGAGGAAGGCCACCAAGCCGTACTCGATCGAATCGCGCAATATGTGAAACAAATTGTGACCGACTCCTCATATACATGGGATCAGGTGGCCGGCGTAGGTGCGGGCATCGCCGGGTTCATCGACCTGGCGGAAGGCGTCGTCCTCGCGGCGCCGAACTTGAAGTGGGAGAACGTAGCGGTGCGCCGGGAGCTCGAAGAGCGACTGAACATTCCGGTCGCGATCAACAATGATGCGAACGTAGCTGCGCTCGGCGAAGCTTGGGGCGGCGCCGGACGCGGCGTGCAGCACTTGGTCTGCTTCACGCTCGGCACGGGCGTAGGCGGCGGCATCATCATCGGCGGCAAGATCGTGGAAGGCTTCCGTGGGATGGCGGCCGAGCTCGGGCACATCAAGGTCGTGCCGGATCTGGAAGCGATCCAGTGCGGCTGCGGCCAGATGGGCTGCGTCGAGACGGTCTCCTCGGCTACGGGCATCGTCCGGATGGCTCAGGACGCCGTAGGCCGAGGCGAAGTGACGACGCTGTCCGAGCTTGAGACGATTACCGCGAAGGCGGTGTTCGACGCGGCGAAGGACGGCGATGAAGTGTCCATTCGCATCGTGAAGAGGGCGGCCCACTATCTCGCCAAGGCGATGGCGGCGGTCGCGGTCGTGCTGAATCCGCAGCGGTTCATCATCGGCGGCGGCGTGGCCAGAGCGGGCGACATCCTGTTCGATGAGATTCGCAAGGTGTATAAGCTGAACGTCCCTCCGGTGTTCACCGAAGGGGTAGACATCGTACCGGCTCAGTTGGGGAACGACGCCGGGATTGTCGGGGCCGCCGGCTTGAATTTGTAGCGTTTGGGAAAAAAATCCTGGGTCCCCGCAAAGTACCAGGAATAAGCTTCGAAGGCTTCGCGTCACTTTGTGGGGTATCTTAGGGGAGGGGGGGAGCGAGATGGTACATCTGGAGGAAGGCCACGCCGCGCCCAAGCTGGTCATCATTACCGGCATGTCCGGTGCGGGGAAGACGATCGCGGTGCAGAGTCTCGAAGACTTGGGCTTCTTCTGCGTCGATAACCTGCCGCCCGTGCTCATCCCGAAATTCGCGGAGCTGATCGATCAGTCCCAGGGCCGGATCGGCAAGGTGGCATTGGTGATCGACTTACGCGGGCGGGAGTTCTTCACTTCGTTGTCCGAATCGCTTCGCACGATCCGCGAGAACTATACGATCACGTACGAGATTCTGTTCCTGGACGCGACGGACGCGCTGCTCGTGCAGCGGTACAAGGAGAGCCGCCGCCGCCATCCGCTCGCACCGGATGGACTGCCGCTCGACGGCATCCGGCTCGAGCGCAAGCTGCTGGAGGAGCTGAAGGGGATGGCGACGCAGGTCATCGACACGAGCGACCTGAAGCCGGCGCAGCTCAAGGAACGGATCATCGACCGCTTCACGAATCTGGGGCGCTCGGGGATCTCGGTTAACGTGATCTCCTTCGGCTTCAAATACGGGATCCCGATTGATGCCGATCTCATCTTCGATGTCCGGTTCCTGCCGAATCCGCATTACGTGGAGGCGCTCCGGCCGAACACGGGGATGGATCAAGACGTCTACGACTATGTGATGAAGTGGGGGGAGACGCAGCAATTCCTCGTGAAGCTGGTGGATATGCTGCAATTCCTCATTCCGCAATACGCCAAGGAAGGCAAGAGCCAGGTCGTCGTCGGCATCGGCTGCACAGGCGGCAAGCATCGATCTGTGGCGATTGCGGAATACTTAGGCAAACGACTCGGCACGAGCGAGACGGAGACGGTGCGCGTCAGCCACCGCGACGCGGACCGCGACCGGAAGCCGGAGGTGAGCCGATGATCGCCGAGGAGCCTACTAAGCTTACAGGCAAGCCTCGCATCGTGGTCATCGGCGGCGGGACCGGGCTCTCCGTCATGCTCCGCGGCTTGAAGGAAAAGCCGCTAGACATCACGGCCATCGTCACGGTGGCCGATGACGGAGGGAGCTCCGGCATTCTCCGCTCGGAGCTGCAGATGCCCCCGCCGGGCGACATTCGTAACGTGCTCATCTCGCTCGCCGATGTCGAGCCTCTGCTGGCGAAGACGCTGCAGTACCGCTTCAGCGCCGGCTCGGCGCTGGCCGGTCACAGCCTCGGCAACTTGATCCTCGCCGCGATGAAGGACATCACCGGGGACTTCGTCACCGGCGTGAAGGAGATGAGCCGCGTCTTCGCAGTCCGCGGCCGCGTGCTGCCAGCGAGCGACCAGCAGATCGTGCTGAAGGCCGAGATGCACGACGGCACGATCGTAGAGGGCGAGTCGCTCATCCCGAAGGCGGGAGGCAAGATCAAGCGCGTGTTCATCGAGCCCGCCGATGTATCTCCCCTGCAGGAAGCGGTGGAGGCGATCCGGGAGGCCGACGCGATTCTGGTCGGGCCGGGGAGCCTGTTCACCAGCATCCTGCCGAATCTTCTCGTCCATGAATTGGCCGAGGCGATCGTCACGTCGCAGGCGGTCAAGATCTTCGTCTGCAACGTCATGACGCAGCCGGGGGAGACCGACGACTACTCGGTCGGCGACCACTTGCAGGCGATCTACGATCACGTCGGGCACCATCTGTTCGACTATGTGATCGTGAACAATGGGGAGATTCCGCCCCAGGTGCAGAGCAAGTACGCGGAGCAGGGCGCGAAGGCCGTCCATCTCGACCTGGACGAGGTGACGCGACGCGGGTACAAGGTGATTGCCGACCGGCTGGTGCTGTTCCGCACCTACCTGCGGCATGACGCCGAGAGACTGAGCCATCACATTTATCAAGTTGTGGAAAGCTGGATGGTACGAAAGAGGTGAGTTCCGTTGTCATTTGCAGCGCAGACGAAGAAAGAGTTGACCATGATAGAAGCCGAGCCTTGCTGCGAGCGTGCCGAATTGGCGGCCCTCATTCGCATGAACGGTTCCGTGCAGCTGACGAATCAGCGCATCGTCCTGGACATCTCGACCGAGAATGCGGCGATTGCCCGACGGATCTATTCCTTGATCAAGAAAATGTACGAGATGCATACCGAGCTGTTCGTACGCAAGAAGATGCGGCTTAAGAAAAACAACGTGTACATCGTGCGGCTCCCGGGGCAAGTGCAAGAAATATTGTCCGATCTGCATATCGTGACCGAAGGGTTTCAATTCAACCCGGGCATCGACAAACGGATCATCCGCAGCAGCTGCTGCCGCAAGGCGTATCTGCGCGGAGCTTTTCTCGCCGGAGGGTCGGTCAACAATCCCGAAGGCACCTCCTATCACTTGGAGATCGCTTCGATGTACGAGGAGCATTGCCAGGCGCTCTGCCAGCTGGCGAACCGGTTCGACCTGAACGCCCGCTGCATCGAGCGCAAGAAGGGCTTCGTCCTGTACATGAAGGAAGGCGAGAAGATCATTCAGTTCCTGAGCCTGATCGGGGCTCACCAGGCGCTGCTGCGCTTCGAAGACGTCCGGATCATGAAGGACATGCGCAATTCGGTGAACCGGATCGTGAACTGCGAGACGGCGAACCTGAACAAGACGATCGGCGCGGCCGTCCGGCAGATCGACAACATCAAGCTGTTGCAGAAGACGGTCGGCCTGGAGAACTTGCCGGAGAAGCTGCGAGAGGTCGCGGAGATCCGGCTGCAGCATTCCGATATGAATCTGAAGGAAGTCGGCGAGCTGCTGAAGGGCAATGTCAGCAAGTCCGGCGTGAATCACCGGCTGCGCAAGCTGGATGAATTGGCGGAAAAAGTAAGAAATTCACAACCGGATGCGAAAATGCCAACGATTTCTTTTACAGATTCATGAAAAATGGTATAATACAAAAATAAAGAAACCGTCAGAGCGTTGAAGTGAACCAAGTGATGGATGTAGGGGGTATTGGGATAATGACGAGACGACCTGCAGTCGTGAGGCTGAGAACAGGGCTACACGCCAGACCGGCAGCTTTATTCGTACAAGAGGCTAACAAATTTTCTTCCGAGATCTTCGTGGAGAAGGACGATAAGAAAGTCAATGCCAAGAGCATCATGGGGATCATGAGCTTGGCGATCAGCTCAGGCACCGAGGTACACATAAGCGCAGAAGGTTCGGATTCCGAGCAGGCTGTAAACGCTTTAGTCGCCCTCGTCGGCAAGGAAGAGCTGGAGAATCAATAAGCGCTTCGCTTCCGTGCGGACGAGGCGTATTTAAGCATAGTTGGACCACGATACTCTACATGCATCCGACATCGAGCGGCTCCCGTCTGTAACCGGGCAGGGTCGCTTTTTTGACGTTCCGCGGGCTCCCTCTCCCTCCAAACCCTCCATTGTAGCACGTCCCGAACGGACGGCGAATAACGCATTCTCAACCTCTCGTATCGCTTTGTGAACATATCCCTGATGTTAAGAAAACAGAACGTCATGTTGAGAAAGCATTCTTTCTCTCGTCCTACCCCGCCTATATACTGAGGCTGCAATCTCATGTGTGAGGGAGGAACACGGATGTTCAAGCGATTGTTGACGGCTGCCTTGACCTTAAGCGCCATCGCGCTATGGATCGGGCTGGCCAGCCCGATCCCCATCGGGAGGGCGGAGGCGGCGACGTCCGCCGTATACGGCGTGACCGGGACGGAGCTGCCGGACGATGAGTCGGCGTCCGCGCGGGTCGCCAGGGGAGAACCTGGGTTCACCTATGCGCCGGCCTCGAGGGACTGGCTCGAAGGTGTAGACTACTATGCCCTGGAGAATGAGGAAGTGAAAGTGACGGTCGGGAAGAACGCCTTGGCCACTCCCCATCCGACCGACTACAGCGACAATGTATCGGGCAACAACAAATGGGGAACGCTGACGCCCGGCCATATCATGGACGCGGCACCAAAATTCAGCGGCAGGGAGAACCTAGACTATACCGAGTTTGTTCTGAGTCCGCAAGTCGGCCGAACCTGGTGGTACCCGACGCAAAAGCTCAGCCTGCCCGATATCCAGGCCCAAGCTCACTCGATCGTCTCTCGCGGCGCGTGGGATGCCAATCCCGCCATCAAGGCACAAGTAACCTACTCGCTGGTGGAGCGATCGCCGCTGATCAAGATGAAGGTGAAACTGACCAACGAAGGCGCGACCGCGTTCACCGGGCATCTGGGGTATATTATCGATCCCGAGGAAACGTTGGAGCAAAGCAGTTATGTCCCGGGCTGGGGCTGGAGAGGCGGGCAAGTAAGCGAATTTATCACCTCCGGCTGGAACAAGAACTATATCTTTAACGGCATTCAGGACAAATTCACGGGCAATCCCGCGCACGCCATCATCTGGCCGGATAACCAGCAGCCAAGCGCCCTGATCCCGGAAGGCTACATCACCGGCGCCTGGTTCCAAGTCTCCCTCGCTCCGAATACGTCGAAGGAGCTCGTGCTGTACCATCTGCCGCACATCCCGGGACCGGCCTATTCCTCTTATCAAACTGCGGAGTTTTGGGCCGACGTGGTGAAGAACCGAACCGATCTCGCTTCGATCGGCAAGGTGACCGGCACCGTCACGGATTCCGCCGGGCAGCCTTCCCGGGGCGTCGACATCGTGTTGAATACGCAATCCGGGAGCCCATACGCGTCGGCTACGACCGATAGCCGGGGCAGCTATAGCGTTTATACCGTTACCGGGAACGTTTACGGCCTCCATGCTACCAACGGAACGGACACGTACGACCTGACGCCGGCCCCTGAGCTGGCGGGACCTTTCGCACAGGTTGATTTTACGATGGCCGCTCCTGAGAGAGAGGTCACGGCAGGAGTGACCCGGGGCGATCCGGGCTTCGTCTACGAAGGCACCTCCCGGGACTGGTGGCCGAAGAACGACTATTACTACATCGAGAGTCCGGAAATCAAATTCACGGTGGGCACCGTCCGTACGGCGGGTATGGACCCCGTCGACTGGAGCAACGACGCGTCCGGCAACAACAAGTGGGGCACGCTCACGCCGGGGCACATCATGGACGCGGTTCCTGCGGGGCTGAGCCGAATCGAGAATCTGGACTACACGGAGTTCGTCCTGAGCGACGATCTCGGCGTCACGCCCGAAGACGAAGCGAACGGCAAGCACATGGAATGGTCGTGGTTCCACCCGTTGACCAAGCTGGAGATGCCGGACATCCGTCTGGACGGGACATCCATCCTTGCCAAGGGGGATTGGGACCACAACGCCGGGATGAAGTCGGAAGTGCGGTACTCCATTGTGGACGGTACGCCGCTGATCCGCATGGAGGTTACGCTCCGGAATGAGACGGGCGCCGACTTCCACGGCAACTTCGGCTATATCATCGACCCGGATCAGCCGGGGGAGCAGCATAGTTACGTGCCGGGAAGGAACTGGGTGTTCAGTCAGGAGAAGAATCCGATCAGGAGCGGCTGGACGGAGAACTATCTGTTCAGCGGCATTAATAATTCATTCACCGGCAAGCCGGCGCACGCTATCATTTGGCCGCAAGAGCAGCAGCCAAACATCCTGATTCACGAGGGTGTGTTCGTTGGCGCCTGGTTCGAAGCGTCTATTCCGAACAACGGGAGCCGGCAGTACGTGATCTACCATATGCCGCATATCGCCGGTCCTGCCGATAAGCCTTATGCGGTTGCGGAATTCTGGGCGAAAGTGATCCGCGAGCACGGCAATCCGGAGGATTACGGCAGTATATCCGGGACGCTGCGGGATGAAGCCGGGGCGCCGGTCGGATTCACGGAGGTGGTGAGCAAGGACAGCGCCGGGCAAGTTATGGCCCGTGCCGTGACGACAGCCGACGGCCAGTATCAAATTTTTGCCGCCAAGGGGGTTTATTCGGTCCTCCCGGTCAATGAGGCTTATTCGGTGCAGGGCCAGACTGTCGAGATCGGGGAGCGGCAAAGAGTCCAGGCGGATTTCGTGCTGAGAAAGGTAGCGGACGTAGCGATCGGGCTGCCTACGGATTTGACCGCCGATACCCCGTTCGATGTCTCGGTGACGGTACGCAATTTGACCGGCAATCCCTTGCAGAACGTAGCGGTCGCCTTGAAGCCGCCTTACTTCGTGCAAGTGCTCGGGGACAGCTCGATTACGATCCCTGTCATCGACGCCCGCTCTCAAGCTACATTCACGGTTAGGGCGGTTGCGCTCGAGGGGGGCCGAGCGGCGATTCAGGCGCATGCCTCCAACGCGGAGTTCCAGGTGACCAAGAAAGCGAGCTTCGACGTGGCGGGCGCCGGGTATTATGCCGGAGACAACCATACGCATACGAAGCATTCCGACGGGGTGAACACGATTGCCGAGAACTCCGAGCGCGTGTACAATAAACGACTGCTGTCCTGGGTGTGGAGCACCGAGCATAATAAAGATTCGCATAAGGCAGATGCGGCAGCCGTTACCCAAAGTTATGACGGGAAGTTCTTGAGCTTGGCAGGCACGGAAGTGACGACGCCGGTCGGGCATGCGCTGGTCTACGGACTCGACGGCCTGCCGCGATCCGATATCGACAATTCCGGCTCCGGCTACACCTGGCAGAACAGCATCGACGACATTACGGGTCGGGGCGGCCTGGTCTACATTGCGCATCCGTTCGAGCAGACGTATCTGTTCCAGAATCCTTATCAGTGGAGAGGGTTCACCGGCGTAGAGGTATGGAACGGGACTTGGCATGCGCTCGATAACGGTGTGAACGAGAAAGCGTTCCGGTTCTGGGATGAGATCAACATTCGCGGAGAGGCCAAATATTACGGAATCGCCAATACCGACGGACACACGCGAGACAAGGTGGGCGACACGTACAGCAAGGGCTGGCTCGCCGGTCTGACGCAAGCGAATGTGCTGGAGCTGCTGAGGACGGGCGGCTATTATGGGACGAACGGTCCGGAGCTCCGGTTCAGCATCGGCGGGGTCGGCATGGGCGGCACATTAACGCTGGAGCATAAAGGCGTGGCGCCGTTCCGCATCGAAGCCTACGATCCTAATTCGAAGCTGACGCGCGTTCGTGTCCTGCGCTACCCGGTTACCGGGAACATCGCGGATTACGACAAGCGGACCGTCGTGCTCGACGAGGATCTCACGTCGCTGCAGACGAATTCGTTCGTCCGGACGGTCGCGTTGCCGGTGTCGGATCGCGAGTTCTACCGCCTGGAAGTGTTCAGCGAGCGGGCGAATGAGAACAGCTCAGGCATCGGGCCGCTGACCGGGACCGGCTTTGCCTTCTCCAACCCGGTCTGGGTGGAGATGGGGGACAGCACCAATGCGGCGGCGATCACCGGTCTGACTTATGCCGGCGCCCGGCTGGAGACCGTCAGCCGGTTCGGTGCCGACGAATTGATCGTCCATGCGAGTGAGTTCGATCCGGAGAGGCTGCTTGTGAGAGTGATGAGCGGCGCTGCCGTCACGTCGCAGCAAGCGCTCGCGTTGGAGGGGCCGGCCGGTACGCAGGCGGCGACCTTGCTCCAGCTGACGGTTACGGCGAAGGACGGGTCGAGCCGGAGCTATGAGTATTTGGTTTATACGGCCCCGCATAAGGGGAACTAGCCGATTAGCGTTCGAGTGAGGACAGAGTCCCGTTCGAACGCTAATTTTTTGTGCAAATAGGTACTAACTGGGAAATGGAAAGCATACAAATCTTTTAAGGAGCATCCCAAACCAGGAGGGGACAAGCCTTCTACTGCTTTACCACTTTGCGGTAGATATGCAGTAATGCGTTTGGGCGGATATGCGTTAACGTTTTATCGCTTTTATGAAATAAAGTTTCACGGAAACAAATAAATCGTGACAAAATGTTTATTAGCCTATACAATGGGAAATAATTATTGCTTTTTACTTATTTCCACATTTAGCGAGTGAAGGTGAGCTGCTTGTCCGAAGCAATCTTAGAAGTAAAGTCGCTCCGAACCGTATTCAAGGATAAACATAAAGAGCTGACCGTCGTAGACGGCATCGACTTGGCCATCGGGCCAAACGAGGTCGTCGCTCTGGTCGGCGAATCGGGCTGCGGAAAAAGCGTGACGTCGCTGTCCATCATGCAGCTGCTTCCCCGTACCGGTGAGATCGCGCAAGGAGAAGTCCGGTTCCGCGGCCGCAACCTGGTCGGGTTGAAGAAGCGGGAGATGGCGAGAGTCCGGGGCCGGCAGATCGCCATGATCTTCCAGGAGCCGATGACGTCGCTCAATCCGGTGCTGACCATCGGGCTGCAAATGACCGAGGGGCTGCGCAAGCACTTGAAGGTATCCCGCGTGAAAGCGATCTCAATCGCGGACGAGTGGCTGCGCAAGGTAGGCTTCCCAGAGCCGGCGCGGATTCGGAAGGAATTCCCGCATCGTCTCTCCGGCGGGATGCGCCAACGGGTGATGCTCGCGATGGCGATGGCGTGCCAGCCGGATCTGCTCATTGCTGACGAGCCTACAACGGCGTTGGACGTGACGATCCAGGCGCAAGTGCTCGATCTGATACGCGGATTGATCCAGGACTCCGAGATGTCCGTGCTGTTCATCACCCATGACTTGGGCGTCGTGGCTGAGATGGCGACCCGAGTCGTCGTCATGTACGCCGGGCAGATCGTGGAGTCGACGGACGTGAAGACGCTGTTCACGAACCCGCTGCATCCTTATACGAAGGGACTGCTCGCATCGACACCCCGCATGCATGGTCCGATCGAGAAGCTGGTCCCCGTTCGGGGCACCGTCCCTCCCGCCGGGCAATTCCCGCAAGGCTGCCGGTTCGCGGACCGATGTCCGATCGCCACCGATGATTGCCGATCGCAGATGCCTGAATTGCGGGACATCCAGTCCGGTCACCAAGTCCGCTGCATCCGGGTTTAGCTGTCATACAGAAGGGGGATTAGGGACGTGAGCGCTCCATTGCTTGAAATTAAAGGACTGAAGAAGCATTTTCCGATAGGGAATAGAGCGAACAAAGGGATCGTCAAGGCGGTCGACGGCGTGGACTTGACAGTAGGGGTCGGGGAGACGCTGGGGATCGTAGGCGAGTCCGGCTGCGGCAAGTCGACCGTCGGGCGTATGACGCTGCGGCTCCTCGATTCGACCGAAGGCCAGATTCACTTTGGCGGCGTGAGTATCGAGCGTATGAGTCAGCGTCAGTTCCGCCCGATGCGCAAGGAGATGCAGTGCGTGTTCCAGGATCCGTACGCCTCGCTGAACCCGCGCCTGTCGGTGGGGGATGCGATCGCCGAGCCGCTCTTCCTTCAGGGCGGGCTGAGCCGCAAGGACGCGGCCGACCGAGCCGGGGAGCTGCTGCAGACCGTCGGCCTGAGCCGACAAGCAGCCAAGTTGTACCCCCACGAGTTCTCTGGCGGTCAGCGCCAACGCATAGCGATCGCCCGCGCGATCGCGCTGCAGCCGAAGCTGATCGTAGCCGACGAGCCGGTATCTGCGCTCGACGTGTCGATCCAGGCGCAGATCGTGAACCTGATGGAGGAGCTGCAGGCGAAGACGAAGGTGTCGT
Source organism: Paenibacillus sp. HJGM_3 (assembly GCF_045062745.1). Lineage (NCBI taxonomy): Bacteria > Bacillati > Bacillota > Bacilli > Caryophanales > Paenibacillaceae > Paenibacillus > Paenibacillus sp. HJGM_3. The sequence goes on from NZ_JBJGED010000045.1 coordinate 37,039, forward strand.
ACATGTTCATCTCGCATAACCTCAGCATTGTCCGGCATATCTCGAACCGCGTCGCGGTCATGTATCTAGGCCGCATCGTCGAGACCGGGACCCGCGACCAAGTGTTCAACAACCCGCAGCACCCGTACACCCAGGCGCTTCTGTCATCGGTACCGGAGCCGGAGGTAGGTGCGAAGCGGGAGCGGATCGTCTTGTCCGGGGAAGTGCCGAATGCGGCCAATCCGCCTTCCGGCTGTCCGTTCCATCCTAGATGTCCGCATGCTCAAGAACGCTGCCTGTTCGAGCAGCCGATCTTCCGAGAAGTGGAGCCGGGGCATTCCGCCTCGTGCCATTTTCTACCGATTCAGTAAGAATAAACTTCGCTGAAATCACATCCTGAATCGGCATAAAAAGCTACCACTAAGGACGTACCAGCTTCATGGAATTACTCCGAAAGGAGCTATTTCTATAAATTATATTTTTGAGAGGGGTTTTATCATGGTCTCTATGCCTTACCGCACTTTATCCTCGGTTGCCCTGGCAACCGTACTGACGGCAACCGCCTTCCTGGCCGGCTGCTCGTCGGACAAGAACAATTCCACCAACACGCCTGCGCCATCCGCCGCTGCGTCCAGCGCGCCGTCCGCCGCTCCGTCCAAAGAGAAGGTCGACGGAGGCGAGATCATCACCGCTTACCTGGGCGATCCGCAAGGCTTTATCCGTTTCTGGGCTACGACGACGACATCCTCCGAAGTCATCGAGCTGACCTCCAGCTACCTGTATAAGCTGAACGAGAAGCAAGAGCTCATTCCCGACTTGGCTGTAGGCCAACCGACTTTCTCGGCCGACAAGATGGAAATGACCATGAAGCTCCGTACTGACGCGAAATGGTCCGACGGAAAGCCGGTTACGGCGGACGACGTAGTGTTTACTTACAGCATTCCGATTAACGATGATTACAAGGGCCCTCGCAAAGGGACGTTCACCGAGCTGTCCAAAGTTGTGAAAGTGGACGACTCCACCGTAAAATTCGTATGGAAGAAGCCGTTCGCGGGCTACATCGATACGGTCATCTACAACATCCTGCCTGCACACGTGTTGAAGGATGTGCCAATCAAGGATCTGGACAAATCGGATTACTACAAGAAGCCTAGCGTAACGTCCGGTCCTTACAAGCTGGATGAATGGAAAACGGGCGAATACCTGCGGTTCAGCCGCAACGAGTCGTACTACAACGGCAAGCCGGCTATCGATAAAGTAACGGCGAAGATCGTGCCGAACGCGAATGCGATGATGGCTCAGCTGCAAACCGGCGAAATCAATGTCATCGGCGTACCGGCCGACCAATTAGGTGCGATCGAACCGTTCGCGAAGACGTCCGGCAAGATCAAGCTGAATAAAGGGATTAAATCGTCCAGCTACCTGTTCGTTGCGTGGAACCTGACGAACCCGCTCTTCCAAGACAAGAAGGTGCGCCAAGCGCTGACGATGGCCATCGACCGCAAAGGGATCGTGGACAATGTGGCGGAAGGTCTGGGCGTAGTCGTCAACAGTCAAACGGCGCCCAGCTACTGGACTTACACCGACAATGTACCGAAGTTCGACTTCAACGTAGAAAAGGCTAAAACGATGCTGGCGGAAGCGGGCTGGAAAGATACGAACAATGACGGCCTGATCGACAAAAACGGCAAAAACTTCGAGTTCGAGCTCCAAGTGAACCAAGGCAACACCGTTCGGGAGAAAGCGGTCACCGTTATCCAGCAACAGCTGCAAAAAGTCGGCATTAAAGCGACTCCGCGCATCGTGGAAAGCTCCGCCTTCTCGAAGAACTTCACCGGCAAGCAGTTCGAAGCGATCTACTATGCATGGAGCATCTCCGGCGACCCGAATCCAAAGGGCATCTGGCATTCCTCCGAAATCGAAATCGGGTTGAACACCGTCTCTTACAAAAACCCGGAAGTCGACAAGCTGATCGACGAAGACCTGCAAACGTTCGATACGGCAAAGCGTAAAGAGCTGTTGAACAAAATCGACGCCCTGATCGCCGAAGACCAACCGTACACGTTCATGTACTCGCCGACCACCGTTATGGCATACCCGGCCAAGCTGGAAGGGTTCAATCCGAACCGCGACAGCTTGAAAGAAATCGAGAAGTGGTACTTCACGAAGTAAGGACTTGCCGACGCGCGCCTGAAACCGGCGCGCGTCGGACTCAATTCGTACAGAAAGAAGTGACAACCGTTGGTCTCCTATGCGCTGCGGCGTTTGCTTAACGCCATACCGATTCTGATCGGCATCACGATTATCTCCTTTGCGATCATACATCTGGCACCGGGAAGCCCGCTGTCGGCGTTTCTGGAGGATCCGACGATCAAGACGGCCGACAAGCAGGTCATGATTCAGCAAGCCGGCTTGGATAAACCGATCATCACGCAGTATTGGATTTGGGTCAGCGGGCTGCTGCAAGGCGACTTCGGGACCTCGTTTCATAAGAGCGAGCCGGTCCTGAGCCTAATTCGGGAGTACATGCCGAATACGCTGCTGCTGACGATCACCAGTTTCCTGGTGTCTCTCCTAATTGCCGTGCCATTGGGGATCCTGTGCGCCCTGAGGGCTAACTCCCGGCTGGATCAGGCCGTAAGCGCGCTCTCCAACGTGGGCTTGGCGATTCCGGGCTTTTGGCTGGCACTGATCCTGATCATGTTCTTCGGGGTGAAGCTGGGCTGGCTGCCGATTGGAGGCCTGTCGACGATTAATGCCCCCTTCAGCCTAGTGGATCGGATCGAGCACCTGGTCATGCCGGTCTTGACGATCGCCATCGCGGAAGCGGCGGTGTGGACGCGGTATATTCGGTCCAGCATGCTCGAAGTAATCAATCAGGACTACATGCGCACGGCCAAAGCCAAAGGGTTGCTGACGGGGCGCATTCTCGGTCTGCACGGTCTGCGCAATGCCTTGATTCCGCTTGTGACGTTGTTCGGATTGGCGATTCCCGGATTTTTCGCGGGTTCCGTTGTGCTGGAGTCGATCTTCAGCATTCCCGGTGTAGGCCGTCTCCTGATCGAAGCGACCTTCCAGCGGGACTACCCGATCATCACCGCGCTAGTCACATTGGGTGCGATCCTGACCGTACTCGGCAACATCCTGGCGGACCTGCTGATCGGCATGCTCGATCCGCGCGTCAGTCTCAGTAAGAAGGAAGTGAGGGCGTAGCGATGAACGTAGCCGTCTCCAACAACACGACACAGCCGGCGCCCAGGGTCATCAAGCATCGGGCGTGGGGCCGGTTCAAACGAAATAAAATGGCCGTTGTCGGTTTGGTCATCATGGTTGCGCTCATCCTGCTGGCCTTATTCGCCCCGCTGATCGCCACCCACGACCCGGCGGAACAAGATCTGCTCCAGCGGCTCAAACCGCCTTCGAAGGAACACTGGTTCGGCACGGACGATTTGGGGCGCGATCTGTTCAGCCGGGTGCTGTACGGGGCGCGGGTGTCGCTCTCGGTCGGGATCTTCTCGGTGCTGTTCAACGTTATTATCGGCGTGATCGTAGGCTCTATCGCCGGATATTACGGCGGGAAGACGGACAGCATCCTCATGAGGTTCGTCGACATGATGCTGGCGTTCCCCCAGTTCTTCCTGCTGATCGCGGTCGTGACCTTGTTCAAGCCGAGTTTGTTCAACATCATTGTGGTGTTCGTCGTCTTCGGGTGGATGGGCAAGTCGAGGCTCTTGCGGGGACAAATCATGTCGGTCAAAAACCGGGAGTACGTGGACGCGGCCCGCACGATCGGGATGTCCGATTTCCGGATCATCTTCGTGCATATTTTGCCGAACGCGATTGCTCCGGTCATCGTATCGGCCACGCTGCAGATGGGCGGCATGATCTTGTCGGAGTCGACGTTGAGCTTCCTGGGGCTCGGGATTCAGCCTCCGTTCGCGAGCTGGGGCAACATTCTGCAGAGCGCCCAGAACTTGACGGTCATGACCAAGGCGCCTTGGGTGCCGATCATTCCGGGCTTCATGATCTTCTTGACGATCATGTGCTTCAACTTCATCGGCGACGGGCTGCGCAATGCGTTCGATTCGCGATAAGGTTGGAAATGAATAAAGGTTGGCTAAGGATTGCTCCTTGGCCAACCTTTTTCTACGTGCGCTAGAACTTCAGCAGCGTCCCGATCGTCGTGCTCGGCGATTGGATATGCTGGTCATACGCATTCTTGGCGTCCGCCATCGGGTACACGCCGGTGATAAGCGGTTTCACCCGGATGCGGCCCTCCGCCAGAAGGCGGATGTATTCCCGCGTATTGCGGCCCTCCGTCCAGCGGACATGGCCGTACGGGTAATCCTGGTTCTGGCGCTCATAGACCGGGTCGTAGCGGCCCGGACCGCCCGCGCGCGAGATGAGCACCTGCGCTTCCTTGTGGAACATCGCGCTGCGGGAGAAGTTCGCCGTGATGTCGCCGACGATGACGATCTTGCCGCGGTCGCGGATCCACGTGAACGAGTCGTTGATCAGCTTCTCGCCGTCGCCGCTCGCGCACAGCAGGACGCCGTCCGCGCCATAGCCCTCGCTCAGCTCGTGCAGCGAGCGCTCGAGCGCCACCTGGTCGCTGTAGGCATGCGGCACGCCGCACTGCTGCAGCCGGGCGACACGCTCGGCGTTCCGGTCGTAGCCGAGCGATACGAAGGAGGCCGCGGCCGCGATCTGTGCGAGCAGGTTGCCGAGGATGCCGAGGCCAACGACGATCGCCCGCTCGCCGAAGCGCAGATCCGCAACGCGGAGCGCGTGGATCGCGATCGCGCCGAGGCCGGCGAACGCGGCTTCCTGCGGGTCGACATGATCGGGCACGGCGGCCGTCAGGTTGACCGGCACCGACATCAGCTCGGCATGCCGCACGTAGGGAGCGCCGTAGCAGGCGACACGCTGGCCGGGTACGAGACTCTCGACCTCAGGGCCGACCTGCTCCACAATGCCGACCGCGCTGTAGCCGAGCTCGATCGTCGTGTCGGTCGAGCGGCGCAGCGCGGTCAGCTCGGTGCCGGGGCTGATGGCGGAATATTCGGTACGAATAAGGACATGCCCTTTGGCCGGGGCAGGGACGGCTAAATCCGGCAATACGGTAATGGAGCCATGACTAGCTGCAATTGCTTTCATGAACAAACTTCAATCCTTTCCAATCATCGGTTCAATTGTTTGCGGTACTCGCTCGGGGAGATTCCGAAATGCTTCTTGAACGTGCTGGTGAACGTGGAGGCATTCAAGTACCCGGTCTTCTCGCTGATCTCGGAGATGGACAGGTCGGGGTTCTGCAGCATCCGCTTCGCATGGTGCAGCCGTACTTTGTTCAAGTACTCGACGAAGTTCACCGAGAACGTACGCTTGAAGAAGCTGGAGAAGTACTTCGGCGTTGTCTGCAGCCTCTCGGCCATATGGTCGAGGTGCAGGTTCTCCATGTAATGAGCCTCGATATATTGCGAGACGGCGGCGGGATCCAGCTTGCGCTTCGCCTCGGACTTGGCCGTCGTCTCCGCGATGGCACGGGCGGTGCCGACGAGCGCCTCGCGGATCTCCGGCGCGCCGGCCGGCGGTTCGAGCTGGCGGAAGAACGCCTTCTCCAGGGCGACGAACCGCTTGGCCTCCTTGCCGTTCGCATCCGCTTGCTTCAGCAGCTCGTAGAAGATCGTCCCCGCGACCGCAACGAGCTGCCGGCGATGCACGCGGAGCTCTTCATTGCGGCGGACGATCGCCTCGATGATCTGTACGCACGCGTCCACGTTGCCGACGACGAGGCATTGGGACGCCTTCTCGATCTCGTCGAGGGGCGCATAGACCTTCCACGTCGCCTGGATCGTCTGGTAGTCGATGACCGCCTCCGTGGAGTCCAGATGCCGGTAGGCGAAGCCGTCCGTCACGTCCTGGAACGCCTTGGCCACATGCGCGGCCTCCGAGGTGAACGCCCGGCTCACGGCCGACTCGGCGGCGAGGCCCCGCCAGATGTCGCTCATCGCATGCCGCAGCACGACATGCAGCTGCCGGAGCACCGTCTCGCGTTCAGAGAGCCGGGGGATTCCGATCACCGCGACCATGAAACCCGGCTCCAGCGGGAACAGGCCGTAAGCGTCGAACTGGCGGCTCAGCTCAGCCTCCAGGAACGGCGCGTCCTCCGAGGCCCCGGCATGGGTGTCGGCACGGGTGTCGGCATCCGCCGGACGAGGCGGGAGCCTCAGCGCCGCGAGGACGAAGAAGCGATGCTCGTAGAAGGCCGGGTAGTCGCGCTGCAGCCGCTGCTCCAGCTCCCGGCCGCCCGACAGCCCGTGCAGCGCCTCCAGGAACGCGGCCTTCCGCAATTCGGCCCGCACCATGCCCATCTGATGCTTGATCGACTCGTTCTCCTCCTGCATGCGTACGATGCCTGTCCGGATGTTGCCGTAATCCGCGCCTCGCAGCTCCCGCCCGGTGATGAGCTTCACGATGTGGCGCACCGGCCGGTACAGATACAGGCTGAGCACCGCCGAGAGGAGCAGGGCGAACGCGATCGCCACGAGCATGATCTGCACGTTCGCGTCCCGGACGTCTTTCATGTTCGCGAACAGGTACGGCGCTTTGTGAATATAAACAAATCCATTATAGTCCGATTGGAAAATCTGGTAAACGTAATCTTTATTTTTAAGCGTCGTCTCCGCCTGCGTCCCGAGGTTGAGCTCCCTGAGCGTGTCGAACAGACTCCAGTTCGGATCCGTATTCAGAATGACGTTGCGGTTCTCATCCATAACGATGAGCGACGTCCCTTGCATCATCGCGTCTTCGTTCACATGCTCGAGCAGCTTGTCGATCTTCAGGAAGACGAGGACGTTCAGGTCGGAGATCTGCGTACTCCCGAGGACAGGAATCAGCTTGCGGCCGACGCCCGTATTCACGTTCGTGTAAGCGTCCGTCGAGAATACCCGGAGCGGATGCTTCGTGTTCGTGAGCGACAGCCAGAACTCCGCATTGTAATTCGGATTGGCATATTGGCGCTGCAGCAGCTCCTTCAAGGAGATTGTGCCCTGCGTCGTAATCGCCAGATCCGACCCCTGGTGGAAGATGACCACTTCCTCGATATAGTCGATCGAGCTGACCAGCGAGCGTACGTTCAGGTAAGAAGAGTAAGCTTGATTCAAGTCCACCAGCCCGTCGCTTTTCCACGCATTGTACGAGAGCATCTGAATCGAATACAAAATGTCGTTAATATTTTTGAAGCTGTCGTCGAACAGGCGGATCATGTTCTTCACGACGAGCTTGTTGTTTTCGCTCACTTGTTGGTAGATGCCGGTGATGGAGTTCCGGTACACCATATAATTGGCGATGAACATCGTGACGGCTACGAGGAGCAGCGCCATGAAAATACGCAGCAGCGCCTTGTTGACGATGGTTCTGATTTTGGGCAGCATGGCCCCACCCCCAATTAGAATCCCGAAACATGTTGCCGGGTGTGCCTACTCCCTATTCGACACAAACCGGCTCAACCCTTCTCCGCACCCAACATTACGCCTTTGGCAAAATATTTCTGCGCAAACGGATAGATCAGCAGCACCGGCACCATGGACACGAAAATCGTCGCGTTTTTCATCGATTGGGGGGTAATCGTGGACTTGTCGATCAGGCTCGTCTCCTGGACGGTGTCGAACATGAGCATCTCGCGGAGCACGACTTGCAACGGATACAGATGCGGATCGTTCAGGTAGATCATCGGGATAAAGAAGCTGTTCCAGTGCCCCATGAAGTAGAACAGGCCGATGGAGGCCAGCGCCGGCTTCGACAGCGGGATGATGATGTTGAACAGAATGCGGTATTCGGAAGCGCCGTCGATGAGCGCCGATTCCCGCAGCGAACCGGACATGGACTCGTAGAAGCTTTTCAGAATGAGCAGCTCGACGGTCCAGATTGCATTCGGGATGACGATCGCCCAGATCGTATCGATCATGTGCAGCTTCTGCACGATTAAATACGTCGGGATGATACCTCCGGTCAAGAACATCGTCAGCACGATTGCGATCATGAAGAACTTGCGGCCAAAAAAGCCAGGGCGGGACAACGGATAAGCCGCGACGGCGGTCATAAGCAGGTTGATGAACGTCCCGAGGCCGGTATACAGGATCGTGTTCCAATAAGCCCGGGGAATCTTGGGATTCTCGATAATTTGCTTATACGCTTCGATGTTGAAGCCCTTCGGCCACAGGAACACCCGGTTCTGCACGATGGAGGCCGTATCGCTGAACGAGATCGCGACGATATACACGACCGGATAGATCGTCACGATGCCGATCAGGGTGAGCACCACGATCAGGACGGCGTCGAACAGGGTGAACTTCCGCTCCAGGGCGCTTGATCTTACCATAATCCTCTTCCTCCCGCTTTCTTGCTGATCGCATTCGAGAGCAGCAGCATGCACAGGGCGATGAGCGACTCGAACAGGCCTACCGCGGCCGCGTAGCTGTAGTTCGTCTCCAGCAGCCCCTTGCGATATACATACGTCGAGAACACGTCGGCCACTTCATACGTCATCGGATTGTAGAGGAGCAGCACCTTTTCATACCCAATGCGGAACATGGAGCCCGACTTGATGATGAACAACACGAGAATGGTCGGCATGATGCTCGGAATCGTAATGTGCCGGATCATCTGGAACCGGGTCGCGCCGTCGACCTTGCCGGCTTCGTACAGCGTAGGATCGATGCCCGCGATCGCGGCCAAGTAGATGATCGACTCGAACCCCATGTGCTGCCAGATATCGGAGGCGATATAGACGGTCCGGAACCATTCGGGAGCGGCGAGGAAATAAATCGGCTGCAGCCCGAGCGCCTTGAGCGCCTCATTCAGCAGACCGTGCGTCGGCGACAGGAAGTCGATGATCATGCTGCTGATAATGACGACGGAGAGGAAGGACGGCAAGTAGCTGAACGTCTGGATCGTCTTCTTGAACTTAACGTACCGGATCTCGTTCAGCAGGATGGCGAATACGATCGGGAACGGAAACGTCCACAGCAGCGTGAACAAGCCGAGCAGAAGCGTATTCTTGAACAGCAGCCAGAAGTCGGGGCTGTCGAAGAAGCGGCGGAAATGCTCGAGGCCGACCCAGTCGCTGCCGAGAATGCCTTGATAGACGCTGTAGTCCTTGAACGCGATGATCAAACCGTAGATCGGCCCATAACGGAACAAGATGAAGAACACGATACATGGGATGAATAAAAGGAGCAGTTGGCGGTCCCGGACCACATGGCGCCAGATGGCTCTAGCGCGGGAGACGGGAGCGCGATGGGCGGGCCCTTGTGTTAGATGAGGCTGTGTCGATGCCATGGGCTTCCTCCTTGCGTGGGATAAGGACAGAGCACCCGGGACAGCTCGGACCCGGGTGCTGCTGGACATACCGATCAAAGCTTAACAGTTTTGCGGATTACTTCGTTTCGTCGTAGCGCTTCTGGGCCGCGTTGAACGCGTCGATCATTTTCTTCGCACCCAGCTTATCGACTTGCTGCAGCCATTCGGTCCATTGGGCTTCGCCCATTTCCTTCTTCATCACATACTTTGTGCTGAATTCGTTCGCGGCTTTGTCGAGTGATGCTCTCAGGTCGGCGATCGTCTTCGTCTCGTCGTCCGTGAACTTCAGGACCGGATCGGCCGGCTCATACTTCTTCGCCTTATTGATCTTGTCCTGCGCCTCTTGCTCCTTCTCCGTGAAGTTGAAGTAGACGCTGCGCTTGTCGGGACGGAAGTACATGCCTTCGAGCCACATGCCGTATTTCGTCTCAAGAACCTTAATATCGACCAGCGGCACGTCCTTCAGCTCCGCATACACCGGCTTGTTGTTCTCGAACTTGAACGTCTGGCCTTCGATACCAAGGGAGACGAGCTGCGAGCCCGCCGGGCTGGTCAAGTAGTCGAGCAGCTTCAGAGCGACTTCCTTGTTCTTGCCGTTCGAGACGACCGTGCCGAAGTTCGAGATCTTAGGCAGCGTCCGGATGTTGCCGGTCGGTCCTACCGGATTCGCGTAACGCAGGTTGTAGTCCGGGATCTGCGCCTTCACTTGATTCGCGAACGAATCCAGACGGCCGATCCAGTCGAACGTCACGAACGACTTGTTGTTCGTCGTCATCTTCGCGGTCCAGGAGGCGTCGGTGTCGGTGATGAATTCAGGGTCCATCAAGCCTTCGTCATACAGCTTCTTCATGAAGTCGAGCTGGTTCTTGTACTCAGGCGCCGTGTAGGCCAGTTTCCAAGTTTTCGCCTTCTCGTCGTAGACGGCCGGGAAATCCGCTCCGCCCACGCCCCAGCCGTAAGCCCAGTCGCGGAAAATGTTTTCCTTCGTTTTGGACGCGTACGGATACGATTGCGGGTAAGCCGCTTTGAGCTTTTTCAAGGCCTCGTAGAACTCGTCGGTGTTCGTCCATTCCTTGATGCCCGCTTTGTCGAAAATATCTTTGCGGTACAGGAAGCCGTGGTTCACATCGCGGTTCAAACCGTAGATCGGCCATGTATACAAGTTGTTCTTGTCGTCGGACCACGACTTCATCACCCAATTGTTGTTCGCGTCGTCCACATACAGCTTTTTGAAGTTCGGCAGCGAGTTCAAGTAGGGATTGATCGGCGTGAGCGCACCTTGGGCTCCCATTTTGTTCACTTCCGCGACGGACAGTCCGTGGAAAATGTCAGGCAGCTTGCCGGAGGCGACGACCACCTTAAGCTTGTCCTTATAAGTCTGCGAAGAGTATGCCTGGATGTCGAGCTTGATGCCGGTGCGCTTCTCGATCTCCTTCACGACCATCGAGTTGGGGAGATCCGGGTTGTCGCTGACAAGCATCCATGTGAGTGTAGTCGGCTGGTCCACGAGCGGCAGCTTCAGCCCGCCGGTATCCCCGGTATTGGCTGCGGCTGCTGTAGGCGCAGCACTTGGCGCGGGGGTGGCCGCGGAAGATCCGTTGTCTTTGGTCCCGCCGCCGCATCCGGCGACTACAAGGGTCGTCGTCAGCGTCATGGCGGACAGCATTACTTTAAACTTGCGTGACATTGCTTTGTTCCTCCCTTTTTGTATTCAGGTGCATTCGGGCTGCGAACCGGATCGCCGTAAGTACGTTTCGTTCATGGTAGCGGTATCGCCGGGGATCCGTCAACATCCTGCCCTTATCCTAGGCGATGGAGGGAGCTTCGTAAATGAAGCGTTTTCACGAACCTCATGTTTTGACCGTTTTCCTCTCGTGAGGTTGGAGAAACCTTTCAGGATCAACGGTTTGGGCGATGTGGAAAATGCTAAACCGGTGGAAAATGAGCAAATTGTCCGTGTGGAATGCGTTTGTTTTGGGAGACGTCTCGTATCGATTCGGGGGAATCTTTGTGTCGATTTCGGGAATGCTAGACAGATGCCTTGCAACCTTTTCCCGCCTCTCGCGTTTAATTAAGGGAACTTATACCATTAGAAAAGAGTGGAGAGAGAACCTTGAGAACACGCAATTGGAAAACGGTGACGCCTTGGGTACTAGTGGGGGTGCTGCTCGTCTTGTATCTGGTGTCCACCCAGGCGAGCGCCGGCGTCGCGACCACGACGATGTCGATTTATCTGAATGAGGACCAGCCTGTGGCGGCCGTCGACGGTCAGAAGTTCGACCTGGACACGCCGGCCGCCGTGAAGGATGGAAACCGGTGGTTCGTGCCGTTAATGTTTTTGTCGCAGCAAATGGGGTTTGAAGTGAAGTACAACGCCTCAACGAACAGGGTTGAGGTCGGAACGAGCCGAGCGAAGCTCGAGGTCGATTCGGCTAACAAAGTCGTATATGTCAACGGGGTAGCGTCCCCCTACGATCCGATGGCGAAGCTGGTGAACGAGCGGCTGATGGTGGCGGATTCGTGGCTGTATGATTTTCTGGGGGCCAAATACACTTACAACACCGCCGAGAAGCGGCTCGAGATTACATATGTGAAGCGCCCTCCGGCGCTCACGAACGATGCGAACAGCAATTCGAAGCCGGTCGCTCGGTTTACGTTCGCGAAGCCGGTATACAAGATGGGCGAAGCGGTGAAGTACATCGACCTGAGCTATGATCCGGATGCCGAAGGCTTGTCCTATACGTGGACGGGGAACCAGGAGGCGTTTTATAAGCCGGGTAAACATTTAGTTACGTTGAAGGTAACCGACGGCAAAGGGCGGGTCAGCGACACCTATTCGCGCTACATCGAGATTGAGAACAAGACGATGTACAACACCGAGATCGACCGGCTGCTGTACACCACCCCTCCGGGCACGATCATCAAGACCGACTGGCCGCTCTTGTACGCGCGGTTCCTGGAGATCCCGGAGCTGCCGAAGAAGGTGACCGAGGACCGTTCACGGACGCTGCTCATGAGCGACGCCCCGGAAACGATCGTGGAGAAGGGCATTCTGTACCAGGATACCGTCAATGGCAAAGCCCGCTTGTACGGGTCCCATATGAACGGCATGAACGAGAAGCTGCAATTCGTCATCATGGCGACCAATTCGACCAACAAGCCGGTTACGATCCGCACGACCAACAAAGGCGAAGTGTACCCGTCCATCTACGCGCATCTGATCGGGCATCAGGCTTCCGTCGAGTTCCTGCTCGGCGATCGCTATGACGAGAAGCTCACGATTCCGCCCGGGGAGACGCGGGCGTATATCCAGATGCCGGACTTCCAGCCGGGGCAGGGCGTCAATGTGTTCTACGACGTCGAGACCGACGGGCCGATCAAGTTCTCCTTCATGGCGATGGACGCCGTGATCGAGACGCCGACCTCGCTGTATCCGTCGCTGTATAAGCCGCTGCCGTTCGACGGCCATGTGCGCGGGACGTTCCCCGTGTCGGAGAAGCGCTGGGACATCGACGCGAGCTCGTTCAAGAAGCCTTCGCGTCTCGTGTTCGGCGACAACAAGAGCGACCCGTTCCAGCCGGGGTACGACGTGTTCCGCCAGCAGCAAGTGTTCGAAGACGGCAACTACGGCGTCGTGTACAAGATCCATGCGGATAAGCCGCGCAAGATGGCCATCCTGCTCTTGGCCCGCGGGGGCGCGTTCAAGGGGCCGTTCAAGTTCAACGGCGAGTTCGTGCTCGCGCCGCCGTCCGGCGTCATCGTCGCATTCGAGCAGATGCAGGTGCTGTACCGCACGACCGGGAACGAGCCGTCGCTCGACATCGAGTTCACGCCTCCGGCCGGGTCGGCGTTCCCGATGGATTTGATCTTTTATCCGTTGGATTAGGTAGACACCGTACACTGCGTCTGGTATATTATGGGTATCGCATAAATTTTCGACAGCGTGAAGCACACGCCGTCTGTTCCTTCGGGAGCAGGCGGCTTTTTGTGTTCAAAATCCATGGTGAGGAGAATGTGTATCGTATGGTAATCGATCAACAGGTAGAAGCGTTTATTCAAAAGCAAAGGGAAGGGGCGCGAGGGCAGCGGTTGGAAAGGCTGCAGAAGGAGTTGGTGGGGGAGCGCAAGCTGTTGGGGAGCGTCTTGTTCCCCGTACTGCAGTCATTCGATGGACTGGTCTTGGAGTACGAGCTCGTGAGTCCTTCGGGGGTAAGGATTTTCATTGATGTCTTTTATGAGCCGCTTGGGCTCGCGTTCGAGAGCGAAGGGTATGTGGTGCATGCGGAGGTGATTACGCGCGAACGCTTCTCCTTCGAGCGCTCGCGGATGCGTGCGATTGCGATGCAGGGCTACAAGTTCATCCCTTTCACTTGGGATGAGATCGAGAAGAAGCCGGAGATTTGCCAGCGGGAGGTCTATGAGCTGTTGGGTCGCTTCTCCTCCACGCCAGGCCGAGGATTCGCCGAGTTGAGCGTGTACGAGCGCGAGCTGTTGCGCTTCGCCCTCCGGCTCAACCGGCCGTTCCGGTTGGCAGACGCTTGCGCTTGTTTGGGGGTGGGGGATGTACCGACCCGTAAGGTCATACGCAGCCTGATGGAAAAGAAATTGGTTCTCCCTCTCGGGAAAGGGAGCATCCGATTTCATGAGTACTTGGTGGACCACAAAGCGGCGCTTCCGTATCTCTAAGGAGAGAGAAGGAACTGCTCCGAGCGGGAAGAGGTGGGATCCGGAGCTGTAGAGTAACAAAATTACTTTGGAGAGCAGGGTGAGGCGGGATCCGGGGCTGTAGAGTAACAAAATTACTTTGGAGAGCGGGAAGAGGTGGGTGTCGGAGCTGTAGAGTAACAAAATTACTTTGGAGAGCGGGGAGAGGTGGGATCCGGAGCTGTAGAGTAACAAAATTACTTTGGAGAGCGGGAAGAGGCGGGATTCGGTGCTGTAAACTAACAAAATTACTTTGGAGAGCGGGAAGAGGTGGGATCGGGAGCTGTAGAGTAACAAAATTACTTTGGAGAGCCGGGAAAGGTGGGATCCGGTGCTGTAGAGTAACAAAATTACTTTGGAGAGCGGGGAGAGGTGGGATCCGGAGCTGTAGAGTAACAAAATTACTTTGG
>NZ_JBJGED010000046.1:0-49110 GCF_045062745.1 Paenibacillus sp. HJGM_3
TATAACGTAGTCCACCGCGGCGACGCCATTTCGGTACAGACGAAAGACCGCTTCCACGAGCTGGCGGCCGGCCGGGGGCTCGTGCTGGATCCCGAGCAGCCGGATATCGTCGTCTCCGTCGGGGGGGACGGCACGATGCTGCACGCGTTTCATCTGTACAAGGAGCAGCTCGAGACAACTTCGTTCGTCGGGATTCATACCGGCCATCTCGGGTTTTATGCCGACTGGAAGCCGGGAGAGATCGAATTGCTGGTGGACAGCATGGCCGCCGCCATGTCCTGCCCGCCCCTCAAGACGGTCAAGTACCCGGTCGTGCAAATTCAGATCGAGACGGAGCGCGGCACCCAGACGCATCTGGCACTGAACGAGTTCACGCTCAAAGGGGGCGAAGCGACGCTCGTCGCCGAGCTGCATATTAACGACGAACTGTTCGAGATGTTCCGGGGCGACGGCATCTGCATCTCGACTCCGTCGGGCAGTACCGGCTACAACAAGAGCTTGACCGGCGCGATCCTGCATCCGTCGCTCGACGCGATCCAGATCGCGGAGATGGCGTCGCTCAACAATCGCTTGTACCGCTCGCTCGGGTCGTCCATGGTGCTGCCGAAGCATCACCACTGCGACATTTACCCGAAGAAGAAAATGAACATGCTGCTCACGATCGACCACCTGAACGTACAGATGAACGACATCGTGTCGATCCGCAGCATGGTCGCCGAGGAGAAGGTGAGCTTCGCCCGCTTCCGCCCGTTCCCCTTCTGGAACCGCGTGCGGGAGGCGTTTATCGGCGAGATTGTGGAGTGAACACTCCCCGCCAAGTGACCTCAGGATTAATAAATTCTTTAAAAATAAAAAGACCTCCAGCGCCACCTGATCGGCGGAGCATGGAGGTCTTGTCTGTTCTATTCGCTGGAGCCGGTCAGGCGCGGCCTTGACGGTCGTGCTGGCGGCGGGGTTCTTGCTGGAAGGTTTGCTGTTGATTGTGCGCCTGCTGCTGCAGATTGCGGTCCTGATGCTGCTGCCGCTCCTGATGCGGATGCGGCTTGCCCTGATGCTCTTGCTTCCCTTGCGGCCTCACATCCCGATCCGGGCGCTCCTGCCGGTCGCCCCGCTCCGGCTTGTCCGGCCGGTTGTGCCGGTCTTGGCGCTCGGCTCGCTCATGCCGATCCGGCCGCCCATGGCGGCCAGGCGCGCCGTGCCCTTGAGATGTGTGCTGGCCTTGGTGACGCTGCTTTTGGGCGGCGCCTTGGCTCTGCCCCTGATAGACAGCACCGTGATGGCGATGCCGCGGCGACTGCTGCAACTCCTGGCTGGGCGGCGCCTGGTCCGGAACGGCCGAGGCTTGTGCGGAGTCGGTTCCTTGCCCCCTGAGCTGTCCTTGGCCTTTGGCGGAGTCATTATGCTGACCATGGCGGCTGCGCTGGTCGTACGGTCCGGACGCTCCGATCGAATGCCCCGGCTGACTCTGAGCCGATCCGTCCTCCTCATCCTCCGGTGCGTCCGAAAGCGATCGGGATGGGGACTTGGCGTTCGTCCGCTCCAGGACGAAATACGCGCAGCCGAAATTGCAATATTCGTTCAAATAATCGTTCAAGCCGGCTACCGTTGTGTCCCGGGTCGACTTTTGATTATTTTCCTTGAAAAACCCTTTCAGCCGCAGCTGATTGTAGCCCCAGTCTCCTACGATATAATCGTACCGCTCCAGCACTTCGCTGTATCGGTCGCGAAACGCCTCGTAATTGTAGGCATTCCGATGGTCGATTATCAGCTCGTAGACACGTCCCCCCATGTGAATCAATCGCTTTCCCTCCTCGACCTTGACATCTTCCAGCGCGATTAACGGCGCGCCCCGGCCTCGGCCGACCGCACCTGCTCATGCGCATGATAGGAGCTCCGTACGAGCGGCCCCGATTCCACATGGCTGAAGCCGCGCTTCATGCCCTCTTGCTTCAGCTCGGCGAACTGCTCCGGCGTATAGAACGCCTTCACGTCCATATGCTGCCGCGTCGGCTGCAAATATTGCCCGATCGTCATAATGTCGCAATCGACGGCCCGCAGGTCGTCCATCGTCTGCAAGATCTCGTCCCATTCCTCGCCCACGCCCACCATGATGCTGGACTTGGTCGGAATGTTCGGCTGCATCGCCTTCGCTCTCGCGAGCAGCTCCAGGGAGCGGCGATACTTCGCCTTCGACCGGACGCGATCGGATGTGCGTTCCACGGTCTCGAGGTTATGGTTCAGGATGTCCGGCTTGGCGTCCATCACGATGCGCAGCGACTCCTCGTTGCCCATGAAATCCGGGATGAGCACCTCGACGCCGCACATCGGCAGCCGCTTGCGCACCGCCCGAATCGTGGCGGCGAATATCGAAGCGCCTCCGTCGGTCAGATCGTCGCGGGCGACCGAGGTCACGACGCAATGCCGCAGCCCCATCTGCTCCGCGGCTTCCGCCACGCGCTCCGGCTCCTGCATGTCCAGCTCGGTCGGCAAGCCCGACTTCACCGCGCAGAACCGACACGCCCGGGTGCAGACGTCGCCCAGGATCATGAACGTTGCCGTCCGGTTGGCCCAGCACTCGTGAATGTTCGGGCATTTGGCTTCTTCGCATACGGTATGCAGCGTCTTGGAACGCATCATTTGCTTCAATTCTTTTACATGATGGAAGTCTTCGGCCGACGTCAGCTTGATCTTCAGCCAGTCCGGCTTCCTTGGGATCGGTTTGGTTGCCATGATTTTCTCGTCTTCTCGCTTTCTCGCGTGAAAATGCTAATCTGGTTTACTTTTCTGTATTATACCACGAATGCCGCAACATGCCACAAGCGCACCGACATTCTCCAGCTTTTCCGGCCGGCAATGGTTTCGGTGCCCTCCCGCTTTATGGTACACTTAGGCTGGAGTATTGCTAGCGAAGTCTGTAACGGATGGGAGATTGTACATGAGCGTGAGCGCTGACCAGTTGAAAGACGGCATGACTTTGCAGCAAAAGGATGAGGCGTTGGGCCGCATTTTTCAAGATATGGGCCGGGTTATGATTGCCTTCTCGGGCGGGGTGGACAGCACGTTCGCGTTGAAGAGAGCCCACCAGGTGCTGGGTGATCAAGTGCTCGCCGTCACCGCGGCTTCGGAGACCTTCCCTACGCGCGAGTTCAACGCGGCCGTCCGCATCGCGGAAGAGATGGGCGTGAACCTGCTCCGCACCGAGGTCAAGGAGCTCGACAACGCGGATTTCGTCGCCAACAACCCGGACCGCTGCTACCATTGCAAAACCGGACTGTATAGCCACCTCAAGCGGTTGGCCGCCGAGATGGGCTATCCTTATATCGTAGACGGTTCGAATATGGACGACCTGGGGGATTACCGCCCCGGACTTGCGGCCAAGAAGGAGCAAGGCGTGCGCAGCCCTCTGCAGGAAGCGCAGTTCTACAAGAATGAGATTCGCGAGCTGTCGAAAGAGTTGGGGCTCGTCACCTGGAACAAGCCGTCCTTCGCCTGCCTGTCGTCCCGGATCCCGTATGGGACCAAGATCGAGCGCTACAAAATCGACCAGCTCGACGAAGCGGAAGATTACTTGTATCAGCTTGGCTTCTGGCAAGTGCGGGTACGGCACCATGACAAGGTCGCCCGCATCGAAGTGATGCCGGAGGAGATCGCGCGGATTATCGAGCTGAAGGAAGACATCCATCGGAAATTCACGAGCCTAGGGTTCACATACGTGACGCTCGATCTAGCCGGCTACCGGACCGGCAGCATGAACGAGGTGCTCCAGGCCGCCAAGAAAACTCCAGAGAAAGAAGCGGCGGCTCTGTAATGGGACAAGATGAACGGACAACTCCACTGGACTTGGAACAACTTTTGAAAGACGTGCAGGCGGGCGCGCTCGATCCGCAGGAGGCGAAACGCCTGCTCGAGGAGCAAGCAAAGCGCGAGGCGGACGGCAAGGTCGACGACCTCGGCTTCGCCCAGCTCGATCTCGACCGCGAGAAGCGCACCGGCTTCCCCGAGGTCATCTATGGCCTCGGGAAGACCGCGGAGCAGCTGGCCGCCATCTTCCAGCGGCTCCAGCTGCATGCCGACCGCGTGCTCGCGACGCGGGTCGACGCGGCCAAGGCCGAGTACGTGCTCGCCGCCGTGGACGGCGTCCAGTACCACGCGACCGCGCAGGCGCTCACGTGGTTCAAGAAGCCGATCCTGCAAGTGAACGACGGCTATGTCGCCGTCGTCTGCGCCGGCACGGCCGACTTGCCTGTCGCCGAGGAAGCGGCCGTCACGCTGGAATGCATGGGCAACCACGTCGAGCGGGTATACGACGTGGGAGTCGCCGGCATTCACCGGCTGTTCCGGCGACTCTCCGTCATTCGCGAAGCGAATGTGATCATCGTCGTCGCCGGCATGGAGGGCGCGCTCGCGAGCGTCGTGGGCGGCCTGGTGGCGAAGCCGGTCATTGCCGTTCCAACCAGCGTCGGCTACGGGACGAGCTTCGGCGGCGTGTCCGCCCTGCTCACGATGCTGAATTCGTGCGCCAACGGAATCACCGTCGTCAATATCGACAACGGCTACGGGGCCGGCTACAGCGCCGGCCGGATCAACAAATTGATGTCGAAAAGAGCGTGACAAGATGCGAATCGTATATCTGGACTGCTTCTCCGGGATTAGCGGAGATATGACGTTAGCCGCGCTGGTGGACGCCGGCGCGGACCGCGACTACATCGAGCAGGAGCTCGCCAAGATTCGGATCGAGCCGTTCCGCCTCGAGTGGCGGCGCGTGAACAAGCGCGGCATCTCGTCGCTGAAGCTGGACGTGGAGCTCGATCCGAGTAAGCCGCCTACCCATCACCGGCACTATTCCGAGATCGTGCGGATGATCGAGACGGCTGGCTTGGGTGAGCAGGTGAAGCGGCTCAGCCTCGCCATCTTCGAGAAGATCGGCATCGCCGAAGCGAAGATCCACGGCATCCCGCTCGATAAGGTGCACTTCCACGAGGTCGGCGCGATCGATTCGATCGTCGACATCATCGGCATCGCTCTCGCCCTCGATTCGCTTCAGGCCGAGCGCATCTACTGCTCGCCGGTGCCGCTCGGCTCCGGCACGGTCAAGTGCGACCACGGCATCTACCCGGTGCCCGCGCCGGCGACGCTGGAGATGATGAAGGGGCTGCCGATCGCTCCGACCCCTTACACGATGGAGATGACGACCCCGACCGGCGCCGGCGTGGTGGCAGGCGTCGTACACGAGTTCTTCAAAGGCTTGCCGCCGATGGTCGTCGAATCGATCGGGTATGGCGCCGGCACGCGGGACTTGCCGAACCAGCCGAACGTGCTCCGGGTTGTCGTCGGCACGACGGATCCTTACCTGACCAAGGCGCAGGTGCAGCTTGGGCTGGCCCAATTGCAGCAGGCGCATGAGCATGCGGAGCATCATCACCATCATCATGGGCATGACCATGACCACGGACACCATCATGACCATGACCATGTGCACGATCATCACCACGGGCCGACTTACAGCGACCGCCTGGAGCCGGGGCCTCGGGTCCATGAGCGCAAAGTGCTCTACCGGCCCAAGCACAGTCACGACCACAGCCATGATCACGACCATGATCACGACCACGGCCATGACCACGACCATCCGCATTCTCACGGGTCTACGCCGAAACAATAACTATCCACCCGGGTTCCGGGCCTGCACACCCGTTCAATCCCAAAAAACCTCCGAGGCCTTCGCCTCGGAGGTTTCGCTTGTTTACGCCGACTCTGGCAACGTTTAATACCCCAACTCGCCCGCCAGCTTGCTGATGTCGCCTTCCGAATAGTACTTGGCGACATACTGCTGGCCGAAGAGCTGGTCGTACTGCAGCTGGCGGTACTGCTCCAGCGGCGCCTGCGCCGATTCCGGCGCGGTCGGGTACAGATTGCCGGCCGAGTCGACGGCCAGATTGCTGAGCAGCCCAGGCAGCGTCGCCGACAAGCCGCTGTTGAACGCGAACTGCGCCGGCTTCTCCAGATGCAGCGCATCGAGCACGAACGAGCCGAGGAACGAGTCGCTCAGGATCGGCACCGTCTGCTGCGGCATGTTGAAGTTCGACCAAGTAACGAACGGCACTTGGTGCATGCTCTTCAGCTCATCCAGCGACCACTGGGTCGCGTCGCTCGAACGGATGAAGCCCGCCTGCTTATAGACGTCATAGTCATACCCGAGCATCGGCAAATGGTCGCCGAAGAACACGATCAGCGTCGGCTCGTCGGACTGCTGGAAGTGGTCGATCAGCATTTGCAGGCTCTGATCGGCATCATAGGCGCCTTGCGTATACGTCTCCAACGTCGACTTCGCCGCCGGCGTCAAATTGCCCTGCACTTGTATCGTATTCTCGGCATAGCGGGGCGTATCATACGGCCCGTGGTTCTGCATCGTCACCGCATAGATGAACGCCGGCTCCTCCGACTCCTCGACGGCGCTAACGATGCTCCGGGACATCTCCGAGTCGGCGATGAACGTCCCCTTGTACTCGGGATCGACGAACTGCTCCTGGCTTTTGAAGCTGTCGAAGCCAAGGGATTTATACACATTTTGCCGGTTCCAGAACCAGCCCTCGTACGTATGCATCCCCAGGCTGCTATACCCCAAGCTCTTGAAGAAGCTCGCCAAGCTTGGGAGCGGCTTCGTGATGTACTGCTGATACGGCACGGAGCCCGCCGGCAGGAAGCTCATCGATTGCCCGGTCAGCACCTCGTACTCCACATTGCTCGTCCCCCCGCCGTATTGCGGCGACAGCAAAAACCCGGACGTGCTCTCCTGTTGAAGCCGGTGTACGGTTGGCAGCGGATCCGAGCTGAAGCTGACGTTCGTCAGCAGCGTGGGGTCCCAGAACGCCTCGTTCATGATGAAGATGACGTTCGGCTTGCGCCCGTTTAATTCTTCCTTCACCGCCGACGTTTGCTTCAGTACCTGCAGCTCCTGCTCGTTCAAGCTTTGAGCCAGCGTGGAGATCGATTCTTCCCCGTAGCCCGACGGCTTCGGCACAACGGAATTTTTTACATTTAGCGTAAACGCGAGCGCGAGTCCGTTGTCCGCATAATTTTGCTGCTGGTCCCACGTGGTCTCATAGACCCCAGCCCGGCTGAGGGCTTCCGCCGCCCAAGGCGAGCGCACGCCGAACGAGTACAGGGCGACCAGCGCCAACGTTCCCAGCGCCAACCGGGGAACAAGACGCATTCCGAATCGCGGCAGCACGAGGCGGAGCAGCAGCAGCGCGACGACGATCGCGATCAGCACCCCGACCCGTTTCATGGCCGCAGGACCGGCGATCAGGGGAGCGATGTCCATACTTTCTTTCTTCAGGAATAAGTCCCAGGGAAAGAACGGCTGCCCGATCAGTTTCGTTTTGAAATAATTAATGAGCGTCATCAGCGACATGATCGCGGACACCACCCCAATCGCGGGGAACAGCGTCCCGAGCAAAGCATAAACGACGAGCAGTACGCACAATTGCAGCATTCCGTTCAGCAGCACGAGCTTCGGATGAGTCACCATCCAGCTCCAAGTCCCGGCGACCGAGCCGCGTCCGATCAGCTCCATGCCGAACACGAGCGCGAGCGGCACGACCGCGAACGCCAATACGAGCACCAACCTCCTCACCGTTCGATTGTCCTCCATCCAGCTCAATCTGGACCGCACATTCCTCCCAATAAGTCGCATTGTCGAACACTTCCTTTACTTATTCAAAACTCGCCCATTCCGGATCAGCTGAGTCCATTATATTAACAAAAGCTTAATATTCCCTGAAAATAGCGCTCGATGGGACAATTTGGACAAAAAAAAAACCGCGCCAAGGCGAGTGGCAGCAGTTTGAGAGCGGTCTTCTTCCCTACTTATGAGTCGCGGCGAACGCCCGCCGCACTTCTTCGTACACTTCCTTCAAGGCAACCCCGTGCGCCCGGGCGGCCTGCTCGCATTCCTTGAATTCCGGAGCGGCTTGGACGAGCTCGCCTTTATATGTGCCGGTCTTGACCGTTATGGCCCCCCAAGGCGTATCCACCTTCACGAACGCCCGGCCAAGCCGGTGGCAGTCCGCGCGGAGATAGCGCAGCCCGAGCGTCGTCGTCTCGCGGAAAATGACGTCTTCCATCTCCGTGAGCCGCTCCTCCGAGCACAGGACGTTCAGCATAAAGCCGGGACGCCCTTTTTTCATCACAATCGGGATCCAAAACACGTCATTGGCCCCCGCCTCGAACAACCGGTCCATCACGTACGAACAGTATTCGGGGTTCATATCGTCCAAATTCGTTTGAATAAGCACCATGCCTTCTTCCGTATGCTCGGTGCGATGCTGGAACATGAGGAATCCTCCTTACGCGGATAGCGAACGAAACGCGCTTCGTAACAGGACGGATCGCGTTTCCGCAGTTACTCGTATCGTAGCAAACCCGCCCGTCCCTTGTAAATGGAGCATAGATCGGCTTGGCATAGTCTACCGAAGTCGGGCGCATGCTATATGTATCCATCTTTGCTTCTGGGAGGAAGTTCGATGAAACGTTCGTTTAAGCCCTGGGCCGCCGTGCTGCTCGCGGTTAGCCTGGTGTGGATGGGGACTGCGTCCCCTTCGCGAAGTCGCGCCGAAACGGCGGCGCCGGCTTCCGGCTCCAAGGCCGACAAGCCGATGAAAGAAATATTCGCCGAGCGCAAAGTGCTGCTCGACCAAGCGAGCCAGGCGTCCGGCATTCCTTGGTCTTATCTCGCCGCTGTGGATCAATACGAACGCTCGCTCAGCATCGCCAATCCGAAGAAGCGGCCGCTTCGCAAAGACGGGCTCATCGGCATTTATTACTCGGAGCTGGAATGGGTCGGCATGAACAATCCCGATCATGAAGATACGGATCTGCGCAGCATCGCCGTGTTCGGCGGCCGAGGGCGGGACGGGTCAGGCGACGGGCTCGCGGACCGCAACAACGATCTGGACCTTCTGTCGACGGCGGCGGCCCATCTGGCCCGGCATGGAACGCAGCCCGATCAGCTGAAGCAGGCGCTCCAGGAAACATACAAAAATACGCGGGCGATCGAACGAATCGAGCAGTTCGTCAAAATCTATGAAACGTTCGACCGACTCGACCTGCATGAGCATGCCTTTCCGCTCCCCGTGACCTCCGAGTATTCGTACCGGGGCACGTGGGGGGCCGCGCGAGGCTGGGGCGGCGCTCGGATCCACGAGGGAACCGACCTGTTCGCGAGTTACGGGGTTCCGGTCCGCAGCACCTGCTACGGCATCGTGGAAGTGAAGGGCTGGAACAATTACGGCGGCTGGCGCGTCGGGCTGCGTGACCTGAACAACGTGTACCATTACTACGCCCATCTCTCCGGCTTCGACAAATCATTGAAGCAGGGCGACATCGTGAAGCCGGGGCAGGTGCTGGGCTGGGTCGGCAGCTCCGGCTACGGCAAGCCGGGTACGCAGGGGAAGTTCCCCCCGCACTTGCATTACGGGCTGTATCGCGATAACGGGACGAAGGAATGGTCGTTCGATCCGTATCCGTATTTGCGCAAATGGGAACGGGAAGACCGGCTGCGCAACAGGAAACCGACGAGTTAATCTAGTGGCCCACATCACTATGTGGGTTTTCTTAATGCCCGGACTTGCTCTCTCCCGTGCCGGGCGTAGCCCCCGCAGGTTTGCTCTCGCCCGCCCCCGCGGTCGGACTCGTCTGACTGACCCCGCTGCCGGCGGCCCCCTCGCCCTTCACTCCGGGCAGCGAGATGCTCGGCGGCAGCGCCGGGGAGCCGTTGGTCGGGTTCCCCTTGTTGTCCATGTAGTACATCGGCACATCGCCGACGACGAGGACGTATGAGATCGGAATCTCCGTGTCGACCACCTCCGGCTCCGAGTCGAACGGGATGATGATCGAGACCTCCGCCGTAATTTTGATATACACCTCGACGAGAATCATATTGATCCCTGCATTTTGCTGACGCGTGCTCAGGTCGACCTTCACCGAGCCGGCCGGCAGGAGCTTGATCGGCACCTTCGGGCCGAACGAGGCGATGATGGCGCTATCCATCGCTTGGCCGAGCGGGATATGCTCCGGAATCTCCTGCAGCCCCTGCAGCGCCGTCTGTACCGTTTCCACCGCTTGCGAGCGAATTCGCATATGCTCCGAATAATTCAGCATGAAGCCGTTGATCTTGCCGTTCGTCGCCATCTTCCACTCGATCAGCCGCTCCAAGTCCGTCCCCTGGGAAATGCGTTCGGAGATCGCATTGTTGATCGCTTCCGTGGCGATCTGCTTCACCCGGACTTTCGCCAGGTTCATCAGCGGCGGCCACAGATTGCGGTCGATGTAGATGAACGATTGGATGAAGAACAGGAAGGCGATGAGGAGCGCTATAAAAAACGTCTTCCGTTTGCTTTTCTTCGTGGAGCGGCTACGCCAGCGGCGCTTGAACACAGGGCATCCTCTCCGATCTGGAAGCATCGGTCCGATTTTTCCTTACCCAGTGTATGCAGCTGTCCCGTCAAAAAGACGACCTCTCCCGGCCCTATCTTACGGCTTCGGATTCCCGGATGTAAAAAGTTACAGCCGGTCCCGAGAAGGAACCGCCCGCTTCATAGCGAATATAGGACTGGGAAGCGATAACCAAAGCCGATCGGAATGAGCGGGAATCGAGGATGTAGCGTATGAATTTAAAAGAAAAAATCATCGGAAAGCAGGCCGGCATTCTCTCTTACGGCATGACGCCGCCCAAAGCGAATACGCCTCCGGAGCAGCTGGCCGAAATCGCCCGCAAGCAATGCGAACGGCTGCGGGATGTGAACATGGATGCCCTTATCCTGTACGACGTCCAAGAAGAAAGCGACCGGGTCGACCAGGAGCGGCCTTTTCCCTATACGACCTTCGTCGATCCTACCGAGTACAGCGAGCATTATATGGCCGCACTCGATCTGCCGAAAATCATCTATCGGTGTGTCGGCAAATATACGAAAGCGGAGCAGGCCGAGTGGATCGCGAGCGACGCGGACCGGGACCGGTTCGCCGTGTTCGTCGGAGCCGCTTCGCGCACGCAGCCGGTCAAGTCGACGCTGGCGGACAGCTACGCGTTGAGCGGGGAATTGAACGGCCGGCTGCTCTTCGGCGGGGTCGTCATCCCAGAACGGCATCTGAAGTATGGCGACGAGCACCTGCGCATGGTGAACAAGATCCGTCAAGGGTGCCGATTCTTCGTCTCACAGGCGACCTATAACATAGAAGCGTCCAAGGACCTGCTGTCCGATTATTACTATTACAGACGCGAGCATGGACTTGAGATGGTGCCGATTCTGTTCAATTTGGCGCCGTGCGGCTCTCCCAAGACACTGGCATTCATGAAATGGCTGGGCATCAGCATGCCGAGGTGGCTCGAGAACGACCTTGTGCACTCGGCCGACATTCTGGAGAAGTCTCTGCATCAGTCCCGGACGATCTTCGAAGAGCTGTTCGAGTTCGGCCTGGAGAAAGGCATCCCCGTCGGCTGCAGCGTAGAGAGCGTATCGACCCGTAAAGTGGAGATCGAAGCTTCCATCCAGCTGGTGAAAGACATCAAGGGGTATATCGATCGAAAGCTCGGGTCCTAACCGTCAAATGAAAACCTCAGGAGCTACTAGTGCTCCTGAGGTTTTTGGTCGTTTAAACCGTCGTAACCGCGATGCCCCGCTCGGTCAAGACGTCGTACATCTCGCCTGGCAGCCGGCGGTCGGTCACGATCGCGTCGACCTCGCCCAGGTCGGCTACGTGCGTGAACGCCTGGACGCCGAACTTGCTCGAGTCGGCGAGCAGCACGACTTGATCGGCCATGCCGATCATCTTCATCTTCACCCGAGCCTGCAGCTCGTTCGATTCACTTAAGCCGCGGTCGAGGTGAACGCCCTTGCACGAGAGGAACGCCTTGTCGACGTGATACGCGTCGAGCGACCGTTCGGCCAGCGGGCCGACATAAGACAGCGAGCGCGCCGCGAGGATGCCGCCCGTGGAGATGACCTCGATCTTCTCCTTCGCGCTCAGCTCGACGGCGACTTTGATCGAATTCGTCAACACCGTGAGCGGGATATCCGGCAGGCTGGACGCCATGTACCAGGCGGTCGAGCTCGCGTCGAGCAGGATCCGGTCATGCGGCCGGATCAGCTTGACCGCCTCGAGCGCGATCCGCTTCTTCTCCTCCGCACGCGTAATCTCCCGCTCCGCGTAAGGGATCTCCGGCGGCTGCTGCCCCTGGTAGTCCTTCACGCTGACCGCCCCGCCGTGCGATCGGCGCAGCCGGCCGGCCCGCTCCAGCCGGTCGAGGTCGCGCCGGATCGTCTCCTCGGTAACTTGGCACAGCTCGCTCAGTTCCGTGACACGGATGCTGCCTCGCTCATTGACCAGCTGAACAATTTTCTCATACCGCTCCGCAACCAGCATAGCTGCCCTCTTTTCCTAACATGATCTATCTAGGCTTGCTCTGGACACCTTCATAACCCCGTCACGGCAAGGAAGCGGCCGTACGCGTCCTGCCAGGCCGTCTGATCGGACGGCTCGTAGACGGTCACCGGGAACGAGTCCCGGATCGCCTGCCGCGCTTCCCAGATGTCGGCGAATTGGCCCTGCGCGATCCACTGCACGACCAGGTTCCCGATCGCGCTGCCCTCCGCGGGGCCGGCCCACACCGGCTTGCCGATGGCGTTCGCCGTCCACTGGCACAGCAGCGTATTGTTGATCCCGCCGCCGACCATATGAAGACCGCCGAACGATTGTCCGGACAGCCGTTCCGTGACCTCCAAGGCATACCGATATTTTAAAGCGAGGCTCTCGAGAATGCAACGGACGACCGCGCCCGGCTCCTCCGGCGCCTGCTGCCCCGTCTGCGCGCAATACTGGCGGATACGTGCCGGCATGTCGCCCGGGGGCAGGAACCGTTCGTCGTCGGGGTCGATCCAAGCCCGGCACGGCGCCGCTTGCTCCGCCATCCGGACTAGCTCCGGGAATGTGTACGAGCTGCCGGCGCGCTCCCACTCCCGGCGGCTCTCCTGGAGCAGCCATAGCCCCATGATGTTCTTCAGCAGCCGGTATGTGCCGTCTACACCGCCTTCATTGGTGAAGTTCGACTGTCGAGCCGCTTCCGTCAGCACCGGACGGTCGACCTCCGTCCCGATCAGCGACCACGTGCCGCAGCTCAAGTAGGCGAAGGAACGGTCCACGGTCGGGACCGCGGCTACGGCGGAGCCGGTGTCATGCTCGGCCACGGCGTAGACCGGGACCGGCGCGATACCCAGCTCGTCGCAGAGCGATGCGCGCAGGCTCCCGACCTGGGTGCCGGGCTGCACGACAGGGCCGAACCAGTCGGCGGGAATGCCGATCCGGCCGAGCAGCTCCTCATCCCAGCGGTTGTCCACTGCATTGTACAGCTGCGTCGTCGTCGCGTTGGAGAACTCATTGCGCATCTCCCCGGTCAGGAAGTACCGGAGCAGGTCCGGGATCATCAGGAACCGGCTCGCTTCCCGCAGCAGCGGCGAATTCGCCTGCTTCAGCGCGAACAGCTGCACGATCGAGTTGAACGGCAGGAATTGAATCCCCGTCCGCGAGAAAATCTCCGACGCCGGAATGCGCTGGAACAGCTGCTCCAGCATCCCGTCCGTATGCCGGTCGCGGTAATGGTACGGGTTGCCCAGCAGCTCGCCGTTTTGGCCGATCAGGCCGAAATCGACAGCCCAGGAGTCGATCCCGAGGCTCGCGAGCTCGAGCTTGCGATGCTTCGCCGCAAGCAGCGCCTGCTTCATCTCATGCAGCAGGCGGAGGATGTCCCAGTGCAGGCGGTCGCCCACCTGCACCGGGTCGTTGGAGAAGCGGTGCAGCTCCTCCACCTCGATCTTGCGGTCGGTCAGCCGGCCGAGCAGCGCTCGCCCGCTGCTCGCCCCCAGGTCATAAGCGAGTACATGCGTCATCCCGGCTACCCCCGCTTAAGCTGAACTTGCTCTTCGTAGGCCTTCACGCGGTCCAGCCAGCTCTCGCGGGTCGGCACGCCCATCCGCTCGCAATACGCATCCCAGATAATGCCGAACGGGTACGATTTGAACTCCTCCTGCAGCGCGAGGCGGGTCGTGTAATCGCCTTGCAGCTCCGCTTGCCTCAGCCGGTCGGCCGGCTCGAGCATCGCGCGGAGCAGCGCCTTGATCGTGTTGCGGGTCCCGATGACCCATGCGGCTACGCGGTTGATGCTGCCGTCGAAGAAGTCGAGCCCGATGTGCGTCGTGCCGAGCAGATTGTGGCGCACAAGCTCGCGGGCGATGTCCTGCAGCTCGTCGTCGAACGTCACGACATGATCGCTGTCCCACCGCATCGGACGGCTCACGTGCAGCAGAATCCCGTCCGTGAACAGGGACAGCGAGCTCAGCTTGCCCGAGATCGTCTCCGTAGGGTGGAAGTGGCCGGCGTCGAGGCAGATGAGCTTGTTGTTCTGCATCCCGTAGCCCATGTAGAACTCATGCGAGCCGACGACGTAAGCTTCCGAGCCGAGGCCGAACAGCTTGCTCTCGACTGCGTCGAGGTTGTGGGCGGGATTGAGAGGCTCAGCGAATACCGCATCGAGCGAAGCCTTCAGCCTTTGGCGCGGCGCCAGTTGATCGACCGGCTTATCCTTATAGCCGTCCGGCACCCAGACGTTCGTGACGCACGTCTGCCCGAGCTGCTCGCCGAAGTAGGCGCCGATCCGGCGCGAACGCTTGCAGTGCTCGATCCAGAACTCGCGGATCTCGGGATCCGGATGGCTGAGCGTGAAGCCGTCGCTCGCCTTCGGGTGGGAGAAACAGGTAGGGTTGAAGTCGAGCCCCAGGCCATGCTCCTTCGCCCAATCAACCCAACCCTGGAAGTGACGCGGCTCGAGCTGATCGAGATCGACCTTCTCGTCGGTGTCCGCATAGATCGCATGCAGGTTCAGCTTGTGCTTGCCGGGAATGAGCGAGAACGCGAGCTCGAGATCGCGCTTCAGCTCGGCTGCCGAGCGGGCCGCACCCGGGTAGTTGCCGGTAACGGAGATCCCTCCGCTCAGCTCTTCATTGAACAGGAAGCCTTTGACATCGTCGCCCTGCCAGCAATGCATCGAGATTTTGATCTTCGCCAGCTCGTCCAGCACCCGCTCCACATCGATGCCGTGCCGGGCGTACAGGCCTTTCGCCCACTCGTATTGCGCTTGCAGCTCTTGTGTCGTCATCTCAACTCAACCGTCCCTTCGATTATCGTAATGGATACGCCATCACACTCATCAACGCGTTTTCCGCCTGGGTCGCGTCCAACCGGGAATATTGTACGATTACAGGAATATCGCTCTTCACCTCGATCGCGTAGGGGACGCCCTTCGGAATCCCCTCCCCGTCCATAGTCAAGCCGCTCGTACGAATGTGCTTCGTCCGTCGTGCGGGGACGATGTACGGGATGTCTTCGATCGGGTCGCGGTCTTCGAAGTAGATCGTGAAGCGGACGGTTGCGTCCTCCGAACCCGTATTCAGGACGCAGACCGATTCGTGGCTCTCGTATTCGCCCGGCGCGCTCGTCGGGGGAATGTAGCCGTCGGGGATGAACCATAACGTTTCGCCATGCGCTCTATGCATAGGGATATGCTCCTTCGCCTCTGGGAATGATCCGGAATTAGCGGGTAAAGGCAGCCGGAACGCCGCCGTCGATCGTCAGCATGCAGCCCGTCGTCTTGTCCGCCTTCGACGAGGCGAAGAAGGCGACGCCTTCGGCAATGTCTTTCGGGAAGATGTTCACGAGTAATGTAGTCCGTTTGCGGTAGTATTCTTCCAGCTGGTCGGGCTCGATACCGTACGCGGCGGCTCGCTCGTTGCGCCAGCTGCCGTTCCAGATCGCCGACCCTTGCAGGATCGCGTCCGGCAGGATCGTATTCACACGGATGCCGAACTCGCCGCCCTCGGCCGCGATGCAGCGGGCGAGATGGGCTTCCAGCGCCTTCGCCGCGCTGTAGGCGGTTGCGTTCTTGCCGGCGTAGACCGAGTTCTTGGACCCGATGAACACCATGTTGCCGCCGATGCCCTGCTGCTTCATGAGCTTGAACGCTTCGCGCGCGACCAGGAAATAGCCGGTGCCGAGCACATTGATGTTCAAGTTCCATTCCTTGAGCGACGTCTGATCGAACGGACTCGATGTGGCCAGGCCGGCGTTGTTGACGATAATGTCCACGCCGCCGAACTGGATCGCCGTCTCGGCGTAGGCCGCTTCGATGTCCTCTTCCTTCGTCACGTCCATCTTCACGGCGATGGCGCGATGCTCGCCGTACTTCGCGTTGATCTCGTCCGCGACCTTCTGCGCGCCCTCGAGATTCAAGTCCGCGAGCACGACATGCGCGCCCTCCGAGACGAGACGGCGCGCCGTCTCGCTGCCGATGCCGCCCGCTCCGCCTGTGATGAACGCGACCTTGCGGGAGAACTCCGCCTCCGGCGGCGCCAGCGTCAGCTTATACAGCTCGAGCGGCCAATATTCCACGTTGTACGATTCGTTCTCGCTCAGAGAGACGAAGCGGCCAAGTGCGGTCGAGCCGCGCATGACGGCGATCGCCCGGTGGTAGAGCGCTCCGCTCACCTGCGCCATCGCCCAGCTCTTGCCGGTGTTGATCATCCCGACGCCCGGGATGAGGATGACGCGCGGCGCCGCTTCGAACATGACGTCGCCCTCGTTCTTGTTGCGCTCGAAGTACGCGCGGTATTGCTCCTTGTACGCGGCGACGCCTTCCTTCAGGGACGTCTTGAGCCCTTCGACATCGTCCGCGTCCGGCGTCCAGTCGATATACAGCGGCACGACCTTCGTATGCACGAGATGATCCGGGCACGCCGCGCCGACCTGCGACAGCTCGGCGGCATCGCGGCCGCCAACGAACTGCAGCACGTCCGCCCCGTCGTCGAACGTCAGGAGCATCTTCTTCGCGTCGCTCACGGCCCCGCGAATCGTCGGCATCACCTGCGCGGCGATGCTCCGGCGAACGTCGGCGGCCAACGCTTCGTGCTTGACGCCGCCGAACAGGTTCGCCTCCTCGACGCGTGCCTCGATGAACGCCTCCGCCTCGCTAATGATGGCGATCGTCTTGGCGTAGCACGCCTCGGAGGTGTCGCCCCACGTGACGAGCCCGTGCTTCTCCATCAGTACCAGCTCGGCGTTCGGATTGTCCAGGACGCCCTGGGCGATCATCTTGGACAGCGTGAAGCCCGGGCGTACATACGGCACCCAGACGAAGCGGTCGCCGAAGATCGCCTTCGCCAGCTCACGGCCGTTGTCCGCACAGCATAGGCTGATGATCGCGTCCGGATGTGTGTGGTCGACATGCTTGAACGGCAGGAATGCGTGCAGCAGCGTCTCGATCGAGGCGCGAGGGTGCTTGGCGTCGATCATGCAATGCGCCAGATAGCCGACCATCTCTTCGTCGGTCATCGACTCCCGCTCGAACAGCGGACGGATATCGTCCATGCGCAAGCCGGTGAAATTGCCGGCCTTCATCGTCGCGAGGTCCGAGCCGCTGCCCTTCACGAACATCACTTCGACGTCGCGGCCGCGAAAATCCTTCACGACCGTCTTGCTCGACGTATTGCCCCCGCCCCAGTTGCAGACGCGACGGTCCGCACCGATGATGTTGGAGCGGTAGACGAGCTGCTCCAGGCCGCTCTGCCATTCCGCCGCCTTCGAAGAATCCCATAAGCTTTGTACCATGAGTCCATGCCTCCAAGATATTTTGTTTGTGTTTGTTTTTATCATAGCATGTTTGTTTGTTTTTGAATATACAGAATTCAAACACAAAAAACCGGACATCTCTGTCCGGCTGTCTTTATTTTTCATCTCGGATCATAACCGACGACGGTCCATATTCCTGTTGAGTCCTGCCTTACCAGTCGCTGCAAGTAAACTTTTCTTATGGGAGAGCTTTCGTCGCTTACCGTAACGACCGCTTCCTTACCGTTATTGTTCACGATGGCCAGATCCTCCATCTGAATCGGGTATTCACCGGTAATGCCTTGAGGAGACATCTGTAAACTAACAAACACCTGTGCTGCATAGATGGGGTCGAGCTTCCATGGAGAGCTGCCCGAATCGACGCTTTTTTGATCATTCGTTTCAACGGTTAAGTCGTAGGGAACTTGAACTTGAGGTTTCGCAGCCGTTTCATTTCCTGAAGGAATTTCCAGCGTGCCGTTCATGATCCCTTTGGCGAAAGATAGCAGATCCTCTAATGGAGCATCGCCCATTACGGAGTATTCCTCTCCGTCCTGCCGCCATCTAACGGAGCTTGTTCCCGAATCCTCCGCTCTAGGTGCCTGGATCTCAACGATCCCGTTGTTCATGCGGCCAATTATTGCGTTGGGAACAGGCTTCAGCTCCCCAGTCGATGGGCTTTGTTCTAAGAGAACCCGGTAATTTTTAGTCGGTGCGCTGTAATAAATCTTCACAAGATGTTTATCCGGAATGACGGAGAATCGGTCTTGGAAGTATCCGGTCGGGAGGAGCTCAGGCGTTCTTGGGGCATAGCCGACGACGCCTTGTGCTTCGTTCAGATCGGTTACGAATTGTTCAGGGTTGGTGTCAATCTCCTTAAAGCCCTCAGGCAGACGATATGCGATCAATGGCTCGGGGATGGCATTGGTGAACTCGATTTGCGTGTAAGTGATGTTATATTGAATGCCATGATACAGGGCCGTTTGTTTTTGCAGCGGAAGCTTGGTTTCCTTATCGATCCATATCCGGTACGGCAATCCGCCTTTTGGGGTCACCTCCAGAATAGTCGTTCTTCTTCCGGCCACCGTATCTTCGCCAACCTCCGTCGCGGATGAAGCATTTCTCACTTCCTGAATTTCATTGCCCAGCTCAAACTGAAACCGATAGGAGTCCGGGAAGGCCGGGAAGAGATGGACTTGTTTGGGGCCGGACTGAATCTGCCATTTCCTTAGTCCATTATTGACCGTGACGAGATCCTTGTTGGGCCCTTCCAAACCTTGGATATAATAACGTCCCTCTTTATCCGCCCAAACCTCCAATTTCGCTTGCTTTGCAGATTCCCCGTTTGCGTTTGTTTCTACGATTTCAAGTGTTCCATGGTACGCTTGCACATTACGAAAAGCCTTTTCCATGGCATGGACCACATTGGTGTTGCCGAGGGGGATCGTGAAGTTCAGCAAAAGAACTAAGAGGGCCACACCGGCTACGCCGAGGATCCAGCTCCATTTGGACTTTGGACGATGCCTTCGCGGAAGCTGATCTGCAACGGATTGAACCAGTTTCATGGGATAATCGGGTCCCGGCATGGCGGGCTCCTTCAAGCTGCGTACCAATCTTATTGTCTGATAAAGTTCGACTAACTCTTCCGAAGCCTGCTCGTCTTCGTCAGGTTTTCGCTCTTCATTCAACCTATCGATATAATCGGATACTTTCCGTTCCATTTCATTCATGGATTTTGTTCCTCCGCATCCTTAGTCGTTTTCAGAATATCGGCCAAATTTTTTAAGGCCCGATGCTGCATGACACGAATGGCCCCTTCTTCTTTCTTCATGACCCGAGCGGTATCGGCGACCGATAACCCGGAGAGAATTCGTAATTTAATCACGGTGCGCTGCTCTTCATTCAGCTTCGCTAAGGCATTTTCTATAAAATGACGCTGAGTGCTAGTTTCGGCGTGATCTCCGACCGCATAAAATTTCGGATGGATGGATTCTATACTGACGGGGATCCCCCTGCGTTTCTTTTTGCGCCAAACATCCCGCAGCAAATTGGTAGCCACCTTTTTCAGAAAGGCGATATATTTGTTCGGAGCCACTTTTCCATTTTGCAAATAAGAGAAGGCTTTTACATAGGTTTCCTGGGTGATATCCTCCGCTTCTTCGCGGTTTTGAACCTTAAAATAAACGAACCGGTATAAAGCTTCCCATGTAGCCGAGCATACTTCTTCGATGTACTTTGGATCAACCGCTGTCAAATGGGTTTCACCTTCTTTCCTGACTTCATTGTTTGGCATAATAAGAAACGTCCGGACCGTTTGAAACGTTACATACAGGGTCCCGCATCCTACAAGGATGCGCACTTTTCCCTAAAGAAACGCAATAGCCCCGTCGGATCCGGATGGGATCTAACGGAGCTATCTTAGTCATAGCGACCTTGCCGTCCATTCATAAGCTCTGCGTGCTTCAGCAGCCTTCCTATCCTCACCGCCGCTTCGGCACGCGTGCAAACAACCCCGAACCGTCCTGCGGGACGAATCGGGGTTGTACATGAGCCAACTCAAGTCAGCCGCTGCCGGGAAGCCTCGAACAACAGCACCGTGGCGGCCATCGCCACGTTCAGCGATTCCGCGTCGCCCGCCATCGGGATAATGACACGGCGGTTCGCGAGCCGGGAAGCCGTCTCGGACACGCCTCGAGCTTCATTGCCGACGATGAACCACGTGCCGCGGGTGAAATCGACGGCATAGCACGACTCGCTCGCTTGCAGGCTCGCTACGACGAGCTGCAGCTCGCGCTCGCCGGCCTCCTCGAGCAGCGGCCCAAGCTCCGCCTCCACGATCGGGAGGTGGAACAGCGAGCCCATCGTGGAGCGAACCGTCTTGGGGTTGTAGAGGTCGACAGTACCCCGCCCGAGCACGACCGCCGTCGCGCCCACCGCATCCGCGCTGCGGATGATCGTGCCGAGGTTGCCGGGGTCCTGGACCCCGTCGACTACGACTACGAGCGGCT
The DNA here is from genome assembly GCF_045062745.1 of Paenibacillus sp. HJGM_3. Taxonomy (NCBI): domain Bacteria; kingdom Bacillati; phylum Bacillota; class Bacilli; order Caryophanales; family Paenibacillaceae; genus Paenibacillus; species Paenibacillus sp. HJGM_3. The sequence continues at coordinate 20,718 of NZ_JBJGED010000046.1, forward strand.
CGCCGGAGCGGCCCCGACGGCCGGGCTGATCCTGTCCACCTCCGCTCCACAACACCTCGAGACTCCATGCCGGCTTGTTCACGACGGCGAAGATGCCTTGCGGCGTCTGCGTGTCCGAGCACTTCAGCAGCACATCCTCGCTGACGCTGATCCACTCGAATGCCGGTGCACCCGCTCCCGCTCCGGCCCTTGCCTTTTCCACCGCCTCCGTAGCCGCTTGGTCCACCTCCGACGGGATCCCCCGCGCTTCCGAGTAGACCACCGCGTCGATGGGCGCGCCCGAACGGATCGCCTCCGTCACGAGGTGAACGCCTTCTATGAGGAACTGCCCTTGCTTGTCCCGTCCTTTTTTGTCCAGCAGCTGGCTCCACAGCTTAACCCGCGCATTTTGTACCGAAGCGATATGCATCACGGTCTACTCCGAGAACGTCTCTTCGAACCGCTGCAAATTCTCGTTGCGGCCGACGACGACGAGGATGTCGTTTTCCTTGATCTGATCTTCCGCGTACGGCGCAATATTCATCTTGTCCCCGGTCTTGAGCGCCATCACGTTGCAGCCGTACTTGGCCCGAATGTCGAGCTCCCGCAAGCTTTTGCCGAACATCGAGTGGGAAGCCCTAATCTCGGCGATGCTGTAGTCGTCCGATAATTCTATGTAGTCGAGAATATTGGGAGAGATGAGGTGATGCGCCACCCGCACCCCCATGTCACGCTCGGGATAGATCACCTTGTCCGCGCCGATCTTCGTGAGCACTTTGCCGTGGAGCTCGTTTTGCGCTTTGACGATCAGGGCCGGCACGCCCATGTCCTTCAAGATCAGCGTGGTGAGAATGCTCGCCTGGATGTCTTCCCCGATCGCCACGACGATGACGTCGAAATTGCGGATGCCCAAGGCGCGGAGCGCCTCCTCGTCGGTGGAGTCCGCCTGCACCGCATGGGTGACCATATTGACGACCTCTTGCGTCCTCTGCTCGCTAGAGTCGATCGCCAGCACTTCATACCCCAGGGTATGCAACGATCTGGCCACGCTTGAGCCAAACCGTCCCATGCCGATGATCGCGAATTGCTTCTGTTTCATACCGCAAGCCCTCCCACGCGTATCTACGGGTTATTTTCCAACATTATAGCATATTTCATACCGGTTCCCCTAAAGCATTCGCGCCGCATACATGTTGTCGTAGAAATTGAGCAAGCTAACCCAGATGACCGGAAGGTCCAAGATTAGCTTACGATGGAGGGACTTGTTCGAATGGATTTGGATTTGCGACAAGCGATTATTGGCCAGGTGAAAAACAATACGACCGAGCAATTGCATGAAGTGATCATGGATTCCGTACACCAGGAAGAGAAGCTGCTGCCCGGGCTCGGGGTGCTGTTCGAAATCATATGGGATCACAGCGACCCGACCGCCCAGAACCAGATGGTGCAAACGCTCAAGGACAACTTGTAAGCCGCACCCTCGTTCCATTCTTTTTGCCGGATACCGGATCCTGCTGCCAGGAGCGGTATTTCGGCATGCTCAGGAAATGGTTGCGTCCTCTCTATCGGTCGAATATGCTAGAGTCATGTCAAGTGTGTGACGAGACGGAGGGGCAGCGCCTACATGAGCTTGAACCTGTTGATTGCTGAAGACGACCGGTCGGTCTGCGAGATGCTTCGGCTGTTTTTGCTTCAAGAAAAGATCGAGCCCACTTTCGTCTACGACGGCCACGAGGCCGATCGGCTGATGGCTGCGCAGCCCTGGGACCTCGTCCTGCTGGATTGGATGCTGCCCGGCAAAGACGGGATTCAGCTCTGCAAGGAGTGGCGGGCGCAGCGCAATGCGGTACCGATCATTCTGCTGACCGCCCGGACGGAGGAGCAGGACCGGATTCTGGGTCTGAATCTGGGTGCCGACGATTACGTGACCAAGCCGTTCAGTCCGCTCGAGCTCATGGCCCGGATTCATGCGGTGCTGCGCCGGTATAAGGCTCCTGAGCGCGGTCTCGCCACGGCGCCCGATCTGCTCGACGATCGCGAGGAGGATGGCCTCCTTCGTTATAAAGAGCTCAGCGTCGATCCGCGGAGTCGGGAAGTGACCGCCGGGGGGCGCAAGCTCGCTCCGCTCACGCCCAAGGAATTCGAGCTGCTCCACCTCTTCATCCGGAATCCGAGGCAAGTGTTCTCCCGCGAACAGCTCATCGAGCAAGTGTGGGGCTATGATTACCTCGGCGAGGACCGGACGGTGGACGTCCATATCAAGCGATTGCGCAACAAAATCTCAACGCCGGATCGTCCGTGGATTGCCACGGTGTGGGGCGTGGGCTACAAGCTGGAGGAATAGCGGATGAAGCTTCGGATGCCGCGATACCGCTTTACTTTTTTTCAACGGCAATTTCTCAGCCACTTGTTTATCGCCCTGCTGCTGCTTATACCTCTAGCATTCGGCTTCTACTATTTCGCCAAGCATTCGATCCTTTACAAGAATAAGAGCGAGGAGCTGCTCGCCGCCGCGAAAGTCGCGGCCCGCGCACTGACACGCGAAGAGCGGACGAAGGCCGAGCAGCAGCTCGCCACGTACAAGCTGCTGCTGACGGAGCGCAAAATCTCGATCATCGCGCTCGACCGCAAAGGCGATGTGGTGAACATCCCCGCCTTGGCCACGACGGACTGGAGGAACAAAGCGCTCTTGGACCGGTTGCGCAAGCAAATTTTCCATGTGCAGAACGACGCCGTCTTCCTGTTGGATTCCGTTGAGGGCGTATCCGCCTCCATCATGGTCGCACCCAAGCTGGTCCGGCCTCTCGGGGAGAAGGACTACATCTATCTCTTCGCCTTATCTCCGGTGCAGGGATTCTCCGGCATCGTCGGCGGAATGAACCGGACGGTGCTCGCGGCCGGCGGATGCTTCCTCGTGCTCGTCCTGGCGATCAGCTTCTGGCTGTCCCGCAGCATGAGCCGGCGCGTTCGCCGCCTTCAGCTCGCGACCCGCGGGATTGCGGAAGGCGACTACGCCGTGCGGCTGGAGGAAAAACGCACCGACGAGCTCGGCGACTTATCCCGCGACTTCAACTCCATGGCGCAGCAGCTCCAGGAGGCCTCGGAGAAGCTCGCGCGGTTCGAAGCGCGCCGGCAGCAATTCATGAGCGACGTGTCGCACGAGCTGCGTACGCCGCTCACTTCGATCCGCGGCCTTATCGAGGGCTTCCGCAACAACCTCGTCGCACCCGAGGAGCAGGCGAAGTACTACTCGATCATCGAGAAGGAGACGTTCCGTCTCATCCGGCTCATCAACGAGCTGATGGACATGGAGCGGATCCGGACGAACCAAGTCCAGCTCGATCTCGAGTGGCATCGCGCCGCTGACATTCTCGAGGTCGTCGGCGAATCGCTCGAGCTGCTCGCCGCCGAGAAGAAGCTCCGGCTCGAAGTGCAGTGCGCCGACACCGCGAGGATCTACGGCGATTATGATCGGCTGATGCAGATCATGATCAATCTCGTCAAGAACGCGATTCAGTTCTCGGACTACGGGACGGTCCGCCTGAGCGCGGAGGAACAGGACACGCACACGGTGCTGGAGGTGGCCGATCAAGGCCGAGGGATGACCCGGGTGCAGGTGGAGCAAATGTGGGACCGCTTCTACAAGGCCGACCCGTCGCGGGTGAAGGAGAAGAGCGAGACCGGGCTCGGGCTGTCGATCGTGAAGCAGCTCGTGGAGGCGCATGGCGGCACGATTGAGGTGAGGAGCGAGCCGGGGCTCGGCACTACGATACGGCTCCGGCTGCCGAGGGCGGCTGCCAACGCGGACGAGCCGCAGGCGGGGTGAGCCGCAGGCAGGGCGAACCTTCATTAACTCTCCTTGTCAGCGGCCGCCTCTCCCGGGCGTCCCCCAAAATCAGAGGCTGACGACACTTGTCGTCAGCCTCTTGTCCTTCCCTATTGACCGGATGCTTTCAATTTTTCTATCTCCTTCACGGCATTCTCATCCGCCATCCGCAAGGTGGTATTGATGTCAAGCTGACCTTTACCGAGCTGGTACCAGAGCTTTTCGAGCTGGTTGTTCGTAATCGCTTGATAAGGCGATTGCTGGAATGGAGCAGCCGGTTTGTTTTTCGCTAGAGCCTTCAGGTTTTTCCCTTTCAAATTTGGATTGTCTTTACCGAACGCGTCTTTTGCCGATTGAGTTGTGATGACCGGGAGTCCAAGTGCCTTTTGGGCCATTTCGGTTTGAAACTCATCACTCGTCATATAAGCGATGATATCAAAGGCTTGTTCCTTATGCTTACTGATGCTTAGGACGTAAGCCAATGTGAGCGAGGCTTGCGAACCGACGCCGCGGAGGTGGCCGAATTCCGGTAAAGTGACCAAATCCCAATTCACGTCTTGCGGAGTTCCAGGAATCGAGGCGGCATACATGGCCGCTACTTTCGTTTTATAGAACAAGTTGTTGATCCCGGTAAAGCTGCCTTCCACCAGGGCATTGCCCGGAATTTCGTAGAACCGGTTTATGTTCTTGACCAACTGTGCCCAACGCTCATCGGAGTAGAACAACGGTTTATCGGTTTTGGGATCGGCGAATCCGAGGGACAGTTGGTTTTGCCAAGCGATGCTGTAAGATTGGGTAATGAAGCCTCTGTATTGCGTTTCTCCTTCTTTACGAGTGAGCCGCTTAGCCAGCTCGTATGCTTCGTCCCATGTCATGCCGTCCGTTGGATAAGGCACCCCGAACTTGTCGAAAATGTCTTTATTATACAAAAGGGACATTACATTCATCCTTAGCGGCAAAGCATATATTTCCCCCTTTGGAGAAAGCGCTCTCACCGCTTCTAGCGTACTTGGCTCGAGACGGCTCTGATCATAGCCGGTTTTCTTTATCATTTCGGTTAAATCGTATTGGAAATTAAACGGCGTAATGTAGCGGTAATGGTTCGTATCGCCGTTGAGGAAAATATCGATCGGTTCCTGGGCGGAAAGCAAGCTGGCCAGATGACCGGCCGGGTTTGTATCCGGGGAGTTGAGGACTTTTAAAGTAACATGCGGAAATTTCTTGACGATCGCATTCCCATACTGTTCCATGAAAGTTGCCGTATCCCCGGCGTACGGCAAATAGAAGGTAATGGTGACCGGCTCTTTCGGTTTTTCCTCCACCTTCGCCGCGACCTCCGCCGCTTGACCGGCTTTGTTTTCTTGTCCCCCGGTGCATCCGGCCAACAGACTGACGACCGCCATCAACAGCACCAACCACATTGAGATTCTTCTTTTCACCAAACCATTCCACCCTTTCTGCACAAGTAGTAATCTAATCGATCCGTTACCATCGTACGAGTCGGGGCCCTGCAAAAGAAACTGCACTTTGCGTCACAAAGATGAACCTTGCGACGCATCGCGCACACAGCTTGGTGTGAACAATATGCACTTTCATGCGTTCTATCTACTTTTCACTCTCGGTTAGAATCAGCAAAAAAGCCGGCGGACCTTTATTATACAAAGGCCACCAGCTTTTTCAGGAAACGATTCCTCTACAGCGGCGCTCAAAAATGCTCGGGCTTCTTGCCACAAGCCATTACAAAAGTCATCATCGCGTATGCTTCAGGTGAATGGTTAATATTCTCCGATGCCTGTTGGATTTGCTCAAATTCCTCTTCGTTAATAATTCCATTCTTGTAAAAAACCTTAAACCGGTTAAGATCAAACTGCCGCTTAAACCCTTCCATTCCATGAAGATCGCTATGCTGAATAACGGCATCCATATCCAAATCGATATAACCGGATTTGGCCAAGAGTCGAGGCAAACTCCTCCCGATATAGCGATTGCCCCCTTTGGAAGCTTGGTGGTCCGCCAACTTGTTTATGACAGAAGGCAGCAAATTCATATTCGGGCTGATCGCACCAAAAATTCCGTCATCTAGATCAATGATAACAAGCTTTCCCCCGGGCTTTAGCACGCGATAAATCTCTCTGGCCGCCTCCGCTGGATGGTGCAGATGCAGAAAGAGCAACCTTGCAATAGCAAAATCAAACGAGTCGTCAGGCAAACCAGTGTCATATACAGAGGATTGGACAAATCGCAGGTTGGACGAAGGAATACGATCCAACCGGGCTTTAGCTTCGTCCAGAAGGGTTGAATCGATGTCCAGAGCGGTAATTTCACTTTGCGGTAAGTTGTTGACGAGTTGTTCGGTAATGAATCCGGGGCCACTGCCAATCTCTAACACGCTCATGCCGTTCTGGAGTCCATACCATTGTAAGTGACGGAACTCTTTCTCCCATCCCATCATCGCTTGTACTTTCAACCGCTCAATCTCCGCTTGATAACCCAGAGTTGCATGGCGAATATTGTAAGTAGAATTACGTTCCTTCATAGGGTATCCCCTTAATCCTAGAGTGTTTCGTCATTTTTGTATTCTAAAAGATCTCCAGGCTGACAGTCTAAAGCCTTACAAATCGCCTCTAAAGTGGATAATCGAATCGCTTTTGCCTTTCCATTTTTCAAGATAGAGAGGTTTGCCATTGTGATTCCAACCCTATCCGAAAGTTCGGTTACGCTCATTTTTCTTTTGGCCAGCATCACATCGATATTGATTATAATCGCCATGTTCTTCACCTCAGACCGTCAAATCATTTTCGGATTTTATATCAATAGCCTCTTTCAAAAGCATTTGGAGAACAGCGGCAAAAACGGCAATCACGATGGAGGCAAAAATCACGATCAATCCGATTACTAGGATCCCTGGGGCATCGTCTTTCTCGGCCAGGAGATAGAAAAGCGGCATGCCTGCCACATACACGATACTGATTGCAATTGCGCAGTTTTTTATATTCTTCAAGGCCTTTACCGATAATTCCGAGAACGCTTTGTTCATGTCGATATTGCATAAAAGTCTAAAGGCCTGGTAAAGGGCAATGTAAAAAGGGATCGCCGATGCATACAAATCGATAAAAACGAGATATTTCAGATAAGTCATCTCGGGATACAAGTCCACTGCAAAGTTCGCGATCTCAGGCACCAAAAAGATGCACAAAGCAAGAACCGGGATGCCAATAAGAATAACCGCCGCCTTTAAAAAAAGTGTTGTTCCTCGCTTCATAAAAAGCCCCTCGCTTATGGTTGATTTTATGTTGACTTTATCACAATATTTATCGTTTTTCAATAAATAATTACTGATATTTGATGCATTGTTGTTGTATAAATTTCGTTTTTACGAAAAGAAAAAAGCATTTCCTCCATACAAGGAAATGCTCAAATGCTCTATAACTTGCCTTACGGAGCCGTCTCCAAAAACTTCGCCGTCGGCATCTTTTCCATCGCCGTCCGCATCGCATACTCGTTCTCGAACAACGCCACGAAGTTGTCCTTCTTGTCCTTCACGAGCAGCGAGTTGATGCGGAACTTCGTCGGATCGAGCTTCTCGTCGATCACCCAGCGCGCGAACTGATACGGCTGCCGCTGCAGGAGGATGTCGACCCCGTATTCGGTCCGCATCCGGTGCTCCATGACCTCGAACTGCAGCTGGCCGACAACGCCCAGGATCATCTCGTCGAAGCCGGTCGTCGTGCGGAACACTTGCACCGTGCCTTCCTCGGTCAGCTGGTCGATCCCTTTCTGGAACTGCTTCTGCTTCAGCGCGTTCTTGATCGTCACCTTGCTGAACAGCTCCGGCGAGAAGATCGGCAGTTCGTCGAAGACGAGCTCCTTGCCTTGCGCCAGCGTATCTCCGATGCGGAAAATCCCCGGGTCGAACAGCCCGATAATGTCGCCCGGATACGCCGTGTCGACAATGTCGCGGTCCTGTGCCAGGAACTGCTGCGGCTGAGACAGCTTGATCTCCTTGCCCGCCCGCACGTGCTTCACGCTCATGCCGCGCTCGAACTTGCCGGACACGATGCGCAGGAATGCGATACGGTCGCGGTGCGCCGGGTTCATGTTCGCCTGGATCTTGAACACGTAGCCGGTGAACGGGCCGTAGCTCGGCTCGATCTCTCCGTCGCTGCTCTTGCGCGGAGACGGCGACGGGGCGAGCGACAGGAAGTTCTCCAGGAACGTCTGGACCCCGAAGTTGTTGATCGCGCTGCCGAAGAACACCGGCGTTAATTCGCCATCCCGCACCTTCTCGAAGTCGAATTCGTCGCCCGCCACATCCAGCAGCATCAGATCCTCCTGCAGCTGGTCATACAGATGCTGACCCGCCATCTCGCGAATGATCTCATCGTCGTAGCCGCTGACCGGCGCCACGCTGATCTCCTGGTGGTCGTCGCCCTTGAACAGCTCGACCTGGGTCTTCTTCCGGTCGTAGACGCCGCACAATTGCTTGCCGGAGCCGATCGGCCAGTTCATCGGATACGACCGGATGCCGAGCACATTCTCGAGCTCCTCCAGCAGCTCGAACGGGTTGCGGCCTTCGCGGTCCATTTTGTTAATGAACGTGAAGATCGGAATGCCCCGCTTCCGGCACACCTGGAACAGCTTTTTCGTCTGAGCCTCGACCCCTTTGGCCGAGTCGATCAGCATGACGGCGCTGTCCGCCGCGGTGAGCGTGCGATACGTGTCTTCGCTGAAGTCTTGGTGGCCCGGGGTATCTAGAATGTTGACCCGGTGGCCCTTGTAGTCGAATTGCATTACGCTCGACGTCACGGAGATTCCGCGCTGCTTCTCAATCTCCATCCAGTCGGAAGTCGCGTGCTTGCTGGCCTTGCGCCCTTTGACCGCACCCGCCAGACGAATCGCCCCTCCGAACAGAAGCAGCTTCTCGGTCAGCGTCGTTTTCCCCGCGTCGGGGTGAGAAATAATCGCGAACGTGCGCCGTTTCTCAATCTCGGATTCAATCTCGTTACTTATCGCATTGTTACTCATTCAGTCTATCCCTTCTGTCCCTTATCGATTACGCTTTGGCCCGCTCCAGCGGAATGCTCCACCGGGCTGCGTCGATCCAAGCCTTTTTACTGAATTCCCGACCCCGCAGCTCCACGCGATCTTTATAAAATTGCACATACAAGCCTTGCGACTTCACCTGACCGCCAGAGCGCGTTCGTCCGACGGAGGCGTTCACGATCCAGTGGAACGTTTCTTTGATATAATGCGTCGTGCCGTTGTCGAAATCTTGGTGCGTATGCCCCGAGACGACGAACACGTTCGGATACGGCTTCAGCATGTCCCGGAACGCCTTGGCCGGAATAAGCCGGTGCGAGCCGCCGTCCTCTCCCTGATTCGGCAGAGGCTGATGGATCAGTACGAGGATCGGCTTCCCGTCCGTGTGCTCCGCCAGCTTCGCCTTCAGCCAATGCAGCTGCTCCTCCGAGTACCAGGCGCCTTCCCCGACTTCGGGACGCTCCTGCATATACGCTTCCTGCGACAGCATGACGAGCAGCACCCCGTTCATCACTTCGGCGTGGTACGGCTTCTCATAACCCAGGAATTGCTGAAACCGTTGCCGGGACTGGGCGTCCGTCTTCCCGTTCGGGAGCGCCGCGGTGTTGAAGCCGCCGTTCTTATCGATCCAGACATCGTAATAATCGTGATTGCCCATATTGCCGTGCAGCTTAGGCAGCTTATAGGCGGCCAGAATGTCTTTCAAAAGTCCGTACTCCATCGGGGTGCCATAATCGGTCAAGTCCCCGCCCAGCAAAATGGTATCGACCGGCGTCTCGAAGGCGGACACGTCGTTCAGCGCCAGCTTCAGCTTCTCGGAAGTGGTCGCGTCATACATCGAGACGTGCATATCGCTCAGCACGAACAGCGACAGGAGCGGCACCGCGGACGGAGGCTCCGGGGTCGGCGTCACCTTGACGGAAGTAGCGGGCGACGGATCCGGCTCAGCGTCTCCGTTGGACAGCACCGTATACGGACTGTCCGAACCGGACAACCATTTGTAGAAGGCGAGCCAAGCCGTCGCGAGCATCGCGGTGAGCCCGATCAACCACTTCAGAAAGGAGCGTCTGGACATAGTTCACTTCCGTTTCGGCAAGAATGCATTCTTATTATATCCCTTTTGATTGGCAAATGTAAGAACTCCCCCGCCGCCCGCTGGGTAAAAACCGTAAGAAATATAATCCCGGGGTCCCCGCAAAGTAATACGAATAAGCTCCGTAGGGGCCACGTCACTTTGTGGGGTGAAAAAAAAAGCCTGCACGGCGAAACCGAGCAAGCTTCCGACACTTCCATTCCCATCCGGCAACTTTAATGCGGCTCCTTGCCCTCCACGGCGGAGGACACCCAGACAACCTCGCCTTCGCGCTGGCCATTCACCGGCCACCAGCGGAAGCCGTCGCGATCCAGCAGCTCCGTCGCCGGAGTCGGCCCCCAGGAGCCGGCCGGGTACAAGTACAATTCGCCGCGGCCGTTCTTCCAAGCCTGCTCGATGCGGTCGACGAACTTCCAGGCGAGCGCCACTTCATCCCAGCGGGTGAAGTACGTGGAGTCGCCGCGCGCCGCGTCGTACAGCAGCCGCTCGTACGCTTCCGGCGTATTGATGCCCGCTTCCGCACTCTGGGTGAAATCCATCGCGATCGGGATGATCCCCCATTGCGAGCCGGGACGCTTAGCGTTCATTTTCAGATAAATGCCTTCGTTCGGATTGACCCGGAACACTAGCAGGTTCGGCTCAAGCGACGTCTTCTGGGAGAAGTAGATGTTGTCCGGCATATTCTTGAATTCGACGACCACCTCGGTCGTCTTCGCCGGCAGCCGCTTGCCCGTCCGGACATAGAACGGCACGCCCGCCCAGCGGAAATTGTCCACGTACACCCGCGCCGCGAAATACGTCTCCGTGTTCGAATCCGGCGGCACCGCCTCTTCGGCGCGGTAAGCCGGCAACGGCTTGCCCTTGTGCATGCCGGCCGCGTATTGGCCGCGCACCACGTTCGCCTGCACGTCTTCGTCCGTCATGTACGCCCGCAGGGAGCGCAGCACCTTCACCTTCTCGTCGCGGATGTCCTCCGGATGCAGCCGGCTCGGCGGCTCCATCGCCATCATCGTGACCATCTGGAGCATATGGTTCTGCCCCATATCCCGCAGCGCGCCGGAATGATCATAGTAGCCGCCCCGCTCTTCCACGCCGACCGTCTCGCTCAGCGTAATCTGGATGTTCGCGATATACTTGTTGTTCCACAGCGGCTCGAAGAAAGCGTTCGCGAACCGGACGACTTCTATATTCTGCACCATTTCCTTGCCGAGGTAATGGTCGATCCGGTACACCTCTTCCTCGCGGAACACTTCGCGGATCTGCTCGTTCAGCTTCTCGGCCGAAGCGAGGTCGTAGCCGAACGGCTTCTCGATGACGAGCCGCTTCCAGCCTTCCGCCTGGAGCAGGCCGCCGGACTTCAGGTTATACGAGACACTGCCGAACAGCTCGGGGGCCAGCGCGAGATAGAACAGGCGGTTGCCGCCGATCTGGAATTGCTCGTCCAGCTTGTCCGCCAGCCCGCGCAGCTGCACGAAGCCGTCCACGTGGTTAATGTCCAGCGACATGTAGTGGAAATGGTCCGAGAACGTCCCCCAATTGTCGTCGCCGTCCGCCTTGTAGCGGCAAAATTCCTGGATCGAGGCGTGCAGGTCATGACGAAACTGCTCGTTCGAGCGGCTGCGGCGGGCGAGCCCGATCACCGCGAAATTCTCCGCTAGCTTCCCTTCCCGATACATGCTGTATAGAGCGGGGAACAGCTTGCGCCGGGCCAAGTCGCCCGTAGCTCCGAAAATAAAAAAGACTACGCCTTCCGATGCGCGTAAGACGCTGGCAGAGTGGATAGTGTTCATCTCGTTCCTCATTCTTTCCTAAGACTATGTAAAAGTAGTGTAGCATATCGGAGGCGGACAATCCATTCCCCCTTCCCATAAGAGTTGCAGCCCGCTTAAGCTCCCCTCCGGGGCGGTCCGAAAATGGGCGGCCGTCCCCTAGGCGTTCAACCAAGCATATCCGTACCGCCGAGAATAGCCTATACCAAGTAGTCAACATGGGAGGTGCTTATGAGAAAATGCTGATCCACCCTATCGAAGCCAAGGAGTGCGAGCCATTCCGCGGCCAGTACGTCTGTGCCGTCATGCAGGACAACAATCGCCATTACGGCATTCTGAGCCGGGCCGACAAGGGCAAGCTGTACCTGAACGACTTCGGCTCACATAGCGATAAAAGCCAGAGAAGCCAGCACAGCGAGACCAGCCAGCCTGCCCAGCCAAGCTACAAGGACCAGGCAGAGAAGTCGCGGAGCAAGAAGACCTCGGGCCACTCAAAGACCAATGTCAAGACGAAAAAAAGCGGGCTATCGTCCAAAAAGGCCGTCACCCGCCAAGACGCAGAAGTCCCGCAGCAGCAATCCGATTCGGGTACGGTGTTCGACTTCTTCGCTCCAATTCCCAGCCCCAGACCGGTCACATCTCCCGCGAATACCGACGATACGGATTCCCCATACGGCAAAAAGGCCGTGTTGAATCTGAACGAGATCGCAGCCTTGTACCCCGTGTAATAGCGCCGTCGGTCCCGAATGACGAAAACCGGTACTCTCATCCGAGTACCGGTTGGGTAGGCCGACGCCGCTCATGACAAACTGCGCAGCGGTTTCCGCATCTCATAGCATTGAAGTCCTTCCAAGTAGCTCACAAGGGCGTAGCCCTTCCTCCGGTAAAAGCGTTGGGCCCCCCGGTTCTGCTGGTCTACATAGAGCACCGATTCCTGACACCCCCGCCGAAGGCCAAAACGCTCCGCCGCCCCCATTAGCGCCGACCCGTATCCTTTGCCCTGCGCTTTGCGGTCGATGGCGATCATGTCGATATGCAGCGTTCCGTCCTCCGTCAGGCAGCTCACGAACCCTACTGTGTGCAAGCCATTCCTCGAGCACACGTACGTCGTCAGGCCGGACAAGCGCTCCTGCAGAATGTGCCGGTCGATCGTCATGCCCGGGAACGTGCGATTCGTGTAGGGCAGGAGCTCGCTGCGGATCAGCTGCAGGATCATCCGGTCGTCCCGTACCGGAATACGTCTCCTGATCATACCGGCATCACTCCCGATCCAGCTTCGACTTCTTATTACTATATGCGAACGGCAGCCGCTCGGATATGGGAACATGCTCCCTTCCAAAAATAAATAACAGGCACCCGCCCTATCGGGGGTGCCTGTTATTTGCGCCATTTTTTGCTCATCGCCCAAGTGAAAGCCACCGTCAGCACGATGAAGAGGACAAGCACGATCGCTTGCGTTCCGCTCATTCTGGTACATTCTCCTTATCCGTTACCGCCAATCCTTACCATTGTAGCCTCTTTGCGCCGGTAGTGTCAAAGCCCTTATTCCGCCAGTCCGTTCTTAACGGCATAGATCGCCGCCTGTGTACGGTCGTCGACGCCAAGCTTCGCCAAGATGTTCGTGACATGGAACTTCACCGTCTTCACCCCGATGTACAGCTCGTCGGCGACCTCTTGGTTTGATTTGCCCTTCGCGATCAGGCGCAGCACTTCCATCTCCCGCTCCGTCAGATCTTCGTGCGGCGCAGCTTCCTGCTTCGGCCGGCGGAAGCGGTTCATCATCTTCGCCGCTACCTGCGACTCGAGAATCGACTGACCGCGCGCGGCGGCGCGGATCGCCTGCGCGATCTCCGAAGCGCGTGACGTCTTGAGCAAGTAGCTGAACGCGCCGGCTTCGATGACGGGATACATCTTCTCGTCGTCCAAGTAGCTGGTCAAGACGATCACCTTGCAATCCGGGTGCTGCTGGAGCAGCTTCCGGGTCGTCTCGATGCCGTCCATTCCCTCCATGACCAAATCCATCAGCACGACGTCCGGCTTGTACTCGAGCGCGAGCCGGATGCCCTCCATCCCGTTGCTCGCTTCGCCGACGACCTCGATCTGGTCTTCCGTGCCGAGCACGGCGGCCAGGCCGATCCGCACCATCTCGTGATCGTCCACGAGCAATACTTTGATCGCATCCTCCATCGCTTACTGTTCCCCTTCCTCTTCCGCCAATATGGGTACGCGTATTTCAATCCGGGTGCCCTTGCCCGGAGCCGTAATGAAGTGCACGGTGCCCCCGATCTCGTTCACCCGCTCCTTAATCGATTGAAGCCCGTAGGACGCATGCTTGCCCTCGTCCAGCTCGAAGCCGACTCCGTTGTCGCGGATCGACAAGCGGATGCTGTCCGAGGGCCGCAGCAGCTTGAGCTCCATCTGCGTCGCCTTGGAATGCCGCAGCGTATTGGACAGCGCCTCCTGCACGATGCGGAACAAGTGATCCTCGATCCCCTTCGGCAGCCGGATCCGCTCGTCCATATCCCAGGCGATGTCGATCGGCACCTTCGCCTGCAGCTCCTGCAGCAGCTCCATGAGGCCTTGCGACAGCCGCTTGCCCTCCAGGTGCACCGGCCGCAGGTGCAAGAGCAGGGCACGCATCTCCGACTGGGCGACGGACGACATCTCTTCGATCAGGGCGATCTGACGCTTCGCCTTCTCGAAGTCCTTGTCGAGCGTGCGCCCGACGGCCGTCGCCGTCATCGAGATCGCGAACAGCTGCTGGCTCACGGCATCGTGCAGGTCGCGCGCCAGCCGCTGCCGCTCTTCGACGACGGCTGACAGCCTCGCCTTCTCCGCGAGCTCGGCGTTGTTCGTCGACAGCCGCTGCAGGGACGACACCTGCTCCTCCCACTTCGTGCTGATCCGGCTCAGCTGCACGCCCAGGCGGCCGATCTCGTCGTCGCCGAGGTGCGGGATCGCCCGGCTCAGATTGCCCTTCTCCAGGTGGAGCATGGAATCGCCCAAGATCTCGAGCCGGCGCCTTGTCCGGCTGCTGGACCAGAGGCCGTACCCGCCGCCCAGCAACACGACGATGCCGAGCAGCAGCACGCTGAATTTGAACCCGTCCCACCAGGTCGGGAACGGACGGATGTAATCGTAATAGTAGAGCAGGTAGACGACGGTGCCGAAGAGCGTGAGGCTGAGAACGATCGATTCGCCCATACTGCGCCAGATCATATTGGTCAGTTTTTTATCCAAAGGACGGTCCTCCGCGCTACACAACTTTTATATCAATATCCCCTACGAGGTAAGAGATCATCAGTTTCACTTTCGTATCGCTCGTGGCATAATTCGGCGATTCCCATACGATCTTGTTCAGAACGCCGGTCTCCTTCTCCCGAACGACGTCGATCTGGCCCGCGATGACCGAAGCGTTCACGCTGACACCCAGATCCTCCGGCACGATGATGTCCACATCGCCCAGCACGCCTTGAAGGACGAGCGTCGTTTCCTTCTGTTCCGGGATGGCAAGGGACAGGTCAATATAAATTTCTCCGATAATGTTCCACAAGCTCGCGTTTTTGAGCACCCAGGATTCTTTGTCCCACTTGATGCTCTCGATCAGATTATGCTTCTGGTAATGGCCTTCTCCGCGATGGGCCCGCTTCGAGCTGATGTAGAACAAGCCCAGCGACATCAGGACGATGGCCAGCACGAAATGAAAATGTCCGCTGATGAAAATGACGACTCCGATGCCCAGAATCCAATAGCCGGATTTGTCCGGGGACGAGCGGATTTTGTACAAGCCGAGCAGCACTAAGACGAGGGCGGCAGTCGTGAAGAAGCTGACGTAGTGATTCAACAAAATAAACAACCCTGCCGCGATCAGCACCAAGGCCGTATTTCGATTTCGCTCATCCATGTGCCGCACCTCCTGTCTCTACCCCAAAAAGTGAAGTTTTCCTCTGGAGCTTATTCCTATTACTTTTCGGGGACCCCGATTTCAACCCTTATAAAACATCCCCCACCCTAGATGGGGAACAGCCATAGGGGCGACTAGCGGCCGTCCTATGGCTGGCTTTTTCTAGAATATCACAGTTGGTTGCACGCTTCCAACCCTTTCTTGCTTACTCCGCGGACGCGGTCACGGCGTCTTCCTTTGCCGGAACGACCGGAGCGGCCGGGGACAGCTTCGCCTTCAACAGCGCAAGCTGTTGATCCACCTTCTCTTGCTTGGCCAAATCCACTACCGGAGCCGATTGCAGCGCCGAGGCCGGGACGAAAGGTTTGCGGGAAATCTCCGCTTCCACTTCCAGCTGCATAATCTTCTCTTCCATGCGGTGGAAGCCGCGGGACGCACTTCCGGACTCGATCGTGTTCGAGTAGCTGACTTGCGCCATTTGCTTCTTGGCGTTGGCCAGTTGAGCACGGGTGACGAGCTCGTTGCGCTTGTTACGCATTTTGTAGAACTCATCCTTCATATCGTGCAGTTGCCCGAGCAGCTCTTCGGCTTGGCCTTTGGACTGGGCGTGCATTTCGCCGTATTCCACGATCTTTTGGTCGTAGTACAGCTTCTCTTCCAGCGCTTGGCGGGCGCTAGCTTCCTGCCCGTTCTTCAGGGCATCGGCCGCACGGCCTTCACGGTCGGCGCTCAGGCGCACCGCTTCGTTCAGACGTTCTTGGAGCTTGCGCTCATTGGCGATTTGGCGGGCTACGGTAACTTCAGCTTGCGCAATTTCTTCCTCCATGTCGCGAATGTATTGGTTCAGCATTACGACCGGGTCTTCTACCTTATCCAGCAGCTCATTGACCGATGCCTTCGTCATATCCTTGATTCGTTTAAATACTCCCATTGTTTACACTTCTCCCTTCTCATATTGAGACAGTTTAGTTTTCAGTTCTTGGATTTCTTTCCACATGGCCTTCTTCTCGATATCTTCCATCACGGTATCCAGATGCGCCTTCTCCGAGGGAGCCGGGCGGGTGAATACGGCGTTGTTCCCTTGTGCCGGGTAAGTTGCGGACGGCCGAGCCGTGCTGTAAGCCGGTCCCGCAGCGAAGTCTGTCGCTCCATAGCTGTTCCAGCCGCTCATCATCGGAGATTGGAACGTCGGCTCCTTTGGAATCACCATCGCGGCGATGAAGTAGATCAGGATCAGCGCGCCGCCGGTGAAGAAGGTCGTGGCGATCACGATCAGACGCAGCAGGGTCGAGTCGACCCCGAGCAGGTCGGACAAGCCTCCGCATAAGCCGAACAGTTTACGATCCGTTTGTGAACGATACAGCTTCTTGGTCATTTCAACCAACCTTCCTTCTCCAGCTTTTGCCGAAGGTTATGCATTTCCCGTTCCAGCGTTTGCTGAACGGCGACTCCGGCGTTCGACAGCTCGCGGCCCAATTGACGGATGTCCCGGAGAGAGCGAGCTTCGTATTCCATATCGGAGATGCGCTCCTCCAGTCGGGTGAACGCCCGGCTGCCGGCTCCTTCGCTCAGCCCGTTCATGCGAGCATTCATCTGCTGCTGCAGCCGTACCGACTGCAGGCGGGTCATGTAGTAGTGACGCTTGCTCAGCACCTCGTCGAAATCTTTCTTCATCTGCGCGAGACGATCTTCCAATTCGATGATCGAGAGCTTGCTCTGCTCATAGAGGCCGGCATAACGCTCATACGTTTCCTCGTGCTGCAGCTTCTCTTGCAGCGCCAGCTTCGCCACTTGCTCCTCGCCGGCCTTCAGGGCCACCATCGCTTGCTGCTCCCGCTTGTCTCTCATCTGCTCCGCGGTCATCATATGGCCGCGAATCGTTTGCGTGTGGCTCATCATTTGGTGATACAATTGCTCGGACTCTTGAATTTGCAGCTTTTGCGAACTGAGATATTGATCGATCAGGCGAACCGGATCTTCCGATTGCTCGAGCTTTTCATTCAGCGTCGCCACGGTAATATCCCGCATCCGTTTCATCACGCTCATGAATCGTTTCCTCCTTAACTCTGGTATGGTGCGGCTAGTATGTGTATCTGGAATCTAGTGAACGCCCGGATTTCGTTTCAACAGCGTCACGCCGTAACCGATCAGCCCGGCTGCGATCAGAATCGCGAACAGTCCGGAGAACTTGCCGAGCAGTGCGAGCAACCCTATGACCAGGATCACCCAGCCGATAAATTTGCTGCCGTTCCGGATTCCGAGGTAACCCAGGCCGATCATCGCGATCGGGAACAGGTAGCTCATCAGATGGCCCAGCCCGAATCCCAGCTTGCCGATCAGGATCAGCGCGCCGCATGCGATCAGGAAGAGCGCCCAGCCTGAATTCCGATTGATCTTCATGTACTCACCGCCTTTCTTGTTTTCGTTTCGTTCATGTCTTTATTCTAGGCCAGATCCGATTTCTCCAAAACGGACTCCCGACGGTTTCTGTACTGGACCTTGGTCGAGTGGACGAGCCCACCCTAAGGTAGGGTAAGGGCTGGAGCCTACTTTTACTCGATGGCCAGATTAAAAAAGACCGAGCGACAAGTTCACCATTCGAACCGTCAGTCAGCCTCTAGACCTTTCCTTTTCCACTTCTAAACCCGTCCGGTTATACGACCGCCAGCTCCGTCCCTAATCGATGCGACTCGTACATCGTATTGACCACATTCACGACGCTGCGCGCGTAAGTGCCGGAGCAGCCCGGCTCCTCGTCCCGCTCGATGGCGCCGAGCAGATCCTCGAACTGCAGCACGAACGAGTTGACCGCGCCGGACAGATCGACCGGCTCATAGGCGCCGTTCTGACTGATCCACAGGCCGGAGCTCGTCGCGAGCCGCATCATGCCGCCGGTGAACAGGAACTCCGCCTCGTTGCGGTTCACGCCGCCATGCCCGCTCTGCGCGATTGTGGCCACGACGCCGGACGCCGTCTCGACGTACGCGATGCCGCTCGACTCCACGTCCCCGATCGGGAAGCCGTACTCGAACGAAGCCTTCACCTTGACGATCGGACTGCCGGTCATCCACTGCACCCGGTCGATCGAGTGGGTCCCGAGATTCGTGAAGATGCCTCCGCCGGCTTGGGCTTTCCAGTAGCACCAGTTCGGACGGTTTGGCTGGTAGTACTTGATATGCCGGGAATCCGTGATCATGATCAGCTCTCCGAGCTGTTTCGATTCGATGATGGACTTCGCCGCCAGGTTGTCGTGAATATAATGAATCGTATGCCCGACGAGCAGCTTTACCTTATGCTGCGCCGCGGCTTCGATGATGGCTTCGCAGTCCTCGATCGTAGGGGCCATCGGCTTCTCCAGGAGGAGATGGCACCCCTGCTCCGCACACCAGACCGATACCTCCCGATGCAGAAAAGGAGGCAGCGTGTTCACGACGATATCCGGCCGTTGCTCGAGCACCATTTCCTTATAATCGTTGTAGGCCTTCGTCCCGTATCGCTCGGCAGCCGATTCCGCCCGCTCCTGTACAACATCGGCTACACCTGCGAATTCCAGCCGATCCATCTGGGCAATCGCTTTCAAGTGACCGTTCGAAATATTGCCCGCTCCAATGACCGCAACCTTGTATCCCATGAGTGCCTCCAGCTCCTGCCGATAGTCGGCGTTTACCATAATTGTAGAACTCGGTTCCGGTTATGGACAAGTCTTTTAATCGTCTCTTTAACGGAAACAAGCGGCGGGATGCGCCAACCGCGCGTATAATTTTCTCTCAACCGTACAAGCTAGCCCTACAATGCTGGAATCGCACGCCAAAAAAGCGACCCGGCGAGGAGCCGCCTAATGAACGCATACAACCGAACATACTGTGGAATCGAGTTCCAGCAGAACCGTACGGCTAGCCGTCTGCGCCGAAGGATAGCCCCAGTAGGTCGCCTGCTGGCGATCGCCCTGCTGCTCATCGCAGCCGGACTCGGTAATCCGAAGCCAACGTCCGCACAGCCGAACCAGGTCGAAGTATTCGACGTCAAGGCCGGCAAGGTTGTGCGTCAGTTTCCCATGGCACCGGACATTCGCTCGAATGCGGAGCGTTGGATCGGCTCCATCTCAGGAATCGTGGCTAGCGTGAACCCGGAGCCCAAGGAAGGGATCATCATCGGCATTCCGCTAACGCCGTCTTTGCAGGTAAACAATAACTGGGTGCGGGACAAGGCGAAGGTGCTGTTCGTCTTCATCAACCGAATGAATATCCGCCAGCCCACGCTTCTCCTGATCAATGAAGAAGACCAGCCGTTGCTGTATCAAGCGACGGTCGATATGAGCCCCTTCCTCGAGCAATACAGGCTAACCGAGCTGCTGCGGACCCGATCTTCAGAAATAGTCCGCCAAATAAGTGCTCCGGCGGGGGAGGAGCTGTTCCAACAGCTCAACCGTTTCTACTTCCGCAGCTAACAGCCCGTACCGGTGCAGCTCGGTCGGCCGCTTATACCCCATCAGCATCGCGGTTAACGTCGAGACCCGGCACTTCGCTACCGCCCCTGTCCGCACGGACATACCTCCCGTCCCCTCCCTCTGCGCCACCCTGACTTTACCGTCCGGCTCCACTTCCAGCTCGAACGTACCGTTGTTCCAGTCCGCGTGTTCGTCCTCCACCTGCAGCAGCAGGTTGACGGGCTTCCCAGTCCCGGCGAAAGCCATCTGATTCACAAAAGCGGCCACATCCACGATACGGGCCATGAAATATGGCTCGATCTTCCGCTTCACCCGGGGATTGAACAGCAGGAACGATAACGGGTCGTCCACCGGAGCCCTTAGCGTAATCCGGTCGAACATCGAGTCGTGATTGGCGATAAACCGCCATAGCCCGTGCCAGGCGTCTAGATCGAGTGCCACGAACTCCCCGATCTTGAGTTGCTTGTTTTTCACCTCGTAAAGCAAATAGCCCGCCGCTTCCCCCGACGCCTTCCGGTAAAGGACCGCCTGGCCGGAATTCCGCTTGAACACTTTCTGGCTCCACCACGCTTCGTCGCGGGCCAGCATCCCGTTATATCCCGCGGCATAAGCCGAATAGAGCGGATGCAGCAGCGTCCAGTCTTTGGCCACGCGCTCTACGTACCCCTCCGAGGCCGGCCCGCTGGGCAGCTGGGAAGCTTCGAGCTCGACCTCCATGTAATCGGCGTACAGCTCCCAGCCGAATTTGCGGTAGAACGGGATCGAGAACGGATGCAGGAAGGAGACGCTCTGTCCCTGTTCCTTCATCACCTTCAGGGCGTTAACCAGCAAGTGGCGCACCAGGCCTTGGCGCCGATATTCCGGCCATGTGGCCACACCGGCCACCCCGCCCATCGCTAACAATCGGCCGCCTACATAGGTATGCATCGGGTGAATCGTCATTTTCGCCGCCAACCGGCCTTCCACGAAGTATCCCCAGATCGTATCAGGCGTCGTATGCGCCTTGCGCGCAGCCCTCTCGTCGGGGTCCAGCTCATATTGAAACGCAAAGCATGACAAGTCCAGACTTTCGTCCATCTCCTCCAACCGCAGCGTACGAATCTCGTCCAACCGAATGCCCCCTCATCAAATTGTCAGAAGCCGCCTAAGCCCTAAGTCCAGGATGGCTATTCTCGGCTTGATCTCATCGGATCGCCTGTTTCTTCCTCCTTATTCTAACAGCTCGAGCAGGTTCCGGGTAGCTTCCATGCGGCTCGTGCTCCTCCGCCGACGAAGCCTATTGGTCATGTCCCCAAAAACCGGGCGGATGCACAGGGCGAATGTCCAGTCTCGTAGGCCGCAACCGGCATATGCTGGACTATCAAGATTGAAAGGGGGATGCTGCATGGGAGCTGTTGGCGGATTGGGAGGATTCCACACAACAATTGGTGTAATTCTGGTACTTTTCATCCTGCTGGTCATCGTATTGGCATCTTGTTTCTGCATCTAAGCGACGCCTAACCTGCAGACACGCATACAGAAAGCCCGGCGTTCGGACGAACGCCGGGCTTTCCTCGTGTGTAAAGGGTTATGGAGTCCACAAGGCTCCTTCGATCGGATGGACCTCCACGAGGTCACCCGGCCGCACGCCCTCTCCGCCCGGCGGGACGACAATCAGGCACTGCGCCTCCCGGAGCGAGATGAGGTCGCTGGATTTGTTCCCGCCGGCCGGCCGTGCGTACGCTCGTCCGCCCTCGAGGCGCAGCCGGCCCCGGACATATCGCTCGAAGGCGATGCCGGGTATCGGGGCGCCCTCCAGCACCGCCTGGGCCGGCGGCTCGTCGTGCCTGCGGTGGTCCGGGCCCGGCGCCGGCTCGCCCTGCATCTGCTGCAGCGCCGGCCGCACCAAGAGTTCGAAGCCGACGAGGCAAGCACTCGGGTTGCCGGACAAGGCGAACAGCAGACGGCCGTCCCGCACCCCGACGCTGGTCACGCTGCCCGGCCGCATCTGCACCTTGTCGAACAGGCGCACGCCGTCCCAGTGCCGGAGCAGCTCGGTCATCACGTCGTAGTCGCCGACGGAGACGCCGCCGCTTGTGAGCACCGCGTCGTACCGGCCGCCTGCGAGCGCCTCCAGCACGACCGGCAGGACATGATCCAGCCGGTCGTCCAGCGGGCCGAGCAGCTCGGCGTCCGCGCCGGCGGACCGCGCCAGCGCCGCGAGCATCGCCGAGTTGCTGTCGCGGATGCGGCCCGGCGCGAGCGGCGACGGGGCCGCGACCGGCAGCAGCTCGGCGCCGGTCGCGAGCACGGCCACGCGCGGCCGTCGCCAGACGGCGACGCGGGCGTGGCCGAGCGCCGCGAGCACCGCGATCGCGCCGGCGCCGACGCGCGTGCCGGCCGCGAGCAGCCGCTCGCCCGGCGCCGCCTCGCGGCCCGCGGGCGTGACGTTGTCGCCGGGCGCCGCCGGCTTGCCTACGCGCACGCGGCCCGCGGCAAGGGCGTCCGCCGCCGGCACGCCCCAGGCGTCGGTCTGCTCCAGCATGATGACCGCGTCCGCCCCCTCCGGGAGGGGGGCTCCGGTCATGATGCGCGCGGCTTGACCCGCGCCGATCGGTGCTTGCGGCACTTGACCGCAAGCGATCGACTCCGTGACGTCCAGCTCGGCGGGACGTCCCGAGGCCGCGCCGGCGGTGTCCGACGCGCGCACGGCGTAGCCGTCGACGCCGCTGCGACGGAAGTGCGGGATCGGCTGATCCGCGCACACGTCGCGCGCCAGCCGGCGGCCCCAGGCGTCCGCGAGCGGCACGTGCTCGGCGGCCAGTCCGATCGGCACATGCGTCGCGATCCGGCGCTGTGCCTCCCGGACGGGAATCGCCGTCCGGTGCGGCGCGCTGCGGCTGTCCATCGCTTGCTCTCCCTTCTAGTCACACACGTGTTGATGGTGCTTGTGTTGGTCGTGCTCTTCTTCGTCGTTTAGGGCGTTATCTCGGACCCTCAGACCCTCGAACACTTACCCGCCGATCTGCGACATCCGTCGGACCGTCGGCGTGTGGGACTGCGCCTGCTGTGCAAGCGCCTGCGCCATCTCATGGTTCAACGGCTTCACGTCCAGCGCACGGAAGAACATGTCCTGCATGCCCTCCGGATTGCCGATGTACGTCCGGACATTGAATTCGTCCGTCCAATACAGGCACGGCTTGATGTTACCGTCCGCCGTGAGCCGCAGCCGGTTGCACGATTCGCAGAAGTGGTCGCTCACCGGGTGGATCAGGCCGAACGTCCCGCGAGCCCCTTCGATCCGATAATTGCGGCTCGGCCCGTTGCCGTACACTTCGCCGTGCGGCGCGACAGCCCAGCCGTTGTCCGCACAGACGTCGAGAACTGTGGACAGCGGTATATACCGCGTCCGCCATCCGTCATCGTCATGCCCGATCGGCATATACTCGATGAACCGGACGGTAACGTCCCGCTCTATGGACATCCGTAGGAAGTCTGCGATCTCGTCGTCGTTCACGCCCTTCATCAGCACGACGTTCAGCTTGATCGGCTGAAACCCGACGCGCACCGACTCCTCAAGGGAAGCGAGCACCTTCGTGATATCGCCGCCGCGGGTGATGAGGGAGAACCGGTCCGCCCGCAGCGAATCGAGACTGATGTTCACCCGGGTCACCCCGGCTTCCTTCAATCGTTCCGCCCGCGGAGCGAGGAAGATGCCGTTCGTCGTCAGAGCGATATCCTCGATGCCGGGAATGGCCGAGAGCCTGCCGATCAGCACCTCGAGGTTTTTGCGCACGAGCGGTTCCCCTCCGGTGATGCGCAGCTTCCGTACGCCTACCCGAGCGAGCACCTGCACCACTTCGACGATTTCGTCGAACGTGAGGATGCGGTCATCCGGTTCGAATTCCATGCCTTCCTCCGGCATGCAGTATACGCAGCGCAGGTTGCACCGGTCGGTGACCGAGATGCGCAAGTAATCGTGCACCCGGCCGAAACGATCCACCAGAAGCGTCTCCATGCGGCCCCCTCCTCTACAAGTGCTTCATTTTCTTTATTTTAACACACTGCACGGCCTTATGTCGGGGAAGTTGCTGAGATCACCTCGACAAATATTCTTATTTTTCACCAATTCCATGCCTTAAGTCCTAACGATCCGGCGGGAAAAGGTGACGGGAGTAACTTCTCAATGACACCGCCTTGGGCCTAATATTAAGAGAAAGACTTTTCCAGTTTTGCCGGAGATTTCGATGCCGAGAGAAGGTGATCGCATGCACACCGTCATGATCGTGGACGATGCCGCATTTATGAGAACAATTATCAAAGACATTGTGTGTGAGATCGGGTGCAGCGTCGTCGCCGAGGCCGAGAACGGAGAAGAAGCCGTAAAGATGTACTCCCGCACGCGGCCCGACCTGGTCACGATGGATATTACGATGCCGCTCATGGATGGAGTTACCGCGCTCCGCAAAATCAAAGCGATCGACCCGCAGGCCAAGGTGATCGTCTGTTCCGCTATGTCCCATCAGCCGATGGTGATCGAGGCCATCTCGCTCGGGGCCAAAGATTTCATTGCCAAACCGGTTCAGAAGGAACGGGTCCAGCATACGATCCGCAAAATATTGGAACAAGCCTAAACGTTTGCCCCCAGCTATTCTATCAACCTATCGGTCTACTCGCCTATTCGGGCAAATCCCGCTCCTCTCGATGCATTTTCCGTTCTAAGCCATCGCCTCCATTAATAGATTGGTATAGAGGCGTGACCGAATCGGCCATGCAAAATACGAGGTTTTGCGAGTAACCCGAGAGGATGAGTGCCGTGGCGAGAATTATGATTGTCGACGATGCCGCCTTCATGCGGGCAATCCTAAGTCAAATGCTGCGCGAGAATGGATATGAAATCGCGGCGGAAGCCGCGAGCGGCGAAGAAGCGATCCAGCTGTACCGGGAGCGTCGGCCCGATTTGGTGACGATGGACATCACGATGCCGGACATGGATGGGATCACCGCCATGCGGCACATTCGCCAGTTCGATCCGGCGGCGAAAATTATTATCTGCTCCGCGATGTCCCACCAGCAAGCGGTTATCGACTCGATTGCGAACGGAGCCCGAGATTTTATCGCCAAGCCGCTGCAAAAGGAGCGGGTGTACAGCGCAATTGAGCGCGTATTGGCGGAAGCCGGTACGGCGCCCATCATCAAGCCGGTATAGCCGCGCCGATCCAAATGAAACAACCCTCTTGCGAGACGAGGAGATTCGTCGGCTTGAGGGTTGTTGGTTTCTTCAGGCTTGCCGAGCCGCGTTCACTCGTTCTACCAAGCGCTTGAGGGTCACCGCATCCTGAAGGAATTGCTCCGGCACGTCGTCCTTCACGAACTCCAGCATCGCGTAACGCTCCGTCTCCGGGACGGCCCGCAGATAGCGGACCCAAGCCTCCTCGCCGTCGGCGAGCGGATGCCGTACACGGTCGACCCAATGGTACACGTGTATATTCGTCAACCATGGCTCCAGGGCGGCGATCGCCGGCAGATGCTCTTCCTCGGCTATCGTAGGCAACGGCTGCCAATACGAGTACACGTTCGGATGATCGACTCCACGCAGCAGCTTAAGCGCCGTCTCGAGCGTATCGGTAAGCGTGTTCCCATGGAACTCGAAGGCGACCTTGATGCCCACTTTTGCGGACTCCTCAGCAATCGCTCGTGTATCCTGGATCACCGTATCCCACCAAGCGTCGTCGGCAGCCGCCGAGCCGCGGTTTCCCGCCCACACGCGGATGAGCGGAGCCCCAAGGGCAGCGGCCGAAGCCAGGACGTCCGCGAAGTTCGTGTCCACTCCGACTTTGTAATACGAGCCGTATGCCGCGACTTGCACCCCGGCTTCTTTCGTCAGCCGTGCGGCATCCTGCGCCGCTTCGATATTCCCCGGGGGGACATGAGTGTCGCCCCCCCATTCGATCCCGTCCAGTCCCGCTTCGGCTACGAGCGATACGATCTGCTCCCGGCTCAATTGGCGAAACGTTATGGACAGCAGTCCCGTGTGCAGCATCCCCAACATCCTTCCGTTATGTATGTTTTTTGCGTCGAAGCCATTCCTTTATTATACCGCTTTCCGCATGTTTCGGACAGCCAAGAACCGCCCTCATAAAATGTCCCCGGCAAGCGCATGTTAACGGTGGAGGTGATGGGACTTGGCACGGAACAAACTACCTGCACATAAGACAAACAAATTCGTGACCGACGAGAAGGATCCGATCAGCACCAAGAAGGCGGCCGACTATCCGCCCAGCTTAAATCACATTCCGAAACAGAACAATCCGCAATAAAAAAGGACCGGCCTTGGCGGAACTCATTTCCGCTAATCCGGTCTGATTATTAACCCACGAAAAAACACTGACAGGAACGAATGTCCTGTCAGTGTTTTGTAGTGCCGGTGAAGGGACTCGAACCCCCACGGTTTCCCTCACGATTTTGAGTCGCGCGCGTCTGCCAATTCCGCCACACCGGCATATGAAGTTAAAATGGCGTGCCCTAAGAGATTCGAACTCCTGACCTTTTGATTCGTAGTCAAACGCTCTATCCGGCTGAGCTAAGGGCACAGATTGCGGAATTGCTGATGGTGCCGAAGACCAGACTTGAACTGGTACGGTGGTCACCCACCGCAGGATTTTAAGTCCTGTGCGTCTGCCGATTCCGCCACTCCGGCGAAGCTAGATGGAGGCGCCACCCAGACTCGAACTGGGGGTAGAGCTTTTGCAGAGCTCTGCCTTACCACTTGGCTATGGCGCCGTGAATTTGGAGCGGACGACGAGATTCGAACTCGCGACCCTCGCCTTGGCAAGGCGATGCTCTACCACTGAGCCACGTCCGCACGCTATATAAAAAATGATCCCAGAAAGGAAACTGGGGATCTAGGATTCGAACCTAGGAATGACGGAGTCAAAGTCCGTTGCCTTACCGCTTGGCTAATCCCCAATATGGTGAAGTTATGGGGCGATCGATGGGACTTGAACCCACGAATGCCGGAGCCACAATCCGGTGCGTTAACCCCTTCGCCACGACCGCCATACGCTTCAAAGTTCTTCTGGCAGGGGCAGCAGGAATCGAACCCACACCAAAGGTTTTGGAGACCTTTGTTCTACCTTTAAACTATGCCCCTGTATGATCTTCACCTCTAGGGTGAAGCTATGGAGGATGATGGATTCGAACCACCGAACTCGTCAGAGAACAGATTTACAGTCTGCTGCGTTTGGCCACTTCGCTAATCCTCCATGTTAAACATGGTGCCGTCGAGAGGACTTGAACCCCCAACCTACTGATTACAAGTCAGTTGCTCTACCAATTGAGCTACAACGGCATATTCATTTAGAAAGATGGTGGCTCGGGACGGAATCGAACCGCCGACACGAGGATTTTCAGTCCTCTGCTCTACCGACTGAGCTACCGAGCCTTACTGCCTTAGTACATTGCATGATCGCTTAGAAAATAAATGGCGGAGCCGACGGGATTCGAACCCGCGGTCTCCTGCGTGACAGGCAGGCATGTTAGGCCTCTACACCACGGCTCCACACTATTGCGGGGGCAGGATTTGAACCTGCGGCCTTCGGGTTATGAGCCCGACGAGCTACCGGGCTGCTCCACCCCGCGTCGATGATGATTAGGTATTCAGTTACCTATGGAGGCTGAGGGGATCGAACCCCCGACCCTCTGCTTGTAAGGCAGATGCTCTCCCGGCTGAGCTAAGCCTCCATGAAAGGACAAAGAATAATATAACAAATTTCTTAGTTTAAAGCAAGTGGAAATTTGATGGTGACCCGTAGGGGATTCGAACCCCTGTTACCTCCGTGAAAGGGAGGTGTCTTAACCCCTTGACCAACGGGCCATGTTATTAAATGTTATCAGGTTCTTATCCCTCGACAAGTTGTATTGCTACGGAGAGCGAGGGATGCTCTTCGGGCTAACGCCCTTCGAGAATGCGAAGCATTTGCTAACGAAGCTTATGCTCCACCGTCCCCTCTTATCGGGTTTGAATCCCTCGACAAGTTGTATTGCTACGGAGAGCGAGGGATTCGAACCCTCGAGACGCTTTTGACGCCTACACGATTTCCAATCGTGCTCCTTCGACCACTCGGACAGCTCTCCATGGGTACTCCCCGAACAGGACTCGAACCTGTGACAACTCGATTAACAGTCGAGTGCTCTACCGACTGAGCTATCAGGGAATATTGTTCAATTGTCAGGGTTTTATTCCCTGAAAACTGGGTGCGAAACGATAACGTTGTACTTGTGTTGGATAAGCCCTCGACCGATTAGTATTCGTCAGCTGCACGCATTGCTGCGCGTCCACCTCGAACCTATCCAC
>NZ_JBJGED010000047.1:0-47575 GCF_045062745.1 Paenibacillus sp. HJGM_3
CCTGGCGATCCCGGGCTACGCCGTGCTGAAGGTTATCTGCACGCACCTGTTCCGTTGGTTCCAGGCGCGCTCCGGCTTGTATGAGGAACGGGCGTGATGGGGGAATTTCTCAAAAAATTATAATTGTATTCCTTTACAGGAATATTCCATATATGTTATATATTATAAAGTGAGCCCTATCACCCCAGTGAAATCGATCGATCACTCATCCCAACAATCATACTCAAGGAGGCTATCTGATGTCCGACTCTCAAGCTACCGAACACGCACTGGTTCTCTCCCGCGTCTTCAATGCCCCTCGCGAGCTCGTTTTCCAAGCGTGGACGGATCCCGAGCATCTGAAGCGCTGGTGGGGCCCCAAAGGCTTCACCCTGGACGTCGTCCAGCTGGACCTGCGTCCGGGCGGCATGTTCCTGGGCAGCCAGCGTTCCCCGGAGGGCCATGTCATGTGGGGGAAATTCGTGTATGAGGAGATCTCTCCTCCCGATAAGCTCGTCTATATCCAGTCGTTCTGCGATGCCGAAGGCAACACGATCCGCGCCCCGTTCAACGCCGACTGGCCGCTGGAGATCATCAACATCCTGACGCTGACCGAGCAGGACGGCCAGACGCTGCTCACCCTGCAGGGTGGTCCGATCAACGCCACCGAGCAGGAACGCGCGGCGTTCGAAGGCATGAGGCCAATGGTGGCTCAAGGGTTCACCGCCACGTTCGATCAATTGGCCCAACACTTGGCCAGCCAGCAGCAATAACAACGTCATTCAACGGAGAGGGGCCCTGCGGCCCCTTTTTGGCGTTCAAAAAGCTCCGCCCTTGTAAAAGAGCGGAGCCTGGTCGCGTCGCGGATTCAGGCCGTCCGAATCGGAACGTAGATCTCGGCGTTATACTTGCTTTCGGCCTGCCCGAACCGGAACACTTCCATGGAAAGCGTCCCGGCGTTCAGCTCCCATCCGTGCTCGGCTATGTACTTCTGGATCGTACTGTAGGGCTCGTCCTGGGGCTGCTTGATGCAAGCGTACGTGTTGGCCGGCAACCTGAAGGAGATCATCCCCTCCGGCTTCTCCGACGCATCCGACACCTCCATGCAGTAAATGTACGTGAACAACACCTCATTCGAAAAATGCAGGCAAACGTACTTCTCCGGATTCGCGGCATGAAGGATCTCGTCGCGTCTCTCCATGAAGGCGGATTGAACCGCTCCGATAGGGGACGGATCGCTATACGAACATGTGACCGGAAGCCCCACGAACTGCTTGCCCTCCAACTCCACGATCTCGACCGGTATGGTTTTCATTGGAATCGCTCCTTCCAAGTATGGTCTTCCATCCGTTCACTCACTTCTTCGGATCTTCGATCGCCCAGAGCCGGTTGCCGCTAGGATCATAGAACATCATGTCCCAGCCCCCTCCGCCGCCTCGTGCCAGATCACCAACGCGCGCCCCGTTCGCGATTAACTCCTCGCGCAGCCGCCGGATATCCGATGTGACGAATTGGATGCAGAAATGCGGATGGGCCTTATAGTCTCCGGCATACCAAATGCTAGACTCTTCCGGGTCCGGTTCATAAAGAAGCAGCTTTTGTCCCGAAGGCAGCTTCACTTGGGCAATGCCCATTTTGAAAACCAACTCACACCCCAATACCTTTACATACCAATCAATCGCACTGTCGTAATCCTCCACGGGGATGCCTATTACCGCTTCTCTAGCTGGGATGAAGTCCAATGGAACACCACCTTATAGGTTTTTAGGATAATTTTACCACATACCGAGCATTCTGGGTCGTGGTTATTCCCTAGCAGCATAGATTTTACGTCCGATCACATTGGCCGACACTGGTTGAAGACCAAGTTCTCGGGACCAGACCGACAACTGCCCTATATGATGAATTTCATGAGCAATGAGATGGCGTAAGATCTCGCCTTGTGCGTGGGCTTCTTCTGTCCACGGAACGTGAACCGGAAGATCCTCCTGGCGGGGATCCCAGGAATCCGAGAATGGTTCGATCTCGGACTGGCAGAGGGCTGATAATTCCCTCACCTGCTGTAGCGACGCATAGGCTTCGAGACGAATCGGTACATCTGACTTGCCCTGCATCCCTCGGATCCAACTATACTCGACATCCAGGATATGGACGAAAGTAGCCAGAATACCGCCAGCCCCTCCCACTCTCGGCCGCAGCAGTTCATCGTTCGAGAGCCGTTCGCACCAATCCAGCCATTCTTCCCGAACGATCCAATTGTAACGGAACCATCTGCTCATGTCTCTCATCGTTACCTTTTCTGGGCCTTCACGATTAGGAAATGCGGATTTTTGGACAACGGCTCCTCCCATCGCTTATACCATTCCGATGCCTGGGGATCCTTCGCGAAATCCGGGCTTGGCTGCGGCTCAACGATACGATCGATCACGAAGTGTTCGGCGGTTACGTTCACGATCTCTTGGAGCGGTCTCCGGTAGAAGGTCACCTCGACGATACCCGCCTCTTTTTTGTTCCAAGTATCCTTCAGCAGCTCATGAGCGAAATAATCCGGCCTGTCAAAGAGCTTAAAATCCGCAAAGGGATGATGGACCGAGTAGATGAACGTCCCCCCGGGCTTCAAGATTCGACGAAACTCCCGGAAGGTCGGCCCCCAATCGTCAAGATAATGCAGCGTCAACGAACTGACAATGAGATCGAACGAGTCGTTCTCGAGCGGAAGCGGCTCCGTCAGATCGCAAGCAAATACCGTCGCCTTCCCGTTCACGCGTCTCTTGCAGGCTTCCACCATCTCGGGGCTTAAATCGATCGCCGTCACGCTTGCTCCGAGCTTCATCAACCGCTCCGTATACCACCCTGCTGCGCAACCTGCATCCAAGGCGGATTGCCCCCGCATCTCGGTAGGCAGCATGTTCACCATGGCCGGCCGTTCGTAATAGGCGTTATGTCCGCTTTCGGTATCGACGTGCTTTTCGTAATCCAGGGCCATTTTATTATACGCTTCGAGTACTTTGTCCTTCATTCTCCGCCTCCGTTCTGCTACAATTAAGCTTCATAACGTCCAACAGGAGGTGCACCCGCCATGCATATCCCCAAACCGCAGGAAGGCGATTTCCCGCCGCACTTCGCTCCTTACCTCGACGCCGTTCCAGAAGAGGATCTGATCTTACTTCTCCAAAAGCAGGAGCAAGACCTTCTTTCGGTGTACTACACGTTCAGCGAAGAGAGGAGCTTGTACCGCTACAGCGAAGGCAAGTGGAGTCTCAAGGAAGTGCTCGGCCATATCCTCGATACGGAGCGCATCATGAATTATCGGCTGCTCGTCGCTGCCAGGAACGATCAAACTCCTCTGCCGCGACACCAGGAGCTCTATGTAACCGCCACTAACTTCGACCGTCGTCCTCTTAGCGAGCTGGTCGCCGAATTTCGCGCCGTCCGGGCTGCTACGATTGCGCTTGTACAGGGTCTCACTGAAGAGGAGCTGCTGCGGGCCTGTGTCCTGAACACCGCTCGGGCGACCGCGGCGGCGCTGGTGTACTTTATCGTCGGGCACGCCGTCCATCACCTGAATGTGGTTCGTGAGCGTTACTAGCGCTAGACCGCGCTTAACGCGAACATGATTTCTGCCTCACAGGCCGTTTCTCCGTCCACTTTGGCGGTGCCCTTCCCTTTCACGATCGAGCCTTTGGCCCGAGTGACTTCGAATTCCAGGATCAGCCGATCCCCCGGCGTCACTTGCCGCTTGAACCGGCAGTTATCGATCCCAGCCAGCAACCCGATCGTGTTGCGGCTCTCCTCCGGATTCGAGACGGCCAGCCCGCCTACTTGGGCTAAAGCTTCGACAATTAGCACACCAGGCATTACGGGATAATCCGGAAAATGGCCGGCAAAAAACGGTTCATTGAGGGTCACATTTTTGACGCCTACCGCACGTTTGCCGGCCTCGATCTCGATAATCCGATCTACTAGCAGAAAGGGATACCGATGAGGAATGCGTGCTTGGATCTGAGTAATGTTGAGCAGGGAGATTGCTCCTTTCGTTGATGGGATCGAACTTAGTTTACCAGAAAATCAGAATGAAGAATGAAAAAACGCGCTTCCTCTGCTGAGAGCAGAAGAAACGCGTTTCTTGCTTATTGGGTAAAAGTCGTGGAAGCCGATTCTACATCCGCCGACGCCCAATGCGTGAGCGAGACATCGGACCAAGTCGATTTCGTCACGCCCGACCGGTGCGGTCGATGGTACAGACGATTGAGCACGGTAACCGCCTCCGCCCGAGTCAATTGACCGTCGGGGTGGAACAGTCCGTCGGCGTAGCCCTGCATGAGGCTGATCGCCTGAACCTTGGCGATCGATGCTTCAGCCCAGTGGCCGGTCGAATCTGCGAAGACAGGCGCCTGTACAGGCGCGGTGGTCGAAGCCACTTCGGCCAGCGCAGCGGCGAGCTTCGCGAGCTCCGCGCGCGTGATGGGGGCGTCGGGGCGGAACACGCCGCCGTCATAGCCGTTCATGACGCCCGTGCTTTGCAGAGCGGCGATATAGCCGCTGGCCCAGTGGCTGGCCGGCACATCAGTATAAGCAGCCGTCGGAGCGGCTGGTACCGTCTGCTTCGAGTTACGTGCGAGGATCGCAGCAATCTCAGCGCGTGTGATTGGCGCTTCCGGACGGAATGTCCCGTCCTCGTAGCCAAAGATATATTTCTCGTACGTCATCGCCGGCTTTTGTACGCTGACTATTGTGAATGTACTGAACTTCTCAATCGTAATCTCGAGTCCGACCGGCTTGCCTGCTTTATCGTAGATGATGGTGCCGCGTTGCAGCGCCTTCTCCCCGTCACTATGCTCGATATAGACGCTGAGCCCGTCGAGGAAACGCTGCAGCTCCTGCGGATCGGTCGGGAGGTTGATGCCCGCCAGTGGGAATTCCACCTTCGTCGCGCGGCTGCTATAGTTCGTCTCGATCGTCATCGGCTTACCGACGACATCGACGTCGCCGCCTTGGGCGACCTGCTTCACTTGATCCGCCGTCACGGCGCGGTCTTCCGTTTGCTTCCGCTCCTCCGGCTTGTTGATCGGCACGATGCGGAAGAAGAAGTCTTTGTTGTCGCCGCTCAGCTTCTCCAGCGTATCCTGCGACAATGTGATCTTGACGTCCTTCGTGGCGATCTCGAGTGTAACGTCGCTGTCTTTCAGCTTACCAATGGTGCTCTTCGGCAAGTCGACCTTCACTTCGTCCGCCGGGTTATTGGGCAGATCGTCGATGACGATGCGTGTGACGGTCTGGCCGGCAGCGAGCGCTTTGTTGATCGATTCTTCCGCTTTCTTCTCATCGAACTTCACCGTGTCGACCTGCAGGCCGTTCTCGGTGCTGCGGGTAATATCGACCTTCGCCGCCACCGATTGGTTATCGCCTACGACGACATCCACTTGTCTGGTTCCGGTTGTCGGAACGGTTGGTGCCGGATTGGAGCCTGTGCTAGGGGCCGCTTCCCGGTTCACCACCACGGTGTAGGTCAACGGGGTCCCGTCCTGAGCCGTCACCTTCACGACAATCGTGTTCGGGCCTTCCTGCAGGGAGAGGCTGTGCGATGCCGCTCCGGAGGCGACAGCCACGTCATTCACAGTCAAAGTGGCGTACACGCTATTCGTGACCGAGGTTACCTGAACCGCCGATACGTCGTAACCAACCGAAGCGGTATAGTTCAAATTGCCCGCTGTGAAAGCTGGTCTGAGGGCGATCGGCGTCCCGCTCGCATCCGCCGTTTTCAAACTCAATCCGCTAAGCTGGGCATCCGGCGAGCCGGAACGAGTTACATCCACAGTGTAGGGCCATGGGTAATTGTTCTGTGCCACTACTTTTACCTCAATCGGATTCAAACCGACATTCAGGTTAATACTCGAGCTGGCCAGCCCGCTCTGGGCTCCGACACCATTCACTAGAATGGTCGCGTATTCATCCTCAGCCGTGGCTAGAATCTGGACTCTATCGACGTTATTAGGGACGGTCGCTTCATAATACAATCTCTCCGCTTCGAAGGCGGGTTTAAGCGGAATGGTCGACGATCCCGCCAACAGCGCCAATCCACTCAGCGCCGCATTGTTCCGCTCCAACACGGTCCATGCAAATGGGGTTGGCGTCAACCCGGGAGTAAACGCTGAGTCCCCGGAATACATGGCTAAAATCATATGGGTTCCGAGGGATAAAGTAGAGCTCATGTAGATAGCTTTCCCTTCCCCATCAAGCTCGCTTTCGCCCAATTCCAGACTGCCTTCAAAGAATTTTACCGTACCGCTTGGCACACCGCGTCCATAGACGGCTGCGGTGACAGTAGCGGTAATTGTCGCCGGACGTCCATAAACCGCCTGGGTGACCGTAGACAAAGTCACAATCGTAGGAGCCGGTAAAATGTTGATTGGGTTGCTCGGTGTATCGTTACTTCCATGGATCCCGGCCCCCAGATAGTTAGCCCAGATGTTGTGAGCTCCTACCGACAGGTCGAATGTTGTCCACTGAGCCTCCCCTTGTGCATTCAGTGTTGCAGTTCCCAGCGTAGTGCTTCCTTCCTTGAACTCCACCGTGCCGCTCGGCACCCCGCCGATCTCTACTACCGGCGTTACCAGCACGTTGTACGTAACAGGCTGACCATAGACGGCAGAATTTACCGAGCTCGTCAACATCAGTTGGGTGCCAATCCTACTGTAAACCGTAACGGTTGTTGCGGAGGAGTTACCGGAGGAAAATACAGAATCCCCGCTGTACTGGGCGGTTATGGTGTGACTGCCTTCCGGAAGCGCCGTCGTTGTGAGCGAGGCCGTACCATTCGTCAGGGCAACTGGGCCACCCAGCACTATTGTGCCGTCCTTGAATGTAATCGTTCCGGTCGCCTGTCCTGGCGTCACCGCTGCCGTAAGTGTGACCGGGGCTCCGTACACTGTCTGGATGACCGTACTAGTCAATGTCACATTCGTAGGAACGGGATTGATGTTGATCGAGATGCTCGATGTGTCGTTCCCGCCATGGATATCGGCCCCCAGATAGTTAGCCCAGATGTTGTGAGCTCCTACCGATAGGTCGGCTGTTGTCCACTGGGCCACCCCTTGTGCATTCAGTGTTGCCGTTCCCAGCGTCGTGCTCCCTTCCTTAAACTCCACCGTGCCGGTCGGCACCCCGCCAATTAGCGTCACCGGCGTTACTTGGACCGTGTACGTGACAGGCTGCCCATACACGGCCGAGCTCACCGAGCTCGTTAACGTCAGTTGGGTGCCGATCCTGGTGTAGACCGTAACGGTTTTCGCGGACGAGTTGCCGGAAGCGAACACGGAATCCCCGCTGTACAGGGCGGTTATGCTGCGGCTGCCTTTCGGCAGCGCCGTCGTCGTGAGCGAGGCGGTACCGTTCGTCAGGGCGACCGGGTCTCCCAACACGGTTGCGCCGTCTTTAAATGTAATCGTTCCGGCAGGAGTTCCATCATCCGCTGCCCCTGGTGTTACCGTTACGGTGAACGTGACTGAATTCCCGTATACCGCCTCCGACACGGAGCTTCCCAAATTGACCGTGACAGGCTTCGCAAACTTCATTTTCGGGTACTGTCCCGCTAGGAAGTTCCATTTGTCCGTGCTCCAGGTGGCGTAGGTATCAGGAGATTTCATCTCTCCCGTCGTCTTTTTGCCCTGCTCACCACCTGAATTATCACCAATGGCCTGCGCCTGCGTTGTGGTACCAGTGTCCCAATAGGAGTCACTAATTGTAACATCACTGGGATACGATCTGCCAATCAGCCCGCCTTTCACGGGGGCATCCGTTCCCGTTGCAAGAACCTTTCCTACAGCGTAGGATCGAAAGATTGCTCCTTCTCTACCGGTTAAATGAATATGGCCAACTAAACCTCCGACATCAGAGACCCCTCTCACCTCGACATCGGAGTAACTATCCGCGATCTCCCAACCTGGGCCGCTTACGTAGCCCACAAGTCCACCTGCAAGGGCATAGTTAGTGTCAGTGGACTCGATTAAACCGCTCGCGCCAACATGATCCAATTTTCCACGATTCAGGCTGCCGACAATACTTCCTAAGGAATTCGTACCTCTAATATTAACATGGGTTGCCATCAAATTCTTTACAGTCCCAGCCACGCCGCCGAATAGTCCAAGATACGAGGAGGAAGGTCTGTTTATAGTTAAATTGGTAATCTCGTGACCCTGCCCGTCTAAGATGCCTGCGAAATTGTATGGCTTCCAGCCCGCTCCGTTCTCATTGGCCGAGTACTCCGTTAAATCCAAATCGGCCACCAGCTTGTAGTACGTATCCGTTGTGCTGGGTCTATTGCGAATCTCACTAAGTTGTCCCGGAGTCCGGATCTCATAAGGAGACGTCGATGTGCCATCGCCGGCCATCTGAGCTATCGTGACGTTCATGGGCATTGAAGCGGATGTAGAAGCGTGATGCGAAGCATCACCCACATATTCCGCTGAAATATTCCGTGTTCCCATCATAAACGCGCCCGTCCAAGAGGCTTCCCCGTTTGCATCGAGGGGTATGGATTTGAACGCAATCCCGTTGTCTTTGAACTTCAAAACACCGGTAGGTCGGATGTCACGGACTTCAGGTATGACATCAGCGGTGACGGTAGCCGTTATCGTAGCATATTCCGTCTCGGCTCCTTGACGAATCGACAAAGTCATCATGGTTTGAAATTTATCGACCGTTTGCGGTACCGTCGCATCTGCGTAGCCGGTTGCTTGAATTCGGATATCATAGCTTCCCTGTACCAAGCGATTGGACTTGATGACCAATTGCCCTGCACTAAGTGTATAATCTTCGGGTGTGTTCAATGTGATAGTGGTCACTACGTTATTCTCGTTCACACTTGCGCTGACTGCGGTCACATGGCTCCGCCATGCCGGGTCGTCCTGGAACGTGATGGTTAAGTCTAGCCCGGTAACGTTGTTCGTCATATCTGCTGTTAGTACCGGAGACGGAATTGGAATTAGCTGCACGACTTCGACGTCTTGGAACGAGGGTACCGAAATTATTATCGTATTTACGCCGTATTGGAGTATGCTGTCTGTTTCCTTGCCTAAAATCTTGAACTCTCCTTGGACAGTTGTGTCATATTCCGTTGGCTGAAGCACAAACTCCCCCGCGCTATTCCGAACTTTGACCGTGGGAGGAATCATTGAAAACATGCCCTGCCAACCCACAGAATCCTGAAATGTAAGAATGATATCTTCTGAGGGGCTGAGAACGGTTGG
Organism: Paenibacillus sp. HJGM_3; assembly: GCF_045062745.1. Classification (NCBI taxonomy): domain Bacteria; kingdom Bacillati; phylum Bacillota; class Bacilli; order Caryophanales; family Paenibacillaceae; genus Paenibacillus; species Paenibacillus sp. HJGM_3. The sequence goes on from NZ_JBJGED010000047.1 coordinate 9,228, forward strand.
ATCTGGAGTCAGCTCCGGTGGAGCATATCCCAGTATCATTTGTGAGACCGTAGCATCCGTATAACCCGACACCTTTACATGAACCTCATTCACTCCAAACTGGAAGCCGCAAAAAGATGAGATGGTCAGTTTCCCTGAGGTAAAGGCGTAACAACTGGAGCCATGAGCGATCTGGGCGGACCCCATGCCGCCACTATCTATTATCTCAATATAGCCACTCTGAGCGAACGCCTCCTCCCAAGCCAGAACAGGTGTAAATGTCAGCTCGATATCCTGATCGATTGCATTGTTCGTCGTGTCCGCCGTCAAGGTAGGCGGAGTAAGTGGTGTAGGTTGCGCGAAGCTCAACTGAGGCGTGACCCCAATTAGCGCTATTAGCATAAATAGCATCACAACCGCAGACCCGAATAGATCTCTCCTTTTTCTCCATTTGCTCATCAAGGTTTCTACTCTCCTAATTAGAAATTTGCGCACAACACACATTTGCCATGCCCATAGACCTAATTATAAAGTCGAAAACTGACAAATCCCTTACAAAAGACCTAATGAAACCACGAGAGGGAAAACCTCCCCCTCTTCCAGCGTCATTGCCCCAATTCAGCCCCTACAGAGGGAAAACCTCCCTCTTTTCCCAACAAATCGACCAAAAATCGGGCAAAATGCCGGAATGAGAGGGAGGTTTTCCCTCACACCATTTGGATTTGGACGTTTCCAGACGAAAGAGGGGGAGGTTTTCCCTCTTGCAACTCCGTTACCCGCTCCCCGCCGCCTTTACCGCCCCTGCCCTCCCGTCTATCCACACCCCCGCGAACCGCTGCCCCCACAAAAACCGATGAAAAAACTCTATTGCTCCCACCATCCTCATGTGTTACCGTATTAATTAACTAATACAGAGATACAGTTTTAGCGAGAGACGGGAGATCGCAATGGAATTTCATACCCGAGAACCGGTGTACACCCAAATCATCGAAGACTTCAGGATCAAGATCATCAACGGCACATACGCGCCCGGTCAGGAAATCCCCTCCCGCCGTGAGCTGGCGAAGCAGCTGGGCGTCAATCCCAACACGATCCAGCGGGCGTACCGGGAGATGGAGGATACCCATCTGGTCGTCACCCATCGGGGGCAAGGCAGCTATGTCACGAGCGACTGGACCGTCATCGAAGCGCTGCGGCAGGAAGCCCTCGACACGGCGGTCCGCCGGAGCATCGAGCTGCTGCGTTCTTTCGGACAACCGGACGAGAAGATCCTGAAGTTGATCCATACCTACATGAAGCAGGGGGAGCCGCAATGATCCAAGTGGAGCACGCTATAAAATCATTCGGGAGCAAGCGCGCCCTGGACGATCTGTCCTTCACCGCGGAGGAAGGGCGCATCGTTGGCCTGCTCGGGACGAACGGCGCCGGCAAATCGACGGTGCTCAAGGCCGTCGCCGGGTTGCTGCGCTTGGACGAAGGCCGCGTCACGATCGATGGGAAGCCGCCCGGACTCGATTCCAGGAAGGCCCTCTCCTACCTCCCTGATAACCAGGCTTGGTATACGTGGATGAAGCTGTCCGACGCGATGACATACATGGCGGATATGTATGTAGACTGGGACCGGGACAAAGCCCGGCACTTGGCCGAGTTCCTCGAGCTCCGTCCGGACATGCGCATCCAGAGCGCATCCAAGGGCACGCGCGCCAAGATGAACCTGCTCCTGGCCCTGAGCCGGCAGTCGAAATACGTGCTGCTCGACGAGCCGTTCTCGGGAATCGATCCGTTCGCCCGGAAGCAGATCGCGCAAGCGATCGTAGAGGATTTTATGGAGGAGGGCCAATCGATCCTGATCACGACTCAAGAGGTGTCGGAGGTCGAGACGATGCTGGACGGCGTGCTGATCGTGCACGACGGCCGGCTGCTCCTGGAAGGGGACGTCGAGACGCTGAGGCTGGAACGGAACCAGTCGCTCTTCGAGATTTGGAAGGAGGTGTACGATCATGCACGCATTTAGCCGTCTGCTCAAGACCGACCTGCGCAACCGGAGAACCGCCCTATGGATGACTCTGACGACGCTCGTCCTGCTGCATGGCGGGTTCGTCTCGATTCCCTATTTTACAGAAACGCCCCCCTACCCCCTCATCCTGAATATGAACGTCATCCTGTTCGTGGTCGCTCTGTCCCTGCCGTTCCTGCACGCGTTCAACATCTGGCTGGAGGAGTGGCGGCATAACACCGTCTTCCGGTTGCTGTCCTTGCCGGTGCACCGTACGAAGCTGCTGCTGGCCAAATATGCGGCGATCGTCATCGAGGTGCTGCTGATCACGGGCGTGATGCTGCTCGGCCTAAGCGTGCAGAATGGGTTGGCGGACGGGCAGCTGTTCCGGTCCGAGCCGCTCTTGACGTGGGGTTGGTCGACGGTCGCGTTTGTGTTCTCGCTTCTTCTGCTCATGTCCGGCCTCATCTTCCTGATTTTCTTTAGCGTCCTGTTAGGCCGAAGCGCAGGACGCTGGCCGTTCCTGACAACCTTCCTCAGCTTCGTTGCCGGACTTGCCATTTCCAGCTTCGCGTTTGCTCTCGTTCCCTCTACGGTTGTACTAGCCGTTCTTGGGCTTGCGTTCTTCTGGGGATGCTTCTATTGGCTCGAGCAAAAAACCGGCATCGCCTGACACCGGTTCTTGAAGAGGGGGGCTATTCGGAAAACCCTTTGTACAACGCCAGCAGCTCTAGCATGTCGAGGACGACCAGGTTCGGAGTTGGCTCCTCCGCACCGCCGCCTACTTGCTGAATCGGATCGAGACCTCGGATCCACACCGTGCTCATCCCCGCCCCGCGGCCGCCGGCGATGTCGGTGTTCAAGTTATCCCCCACCATCACGCACTGCTCCGGATCCGCTCCGAAAAGCCTCATGGCATATTGGAACAGATGCGGCTCCGGCTTGCCTACCGTCTCCATCGGTTTACCCGTAATGGCGGCCACGGCAGCCGCGAGCGCCCCCGTCTCCGGCACCCGGCGTCCCCCGGGTCCGGGATGCCACATGTCCGGATTGGCCGTGACGATTCGAGCCCCACGCTTTTCCTGCTCGACGATCGCCTGCAACTTGTCGAATGTGAACTCCGTGTCCCGCCCGATGACGATAATGTCGGCCGTCTGGACCGCATCCAGCTGGATCGTCCGATGTCCCTGCCCCTCGATCGCCCGCTCCAGGCTCTCCGAGCCGGCCACCATAACGGTGCTAACCCCGTAGCGCTTCCGTATGTAGCGGCCGACGGCATCCGTAGCGGGGAAGATCTGATCCGGCGCCAGGTCGAATCCCATCCACGCCAGCTTCTCGGCAATTTCGCCCGGTGATTGTCGGGAATTATTCGTTACACAGGCAACTTGCTTCCCGTCCCTCTGCAGCAGCTCCAGCAATTCCTGCGCCCCAGGAGCCGGTTGATCCGTATGATAGAGACAGCCGTCCAGATCGAACAGCCACCCTTTTTTGTCCCGTAGTTCTGCACTCAGCATCCTTGATCGACCCCCTATTTGAAAATAACCGAAATATTCCTTTACAGGAATATTCCTATTGTGGTATATATTAAGTATACTAACTAATTGGAAGGAGCCCCATTATCCATGAATCCGGAAGTTACCGCCTTTATCGAAGCCCTTAACCTCCCTTGGCAGGTCGAGCTCAGCAATCGTCTCCGCGAGATGGTGCATCAGTCCATCCCCGGGGTAGACGAGCGTATTCAGTACAAGAAGCCCCATTTTCTGAAAAACGGCAAATATGCCGCCGTCATCACGCCCTCCAAGGACTCCATAGCGTTCATGATCTTCAATACGACCGAGATCGACGTGCCGAAGGGGTGGGACGGTCCGCCCGAGCGCAAATGGATCAAAATCAAGGAAGGGCAAACGCCTGATTATGAGCTGTTGTCCAAGCTCCTCGTCCAGGCTTCGAGCACTCTATAAACTCTTCTGGTTCCAAACAAGGACGGAGATCGTGCCCACGATCTCCGTCCCTTTCGTTACAATCCTATTGTATTATATCAGCTTAACAAGCCCTGCTCCAGCATCGATTCGGCCAGCAGCACCGCTCCCTTGCCCGCCCCCATCTTCGTGTTGTGCGAGACTAGCAAATATTTGACTCCACCCAACACCGGCTCCGCTTCGAGTCTCCCCAGGCTCGTGGTCATCCCGCCTCCCAGCTCGCGATCCAAGCGGGGCTGAGGCCGATACGGATCGTCGAACACATGGATCATCCGCTCCGGCGCGGAATGCAGACGTCTCTGCCCGAACGGATTGTAAGCATCCAGGACGGCTCTGACCTCCTCGAGACCGGCCGGCCGCTGCAGCCCGACGAACACGGACTCCGTGTGTCCGTCCAGGACGTTGGCTCGAGTGCAGATGCAGTTGATATTGATCTCCGCTGGCTGGATACCCTCGCCGGTATATTGTCCCAGGATTTTCAGCAGCTCCGTTCGCACCTTCCCCTCTTCCTTCGGAATGTAAGGGATGATGTTGTCCAGGATGTCCAGCGTCCGGATCCCAGGGCTTCTCCCCGCTCCGCTCACGGATTGCATGGACACCATGAGCACGCTGTTGATGCCGAACTGCTCATGCAAAGGCTTGAGCGTAATGGCCAACCCGGTCACCGTACAATTGGGGACGGGCACCACGAAGCCTCTCCACCCACGCTCCTGCTGCTGCTTGCGCACCAGGGCTGCGTGGTCGTCATTGACACCCGTGATGAGCAAGGGGGTATCGCTGAAGTAGCGGAACGCCGACGCGGTCGAGAACGTGGGCGTCGTCTGGGCGAACCAAGGCTCCAGCTCCTGAGCCAGCTCGGACTCGATCGCGGTGAAGATCACATCCACCGAATCGGGGCGAAATTCCTTGGAGCTCACAACCGGGACCTCCAGCATCTCCGTCGGAACCGGCTCGCTCTGCGTCCATCTGGACGATCCGTTCGCTTCCAACAATGCCTCTCTATAGCTGGACACCGTTCTGGAGGTCACCATGGTGACCACTTCGATATTCGGATGCCCGGCCAGCGCCAGCACGAATTGCTGACCGGCCATACCTGTAGCGCCTACGACGGCTGCTCTTAAACGCGACATTGATCGTTCACTCCTCAAGTTTATTTGGATCATCCTCGTTCAAAGTTAATGGCACAAAATAAAAAAATCCCACCCCCAAGACCGTAGTCTTAGGGACGAGATTCGTATCCTCGTGGTACCACCCCAGATTCGCCCCTATGTCGCCATAGCGGGCCTCTTCAAGTACGGCATCGGCAGCCGATGCTTATACTCTAGCTCTGTAACAGGAGCTCCTGTCGCACCATCCCCTCGCGGTTCCTTTGCGCTGCTCCGAGGCTTTTTTCAATAAAGGGCCTTTTGCTCCTTTTCACCGGCCGGAGCTCTCTGGGAAAACGCCCGTTTATCTACTCGTCTCATCATCGCATTTGAATATTGCGATTATCTTATCAAATCGACGTAGTAGAGTAAAGGTATTTTTCGTCGTAGGCGGCTTGTAGAATCTGCATGTACTCCTCGGCCCCAATCGAACGGATATTGCTAGGTGTCGAATTATTCCGGACCGCCAACTCGACAATTCGCGCAAAATCCTCTTTCCTTACCCCCGGCAGGTCCTTCAGCTTCGGAATTTCGAGCATCGCTGTAAAGTCCCGGATTCCGGTTATCATTTTGTGAATCGCGATTTCATCTGGATCCGACTCCGTCGCGAAATGCATAATGCGTGCCAGAGCGGCATGGATCGGTTTCTCCTCCTGCGTGTTATATTGCAACACATAGGGCAGGAATACGGCGTTGGCGACTCCATGAGGCGTATCGTACAGTCCGCCCAGCGCCTCGGCCAAGCAGTGGACAGCGGCCACATCGCTAGAACCGAAGCACAAGCCCGCGAGCAGGCTGCCCTCCAACATGTTATACCGCGCCCGTTCGTGCCCGGGATCCCGGAAGACAATCGGCAGCGCCTCAACAATCGTCTGCATCGCCCTTGCGCCGAACGCTTGTGAGATGGGATTGGTTGCTCTGCACGTATAGCCTTCTATGGCATGAACGAGGGCATCCACCCCTGTGGCCGCTGTGACTGCCCTTGGTACGGTGAATGTTAGCTTCGGATCCAGGATGGCCATCAGCGGCCGTAGCGTTGCATGCTTAAGGGTCAGCTTCCGATGCGTGGACGCCTCGGTAATGACGGCGGAACGCGTTACCTCCGATCCGGTGCCTGCCGTAGTCGGGACACAAATGATGGGAGCGATGTTGGTGTACGGCCGTTTCCCTTCTACATAGTCAATCGGCGTCCCTCCATTGGGACCCAAGAGCGCGATCGCTTTCCCCGTATCCATTGCACTGCCGCCCCCGATGGCGACCACAGCCTCTATACCCTGCTCGCGAAACCGCTCGGCCCCGGCCAAGCATTCCGTATCCCTCGGATTCGGCGAGACCGTATCGAACAGATCGACCCGGTAACCGGACGCCTCCAAAGCCGCCTGAATCGGGGATACGATCCCTGCCTTCACGATACCTGGATCGCTGACTAGTAGAATCGATGAACCGATGTTCAACGAGCTCAACAGTTCGGGCAGTTGTCCGGATAGTCCCATCCCCATCTCGATTCTCGTATTGCAGAAGTAGCTGTAACTGCGCATTTGACGTCTCCCTTATTATATTAATCGTATCCCCGAACCCTTCTCTCCCGGTACAACACCATGCCAATCATAAGTAAGGACAGGGCTGTAAGCGAGCTGGGGATGAAGAAGATGTTCGGTGTTATTCCCTGAATGAACAGAGGCAAGCCATATCCTATTAAAGAAGCCGTCTGCGAGATGAACACGTATAAGCTGGCTCCGAAGCTGGTTCGGCTCAGGAACATCCGCTGTACGTAGCCCATGGCAACTCCATACAGAATCGAAACAAACAACGAATACAACGGCTGTACGACAAAAAAGACGGGAAGGGCTGGACTGCTCGTATACGTCAAAAAAGTGGCAAGCGCGAAGCAACCGCCAAGAAAAATAATCCGCTTACTGCCATACCGGGCCGCCCAATATCCGCCCAAAGTCATGAACAACAGTTCGAATACCGCCTGAGCGCTCCATATGTAGGACATGATCTCCGGTTTACCGAACAGCTTTAAGACGACTAGCTGCAAATATAAGCCCCGAATGGCATCGGCGCAAGAGAGAGTTAGAAGGGCAATCAGCATAATCAGGGAAAACGGTTCCCCTTTGGCCGCTTGCTTCGCTTTCGGTTCTCCCGTTGTTTCCTTGAACCACAGCAGCAAAACGACCAAACACACATACCCGGCCATATTCCCCCACAGTACGCCTCTAAACGTGGCGATGAGGAAGATGTTCGCACCAAGCAGCAAACCCGCAAAAAAACCAACGCTATAGGAGGCCCGAAGCCATAGCTGGGCCATCTCCACAATGTCCCCGGCGGCACGGGAGAAATGATTCCTGGCCATCCCGAACAGCTGCCCCATGATCATGCCGGACGGTGCAACCGCAATCGTCATTCCAATAAGCGCACTGCGAAAGCCCTCGGCATTCATGTAAAGGGTTAGCCCGATGATGCATAGGAAAGCTGCTGCTACCGGGAGCCTCTTCTTGCTCTTGAGACGGTCGCCGATCCAGCCGACGGTAATCGTAATCGCCATGTTGCTCGACAAGGAGACTGAGAAGACGGCTACGATCTGGGCTTTGGTAAGCCCGAGGCTCTCGAGATAGACCGCATTCATGGGAGCTAGAATACCCGTTCCTATTCCATAAAGAAACAGCATGGTGAGCAGCGTTCTCGCTTGGGGGATCGATACAAACTTGCGAACGTCGCGAATGACCTGCATGGATACCTCTCGTAATGGAGCATTTCTTTTTCATTCTAACATAGTTGGTGGTAAGATAAACGAAATACAATGAACTGGGTTGATGGGAAAGGGGAAGAGGAAGGAAATGAACGCTCCCTTCGGCTTTCAGCGATTCCGCCGTCTTCAATGGAAATTAACATTTTTCTATATCGTTACCACGATTGTCGTCCTAATCGCGATCGAGCTCCTTTTTGTTCTGGTGCTATACATCTCGAACGACTATAGAAAGAATCAAATTCTTGCCGTTCAAGTAGGTCGGGTCGCTGAAAATGTAGGCGCCAATTTTAGCGGAGCCTTCATCAATCAGGACAAGCTGGCCGCAACCTTAAGCGAATGGCCATCAGAAATGGGCGTCGAATTCCAGGGCTATTCTGCAGCCGTAGATCGTAATGGTGAGCTGATAGCAGCCGCAGGCGATCCACTCCCGGAACGCCGTGAATGGTTGGCAAGCTTACCTGAAGCGGTACAGCAGCGTATGAGGGCCGCGGTTCAAGAGGAGTCCTCCGTCTCTACATATGGCGAAGAAGATTCTGTGTATGTAGTGGCTCCTCTTGCGAATCAAAAGGAGATCTACGGAGTATTGGTGGTCAGGGCGGAACAATTCCGGTTTACATTCCGCCAAATCTGGACGTATTATTTTCAATTTATCGGTCTTAGCCTAGGAATCTTCTTTATAGGGGCGGCGGTTGTCGGCTTCGCTTTTGGAATCGTCACTTCGCGAAGCCTGGTGCGCCGGATCCGGAGAATCTTGTATTCGGCGGATCGATGGAGTCAAGGCGATTTTGATACGTTCGTAAAAGATCCTTCCGGCGACGAGCTCGGGGAGGTGGCGCAGCGGCTGAACCAAATGGCGATGCAGCTTCAACAGCTGCTTAGAGAGCGTCAGGATCTGGCTACGCTAGAGGAACGCAACCGTCTGGCGCGGGACCTCCACGATAGCGTCAAACAGCAAATGTTCGCGGTCTCGATCTGGGTGAACACCGCCAAATCGATGATTGGACAAGACGAGCAGGCCTTGCGTTCGCATTTGACCGAAGCGGAGAGCCTGATCAACGAGACGAAGCAGGAGCTCAGCGCCTTGATTCGGGAATTGCGCCCGGTCGCCTTGGAGAGCAAGCCTTTCGCGCATGCCCTGGAGGAGTACGCCCGCACTTGGCAGGGTCAAACGGGAATCCAGACCTCTATTGAGGTGCGTGGCCGGCGGCCAATTCCTCCCTCGATGGAAGAAGCATTCTTCCGCATCACGCAGGAGGCCTTGTCCAATGCCGCCCGACATAGCAGAGCCAGCCTGGTGAGCATCCGTCTGGAATGTGCCGAGGAAGCGACGCTTGTCATCTGCGACAATGGCCGTGGATTCGACGTGCCGCAAGCGGATCGTCAAGGGATTGGGTTGTCCTCCATGAGGGAGCGGGTGCAAGCGATGGGCGGTCAGATCGATATCCGGAGCGAGCGCGGGCAAGGTACGAGCATCACGATCCGATGCAAGCTGCCGGAGAATCATAAGAATACGGAGGATGCCGACGGAGAACATGAAACCTGCGGAACCGATAACGATTCTGATTGTAGACGACCATGCGATCGTACGGCAGGGCTTGCGTATGCTGTTTACGATCCAAGCCAATTGCAGCGTGGTGGGCGAAGCCGATAATGGCGAGAAGGCCGTAGCCCTAGCGGCAGAGCATGTACCCGATATCGTACTCATGGATTTGGTGATGCCCGGTCTGGATGGTGTTGAGACCACACGCCGCGTGAAGCAAGTAAGTCCCCGCTCGCAGGTGATTGTGTTGACTTCGTATGAAGATGATGAACATATTTTTCCGGCGTTTCGTGCAGGGGCGCTATCTTATGTTCTGAAGGATATTGACCCCAACCAACTGCTGGAGACCGTATACAGAGCCGTACTCGGCGAATCGATCCTGCATCCGCGTGTGGCCTCAAGAGTCGTACAGGAGATCCATAACACGAAGTTTGCCGCTTCGGACCCTTTCGCCGACCTGAGCGAGCGAGAGCTGGAGGTGCTTCGATTGATCGCCCACGGTCTTACCAATGCGGAAATCGCCGAGCAGTTGATCATTAGTGAGAAGACGGTCAAAGGCCATGTCAGCAATATATTAAGCAAGCTGCATTTGCTGGATCGTACGAAGGCGGCTGTATTCGCTTGGAAACAGGGGCTTATGCGCCCGGACTGAAGAGCAATCTGAGGTTGCGGAACAGTTCCCGGGAAGGGTACTAGAACAGACCTGCAGACGCGTTCCAAAGGAGGCTCCTTCATGTAAGATGAATGACACAGCGGTGCAACTGCTGCCTTGTCCCATTCATGATGAAGGAGCTGGTTTAATGTTAGCCGATTCCAAATTAATTTCCTTTGAACGCTTTACGAAGACTGCCGTATGGCCGGCTTACGCCGGTTGCATTTGGGCTCTCCTGTATGCGGTCTTCGTTCGATTCTATCAAGCGGCCGGCGGTCCGATCGGCATGGCAGGGGAACCCGTAGATCTGGAAGCCTTTTACATGGCCAGCTACATCGCCGGCGTGGAGATCGTGCTGTGCGGATTCATCTTGATTGGGCTTGTCAAGCCGTGGGGAAAAGTGCTGCCGCAATGGGTCCCATTCCTTGGAGGCAGGAAGATCCCTCGACTCGTTGTATTACTCCCAACGCTTGTCTTTACCGCCTTTCTACTTGCTCATGGAGTGGCCGGAATCGTTACAAAGGCACTTTACTTGGGTGGGGTCATTACGATGCATTTCACCGGCTGGAGTGTGCTCGATGCTCATAGCCTCGCCTTATGGGATCTTTTGTTTTACGAGCCGTGGTTTGTCATCATGGGCGTTTTGTCCGGCTTGACGGCTTCACATTATGCTCAAGCTACCTGTGGCTCACTCGCGGCTTGGAGACGAAACACGATCTACTATTTGATTGCCGTCTTTCTCCTGACCGCGCTTATGGTGTACATGATCATCGATCAGTTTGCCCGCTAACGGGAAAGGCGACCGACTATTCTTGTCAGTCGCCCGCTGTGAGCAGAATGTTATTGATCCATCCGAAGCACAATTTTCCCGCGGCCGTGCCTCGATTCGATTGCCCGGTGCGCATCGTCCGCCCGCTCCAGCGGGAAGACCTGTCGGATGGGGATGTGAAGCTTGCCCTGCGCATGAAGGTCCACCAGTTCGGCCAGGCGAGCCGCCGACCGTTCCCCGCGGACGACGCGAAGGCCAAGCTCCTCTATGAGATCGTAGGCGTAGAACGTGCAGATGCGGTTTTTATCTGCTACTAATTCCACCGCGGCCCGAAGCCCTTCCCCTCCAGCCGTATCGAAGGCGGCGTCGACGCCGTCCGGTGCGAGCGCCCGCACCCGTTCGGCAACCCCTTCCTCATACGTAATGGGTACCGCGCCCAGCGAACGGAGAAAATCATGGTTGCGCTCGCTTGCGGTGCCGATGACCGTCTTGGCTCCCCACACCTTCGCCAGTTGTACGGCAAAAGCCCCCAACGATCCGGCCGCACCGTTGATCAAGACCGTATCGCCCGGTTCGACTCCGATTGCCTTCAAGGCAATGTAAGCCCCCTGGCCGTTGCCGGTCAGCCCGCCTGCTTCTTCCCAAGACATCGCCGCGGGCTTGTTCACGATTTGGTCGGCACCGACAACCACGTATTCAGCGTAGCAGTTCAGTAGGGCGAAACCGAGCACGGGGCTCCCTATGGCAAAGCCGGTAACACCGTCTCCGACCTGGTCCACGATCCCAGCGAATTCATTGCCCGGAATTTGCGGAAGATTCACCGCAATTCCATAGGACGGCGTCCAACCGCTCCGTACCGCGCAGTCGTAATGCTGTACGCCGGCTGTTTTCACGCGGACCCGGACTTGGCCCGGACCGGCCTGCGGATCCGGAAACTCCATCACTTTCATAACTTCCGGTCCTCCGAACGAAGAAAATGCCGCTGCTCTCATCCTCTACTCCTCCTTCTACTGTCGGCTCTACCGAATTGAAAATAAAAGAGCCCTAAAATGATGACGTGCAAAATCCCTAGCACCAAATATATATTGCTGTACACAAACGCGCCCGAAGACGAATTGATCGTATTCCAACCCCAGCTTGCGCCTAGATCCACCGTCGTGCTGTACACACTGGCGGCAACCGCTCCGGCAATAAAGTTCATCATGGCGAGCAGTCCCATGCCTACTCCTGTCTCTTCCTTCGGCAGAGTCCGAGAGATCGTATTCGACAAGGCGATCATCAGGAACGATTGCCCTACATTGCCGAAAATCAAGAAGACGGCGATCCCAACCGGGTTCATTCCCGCAAAGGAAGACAACAGAACAAATCCGGTTACTAGCAGAGCGGATGCCGAATAGAAAAGAAACGGATTGCCTCGCGCATCCGCGAGCTTGCCGGCTTTTCGACCTAGAATCGCCGTCGTAACGGCCGCAGGAACCATCGCGAAGCCGACCAGTCCTGGAGCCAAATGATGGACTTGGGACAACAGCTGCGGGCTCAGAAACGGAAGCGAGTACCCGATCCCCGTCGTCAGGAAGGCGATCCCGAGCACAAGGGAATAACTCTTATTCCGGAACAGGTCCGGCCGGATGAACGGATTTGGCACGGAACGGATTCTGACCATAAACAACACGAACACGATCAGGCCACCGACAGCGGGCATCCACGCTTTGTTCGTGATAGCCAGCAGGAACAGCGCAGCCGTTGCAGCCAGCAGTCCGCCGCCTATCCAGTCGATGCTGCCTGCTTCTCCATGTTCATCGTCCAAGTACTTACGGTAATAGGGCAAGGTGAACAAGGTGAAGAGCGGCATGCAAAACAGCCATCTCCAATGCACTAGACTGACCACCAAGGAAGCTACGACCGGGCCGATGGCGGAGCCAATGGCCAACCCGGTCATCGAGATTCCCAGTGCCCGTCCCCGGCGTTCCGGCGGAAAATAACGAACCGGAATAATACCGGCTGTAGCCGGAATGACCGCCGCCCCCACCGCCTGCAAAATCCGGCCAAGCAGGACCATCCAGTAAGCTTGAGCCACCAGGCCGATCAAGGAGCCGAATGCAAAAAAGACTAGGCCGAACGTCAGCAAGTTTTTGAGCTTATAGATGTCGGCCAGTTTCCCATAGACCACCGTTCCAACGGCATAGATCAGTAAAAACGCCGACGTAACCCAACTCACTTGCGTGAAGGAAAGCGCATAGTCCGCACGAATCTCCGGCAATACGATATTGAACATCGTCGCACTCATCACCGAGATGATAAGCGTGAAGGCTAGAATTCGAATCAATTTCTCTCCAGTTGGCTGATGAACTCCGATTTCCACTTCCTCATCCTGCTTTCTGTATGGTAGGGCTCCTCCCACCGACATCGAATCGCAAGTCTATCTCCCCGGGAAGATTGGATTCCGCTTGCTTAGATTCATTTTATGGCGGATAATTGATAAATAAAAATACATCTTACTCTATATGATTCATTCCGTTGAGTATATAAGAGGAGGGACGAAGGATGGAACTGCTGCAGCTGCAGTATTTTCGGACGGTGGCCCGGATGGAGCATATGACGAAGGCGGCCGAGGATTTGCGGATCGCTCAGCCCGCTCTGAGCAAGACGATCGCCCGGTTGGAGGAACATGTAGGGGTACCGCTATTCGACCGTCAGGGCCGGCAAATTCGGCTCAATTCTTTTGGCAAGGCGTTTCTGGAAAAAGTCGAAGCGGCGCTCACCTTGTTGGAGGAGGGGCAGAAGGAGCTGTCCGATCTCGCGGGATTGGAGCAAGGGAGCATTCATCTGGCGACATCGACGCTGGAACGTCTGTCGGAGCCTTTGAGCGCTTTCCTCTCCCTTCACCCGAAGGTCAACTTCCGGATTACCCAGGCTTCGATGGAAGAGATGGCGCATCTCCTGGAAGTCGGCGAAGTGGATATATGCTTTACGGCACTGCCCATGGAAAAGGCGAATTTTAGTACGATGACCGTCATGAAGGAGGACATTTATCTCGCGGTTCCGCCGGGGCATCGATTAGCGGGCCATTCCAGCGTCCGCTTGAACGAGGTCGCGAATGACCCGTTTATCGGCTACAAAGAGGGGTTTCCTTTTCAGAAAATGAACGATGCGTTCTTCCGCCAAGCTGGGATCACGCCGAATTTCGTGTGCCGGGTCGACGAACCCGCCGCCATCGCCAATCTGGTTCGGGCCGGACTCGGGGTTGCGCTGGTCGGCAATTGCGGCGGCCCGGATTCCCCGCTTCATCTGCTGTCGATTGAATATCCGATTTGTAAGCGCCACTTTCAACTTGCCTGGCATAACAAACGGTACTTATCACTGGCCGCTCGCGAGTTTAGGGATTTTGTGATTGCGTATTATGGGGGCGGTTAGCCAGATCCGTCGGATGCTTTTATTTGGGGGAAACGAACTTCAAAAAGCGTTTGAATGCGGTCGCTTTGGGCCGTGATGGTGCCTTGATGCTGCTCTACAATATTTTTCGCAATGAACAAGCCGATGCCGGAGCTTCCTTCCCGCTGGGTGCGCGCTTTATCGCCCGTATAAAACATATCGAAAATATGCGGCAGCTCTTCCGGGGGAATGCGATTCCCATAATTGACCACCTGGACCACTGCATTCTCCGCATCCACGTGGCAATGAATATCTATATATTGGCCGTCTTTGCCATAACGGATAGCGTTCGTCAGAAGATTTTCGAATACGCGCGCCAATTGATCTCCGTCGCCCCAAATCGTCACATGTGGGGTCACATTCAATCGGGTGGTCAGGTTATTTTTTTCTAAAGCAGGATATAACTCTTCGTTTAATTGGATGAGCAGCTCGCTCAAATCGATCGGTTTTTGGTCAATCGGATGCTTGCCGTAATTCATGCGGGCGATCTCAAACAGCTCATCAATCAGCTTCTCCAAACGTTGAGACTTGGTGAACGCAATGCCTGTATAGTGTTTGATTTGTTCCTCCGACAGCCCTTCGCCCTGAAGAATGAAATCCAGGTAGCCTAACACGGAAGTGAGCGGCGTACGCAAATCGTGTGCCAAATTCAACACCAATTGTTCTTTGCTGTTCTCCGCGAAGTCTCCCCTCTCGATCGCTTGCTTCAATTTTTCACTGGCCAGATTGATATCCCGCGCAACATCATCGAACTCGTCGTTCGATTGAATGTGGATCCTGCTATTGAAATCGCCGTTGGCCAATTGATTGATTCCGCGCGAGATTTCATGGAAATAAAGCGAATACCGTTTCGTGAAGAGAAAGAAAAAATAAAAGGAGAGAGGAATAAAAAGAATCAAGAAGAAGTTGACGTCCCCGATTTCTCTGATTAAGTAACGATATTTAGTCAACGGGTCCTCTCTCTTCGTCGTATGGTAATACATCTGGAGCACTTTATAGATCAGATAGGTGATCGTACCGGAGCAGAGGGTACTTAAACCAAACAGCAGAATCATTTTAAACTGGAAGCTTCGGGTGAGTTTAGCCATTAAACGAATACCCTACCCCCCAGACCGTCTTGATCCATTTGTTCTTATGCATGTCTTCCCCAAGCTTCTTCCGCAACGTGCGTATATGCACCATGACCGTATTGCCGCCCTGGTAGTAGGCTTCCCCCCAAACATGCTCGAAAATATTTTCCGTGCTGAACACCTTCTTCGGATGACGGGCCAGCAGATACAGAATATCGAATTCTTTCGGAGTTAGTTCAATCGGGTTGTTATACAGAAAAACGGTTCGTTGTTCGGGATGGATGACCAAGCCGCCCGCCTCCAAAACGGATTGGCTCGAAGGAGCCGAAGTATTGAACTGCATAGCGCGCCGCAACTGCGCATTTACGCGAGCGACCAATTCCATCGGGTTGAACGGCTTGGTCACATAATCATCGGCTCCTCGGACCAGTCCTGTAATTTTATCGAGGTCGCTCGTTTTGGCGCTTAAAAAAATGATCGGCAGATGGTGACTTGTCCGGATGAGCTGCGTCGCGTCGTAGCCGTCCAGATTCGGCATCATAATATCGAGAATCGCCAAATCGACGGGCTTCGTCCGAATGACCTGGACGGCCTCCAGCCCGTCGGACACCTTGATGCACCGGTAGCCCTCTTTTAGCAAATGCAGTTCTATCAAATCGGCAATTTCCGGCTCGTCATCCGCTATTAGAATGGTGATCGGTTTCATGACCCACCTCAGGCAAATAAAGATTAGGAGTACCTACATTGTATCAGATTTTCCTTGCCGCAACAGCGACGCACGGATGCTAGTCCGGAGGACCTTCTCCCTCCGCGCTTCGTCGGAGTCGGTGAAAAACCGGGCATCGCCCGCAATGTTCAGCAAAGTTGCCTCCGCCGCCCGGGAAGCCTGCGGCTCGCGCTGTAAAAGATAATGGCAAATCTGGTAGCAATAAGGCTCATACTGTCGCAAAATCGCGATTTTCTCCTGCCGGTCCAACTTTCTCCCTCCCCCAATGCTTTTTCCTGTGAGATCTTCTTCATCGGGCCGGTTTCCCGTCCGGAACACTCGATGCCGCGGTCGTCAGCCGGGAACCCAGCCTATACATAACGAAACCCAATGCGCCTCCGAAGGAATTCAGAATTAGGTCGTCCACGTCGAACGCTCCGATCGAGAATAACACTTGTGCGCTTTCGAACCCGAGACTTACTGCGAAGGAGCGCCATAACGCCCCCGCCAGCGCCAGCTTTCCGGCTCTCCCCAGGGCGCCGAGGAGTAGCCCGAACGGGATGAAAATCACGATATTTCCAAGCAGGTTCAACAGGCCAGGCCCCGTCATCGTATCCAGCGTCTGGGAGATTTCTTTCAAAGGAATCAGGTTGCCGGCTTGCAGATTACCGACGATATACTCGGTGTGGGCTATATTCCGCTTCAGCCGCTCCCACAGAAACCATGCGTCCCTCGGGTGGAACTTGAGCACAATAACTTTGAACATCAAGAATATATAGACAGTAAGCAACACACGAACGACCCCGTTTTTCCACTTGCTGCCGGCTTTCATTCGTTCCCCTCCTCCGGAATCTCCTCCACGGTCACAATCACGCCATCGATATTGTTGCCTGAAATCTCATAGCGGCCCTTTGCAGGCACATGGACCGTTGTATTGTGGGAGACGGGATAATAAAAAACTTCATACACCTGGTCGTCTATCGTGGTCTTAATGGACTTCTGGACCTTCAAAAAATCCAAATATTCCTCCAGCACAAACGCTTTCTCCTCCATAATCGCGCTGTGCGGCAAACCGACATAACGAAAATGCCAGGGCTCATTCCGAATACCCGTGATAGCCGTTTTGTCCTCGGGGTAACGCACAATAAAGCCGTACTTCCAGGCGTTGTCTTGCAGCCACTTGCCTTCGGCGGCATGCTCCATCTTCCCTCGCGTGGACCCGATATCCAGCGACAACCCGAGATTGTGCTCGCTGTAGCCCGCCGGCATCGCGTAGTCAGGGCCCATTTTCTTGTACAGCGCGCTTTGCTCCTTCTCGTCCCGATAGCCGCTGCTAATCATGAAGCGATTGACTCCATCCAGTTTGGCAGCCTCAATCATCGTTGAGAATGTTTGCGCCAAGTTAGGCGACAACCGGATCGAGTTATCCAGCAGCACGAATCCGTTCACCAGCTCCAGATGTTTAGACAGATTCACGGCCCCGGACGCTTCAGCCTCTGGAGGAACAGGATGATCCTTGTTGACCAGCAACAAATTGCCTTTGTAAATCTGATCTTGGGTTATCCGAATCGAAAGCCCGTTCTCCCGCGGAACCTTATCTTGCGCTTGAAAGTCTTCAACCGATACTTGAGCGGGATCGACTTTCGGTTTATATTGTGCAGCCCCATAACCCAAAATGATCAGGATAACAAGCCCCATCCACCATTTCTTCATCCTTACTTTCCTCCCGATCCTTCACTCCCTTTACGGTAAGGAAAACTCTTAAAAAAGAAATGGGGTTAAAAATAAAATTTTTCTTAAAAAATCCAATTTGGGTTCATATTAACACGTATGATCAATGAAATTACGGGGGCATGTTCGATGATTGAGATCAAAAACGTGAACAAAATTTATGCTGACGGCTTCCATGCCCTGAAGGACATCAATCTTACCTTGGAAAAGGGCAAAATTACGGTTCTGATCGGTCCCAGCGGCTGCGGCAAATCGACCACCATGAAATTGATCAACCGGCTGATCACGCCCTCAACGGGTACGGTGCTCATTGATGGAGAAAACGTGGCGGACACCGATCCGGTCCAGCTAAGGCGGAACATCGGGTATGTGATCCAAAGCATCGGCTTGTTCCCGCATATGACGATCGGCCGGAACGTTGCGGTTGTTCCTCATTTGAAGCGATGGGAGAAGACCAGGATGAGCAGGCGGGTCGACGAGTTGATGAATATGGTCGGCCTGGCGCCGGATACGTACCGCGACCGCTACCCTTCCGAGCTTAGCGGCGGCCAACAGCAGCGAATCGGAGTGATTCGAGCGCTTGCCGCAGATCCGGACATCATTCTGATGGACGAGCCGTTCAGCGCGCTCGACCCGATCAGCCGCGAGCAGCTGCAGGACGACGTGATCCGGCTCCAGCAGGAGCTGCAGAAGACGATCGTCTTCGTTACCCATGATATGGACGAAGCGCTGAAGATCGCCGACCGAATCGTCCTTATGCAGGCGGGCACCGTCGTCCAAAACGACACGCCGGAGCGCATCCTGCGCTATCCGGCAAACGATTTCGTCCGGTCCTTCATCGGGCAGCAGAGGCTTCTGCATGAAAATACATACGACGTCCCTACTGTCGATGAAGTGATGGTGCACCATCCCGTCACCGTTTACCCGAACCGAGGACTGGCCGAATCGATCGCGATTATGGAGCGCCGCCGGGTCGACACGCTTTTCGTAACCGACCGCAGCCGCCACCTGAAGGGGATCGTCTCGATCTTCAATGTGCTGGATCAATACGGGGAAGAGAACAAGACCATCGGCGACGTCATGAAGCCGGTGGTGTACTGCGTGTCCTCGGGAACACCGCTGCCACAGGCGGTCGAGCTGCTGAACAAGCATCAGCTGTCCAATCTTGCGGTAGTGGACGCCCAGAACAGGCTGATCGGGCTCATCACGAGGGGCAGCGTCGTCCGGCATTTGGCCGAGGTATTCCCGACCTTAACTAATACGACGGAATCGCCGGAGGATCATGCGGGAGTTTCCGGGGACGATGCGCGGTCCGATGCGCCGATGAAGAATAGCGTTGATACAGGCGGGGGCTCTGAAGGTCAAGGCTCTTCCGAAAGCGAGGTGTAGCCCGTGGCCGATATTTGGAGCTTCCTGCAGGAGCGGATGCCGGATATTCTGACCGCGCTGCGCGAGCATCTCGTCATCTCTTTCTCCTCCATCGTACTTGGCAGCATCGTTGCTATCCCGCTCGGCGTCGCCCTCGTATACAACCGTGTCCGCTGGGTCAACACCACTGTGTTTTTCATTGCCAACCTGCTACAGACGGTGCCTAGTCTAGCCCTGCTGGCCGTTCTTATCCCTCTGCTCGGCATTGGCATTAAGCCGGCCGTGCTTGCCTTACTGCTTTATGCCATCATGCCGATTCTGCGCAATACGTACGATGGTTTCCAAGCGGTAGACCAGCATGTGCTGGAATCGGCAACAGGCATGGGCTACGGCACTTTGCAGCGAATCCTGTCGATCCAGCTCCCGCTGTCGCTGCCTTATATCATGTCCGGCATCCGCATTACGACGGTTTACATCATTAGCTGGGCTACGCTCGCCACGCTGATCGGCGCCGGCGGACTCGGCCAGCTTATCGTCTCCGGCATGGGTGTCAACAAGCCGGAGCTCATCTTCGCGGGAGCGATTGGCGCCGTTCTCTTGGCATTCGTCGCGAACTGGCTGCTCGGCCTCCTCGAGAATTGGCTGTCGGGCAAGTTCGGTCGGACGGGAGGGGTGAAGGCATGAATCTCATTTATCGCCGGATGCAGGCCGCAGTCGCCGTTCTCTGTCTGATGGCAGTCGTCTTATCGGCATCCGCCTGCGGGACGACCGATCAAATCGTCATCGGGGCGCAGACGTTCACCGAAGCGAAGATTCTCGCGGAGATGTACCGGGCCCTCATCGAGGACCGGACGAATGTGGACGCGAAGGTGATACCGGACCTTGCCTCCAGTCCGCTCATTGTCACCGCGATGAAGCGGGGGGACCTTCAGGTGGCGACGCTGTACAGCGGCGAGATCTTCAATAATCATTTTCCGATCGAGGACACGAAGGACCGGGCGCGCGTCCTTGAGCAAGCGAAGACGGGCTTCGACCGATATTTCGGATTCAAGTGGTTCGATCCGCTCGGCTTCGAGAATACGTACGCTTTCACGGTGCGCAAGGATGTCGCGAAGGAGAAGGGGTTTACGAAAATATCGGATGTGAAGCCGGAAGCCGGAAACATGCGCCTGGGCGTCGATACGACTTGGCTGGAGCGGCCTTCGGACGGCTACCCGGCCTTCACCAAGCATTACGGATTCTCCTTCGGATCCACGTACCCGATGGAGCTGGCTCTCGTCTACTCGGCGGTAGCCAACAAGCAGGTCGACATCGTGCTCGCCTATTCGACGGACTCCCGACTGAAGGCATACGATCTCGCGACGCTCGAGGACGACGGGCACTTTTTCCCACCCTACGACGCGTCGACTGTGATGCGCAAGGATACGATCGAGAAGTACCCGGAAGCCGAAGCGGCGCTCTCCGAGCTGATCGGAACGATGGACGTTAATACGATGATTGAATTGAATTATCAGGTTGATATCGAGAAGAAAAGCGAGCGAGAGGTCGCGCTGGCGTATTTGAAACGAGTCGGCCTGCTGAAGGAGTGAGGGACCGTGAATCAGCCTCAATTAACGTTCGGGGATTTTATTAGCTATGTCTCGCGCAACCAGGCGATGCTGTGGGAATATTTCTTTCAGCACATCGTCATGGTGTTGATCGGCGTGGGACTCGCCATTGTGGTCGGCGTGCCACTCGGCGTTCTGAGCAGCCGGAACAAGGCGTTCGCCCGGACCATTCTCGCGGTTACGAATGTGCTTCAGGTCATCCCGAGCCTGGCCATGCTGGTGCTGCTCATGCTGTGGCTTGGCCTAGGCTCCACCACCGTTACGGTCGGGTTGTTCCTCTATTCGCTCAACCCGGTGGTGCGCAACACGTACGTCGGCTTGACGCAGGTCAACCCCAGCAATGTAGAGGCTGGCCGGGGGGTCGGCATGAGCAGCGTCCAGATGCTGCTGCAGATCCGCCTGCCGCTGTCGCTGCCCTATATCGTATCGGGCATCCGGATTGCCGCCGTCATTGCGGTCGGCGTCGCCGCGATCGCCCCGCTCGTCGGCGGCGAGGGGCTCGGCCGGGAGATCTACGCCGGCATTAACAACCAGAACTCGCTCCGCCTCTATGCGGGCGCCATTCCCGCCGCCTTGCTCGCGATTGTCGCCGACATTCTGCTCGGCGCCGTGCAGCGCAAGGTGAGGCTGGAGGACCGCAGGTCCCGCAAGAGCGACGTTGTGCCCCCCGTGCCGAAGACGCAAGGCTGAAGGGCACTTCCTCCGGGCGAAACCGATTCATCCGAGAGTGGGTCCGTTCGACCACCCAGCCTCTGGCCCGGTATCCCGGAATCGCCGCTTTTTCCTAGGCAGCACTTTTAAGCAGTGATTCTTATAGATGTCTTAACTTTTCCGGATTTGCGACCGTATAGATCGCTTCGATTTTATGATCTCGATAAGCAAAAGAATAAACATATTGAATCCCTTCATCTAAACGAATGCGGATTCCGGGGAGCCCATTCACCACGAGGAACGAGTACGTAATTTTACCCGCATGCCTGTTGATCATAGTTTGATGAAGCTTCAGCACTTGCTCAAACCCGACAACAGGCACTTGTGCCGCGCTTACTTTGCCTCCGCCGTCCGAGTAGAGCACAACATTTTCACTAACCAGTTCAAGAAGCTTCGTCGTATTTCCTTGCAACAGCGCATTCACAAACTCTTTAATCTTCTCCTCCGCAATGGAAACCGACGGTTGCTGGTCCGGGTCGAAGTGGATGCTTTTTTTGGCGCGGTGGAAAATTTGCCGGCAATTCGCACTGCTTTTCCCGACTATATCGGCAATCTCTTCAAACGAATAATGAAAAATCTCTCGAAGAAGAAAAACCGCCCTTTCCGTTGCACTCAATTGCTGCAGAAGCAGAAGATAAGCCGTGGAAATCGACTCCGACCGCAAGTACCTGTTGGATGGATCGTCATCCGAAGCCCCTTTTTCAATCAGGGGCTCCGGAAGCCATGGACCGACGTACATTTCCCGCTTTTTGGCTGACGAACGCAACAGATCCAGGCAACGATTCGTTACGATTTTGTATAGGAATGCCCTTTCGTTTCGGATTGTCCCGACGGTGGACAGTCCGTCATAGCGCAAAAAAGCATCTTGTACGATATCTTCCGCGTCCATCACGCTGCCGAGCATTCGATAGGCTAACGAAAACAGCTCCGTTTTATAACGTTTATATAATTCCTCTGTGCTCATAGAAGGCATTCCTCTCCTTACCCTCAAGGGAGAGCATGTGTTGTATGGCTCTTTTGGCGCTTGCCGTAGCGGCATCAACCAAAACTTCACCGTGCGACGCCCATTCTCCTGCTACATATAATCCTTGTATTTCCGGGACTGCGGGTCCTGGATTCTCAAGACGTTTCATATGCATAAAGTCGTGACAAACCGTCATTTTAGGAAGGTATTGCTTGACAACCAATTGTTCCCGCCATCCCGGCTGCATCAAATCCAGCACGCCTTCCAGTTCGTGCAAATCTTTATCCGGGTCCGTTTCTTTCCCTTGGTACTTAATGAGCGATATGACTTGCGCGCCATCGTCGCTTAGGTAAGCCGCACGCGAATAATTGCTTAGGAGCACGGTCTGATCAATCCCGTATGCAAATTGTTGTTTAGGCTTGGGAAGTCGTTTCAAGGCCACATCCAGGCAAGCCGCGGTTACCTCAATCGCTTGCTCTTTCCAGGTATGAAGGGCGGTTTTTTCTGCAAAGGGCACCAACTCATTGGCGATAGAAGGCGGTGTGGCAAGGATAACATGTTGCGTATCGATTTTCGTTCCGTCTTCACAGAGAACTTGCCGTACGATCCCGCCACGGGTATCGATGGACGAGACTTTGGTATTTGTTATGAACCGCACTCCCAGGTCGGTTGCCTTCTGCCGCAATTCCTCGATCAATTCGCCCCAGCCACGATCCAGGTACAACGCGCCTTTAAGGGCATTCTGCAGCTGTTTCAATACAGGACCCGCGGCTGGCAAATCCGGTCCGGCCACATAACTGGCGGCACGAAGCAACGAATAAAAGATATTGCGCACCATGGGATCTCGCAAATTCCCCTCGACCCATTCGCGGACACTGATCCTGTCAAATTGACGAGTATCCGCTTTTGAAAGTTTCGCAAGACACGAAGCGAACTCCATCTTTCCTTTCCAAGACAACAGCGGAGTCGTAAACAAGGATTTTAAATCCATAGGCAAGGTTTTCAATTTTCCTTTCCAAACGCCATAAGCGTCAGCGGAAGGTTTCTTTCCTTGTAAGTTCAGTCCCAGTTCCCGGAAAGTCGCGTACGCATCTCCCTTATACAAGGCATGCGCGCCCAGATTGAAGTAAGCTCCTTTTTTCTTGTTGGTAATGGCTCGGCCGCCTAAGCGATCCTGTTTTTCAACGACCATGGTTTGTTTCCCGGCTTTGGCTGCGTAAATTGCAGCGGTTAGACCCGCAATCCCTCCACCAACCACTACTACATCAACTTTTTGCATCGCTCATCATCCCTTTCAAATTTTACCTGTATGACGGGCAAGGGATGTGGAGTGTGACAGGAAGGCAAAAAAAATTAAGGAAAATCTCCTCTGGATACTAACGGAATTCCCAGCGGCTTTACGAGCCTTATCTCACCTTGCTTCGCGCTAGCGTAACGATCATGTAGATCCCGCCCTCGCGACGACACCCTTGCTTTTGGCTATGCGAGGAGTATTGATGACGCCCATGCTGGGCGTACATAAAAAGGAGGCGCCTTTTTATAGGTGCCTCCTTTAGTTCCCAACATTATATTGAGATCCAACATTATTTTTCTCGTTGTATTATTCCCTACTCCACCGTCACACTCTTCGCCAAATTACGCGGCTTGTCGACGTCGTTGCCCCGTGCGAGCGAGCCATAGTAGGCGAGCAGCTGCAGCGGGATGACCGACAGCGCCGGTGTGAGCAGCGGATGAGTGCGGGGGATCGTGTACCCTTCATCCACCACGTGAGCCAGCTCGTCATTGCCGGCGAGCGCGATGCCGAAGACGCGGCCGCCACGGGCTTTGACTTCTTTGATGTTGCTTACTGTTTTTTCCAGCAAAGCCTCTTGGGTCATAAGCGCGATGACCGGGATGCCCTCTTCAATCAGCGCAAGTGTCCCATGCTTCAGCTCGCCCGCCGCATAGGCCTCCGAGTGAATGTAGGAAATCTCCTTCAGCTTCAGCGACCCCTCCAACGCTACGGCGTAGTCCAGGCCCCGGCCGATGAAGAACAAGCTCTGGTGCTCCGCAATCTGTTCGGCGTATGCCCGGATCGGCTCGCTCTGGCCGAGCAAATACTCGACCTGCTCCGGCAGCAGCCGCAAGGCGGCCAGCACCTCGCGGATATACTCCGCGGGTTGCGATTCCAGCGTCTGGGCGAGGTACAGCCCGAACAAGTAGAACGCGACGAGTTGGGACGTGTACGCCTTCGTCGAGGCGACGGCGATCTCCGGCCCGGCCCAGGTGACGATCACATCGTCCGCCTCGCGGGCGACGGAGCTGCCGACGACGTTCGTGATCGCGAGCACGCGAGCGCCGCAGCGCTTGGCTTCCCGCAGCGCGGCCAGCGTGTCGGCCGTCTCGCCGGATTGGCTCACGACGATGACGAGCGTCTCCGGCGTGATGATCGGCGAACGGTAGCGATACTCCGACGCGACGTCCGTCTCGACCGGGATGCGCGCCAGCTTCTCGATGACCCCCTTGCCGATCAAGCCGGCATGATAAGCGGTCCCGCAAGCCACGATGTGAACATTGCGGATGGAACGAATCGCCTCAGCCGACATCCCGATCTCCGGAAGCACGACCCGCGTGCCGTCTGGCGAGATGCGGCTGCCCATCGTGTCCTTGTATGCCTTCGGCTGTTCATGAATTTCTTTGAGCATGAAGTGGTCGAATCCGGCTTTTTCCGCCGTAATCAGATCCCAATCGACACGAAATAATTCCCGGGAAATAAAATTCCCCTCTAAGGTCATTAATTCGACACCACCGCGTGTCAAAACGGCCATTTCGCCGTCGTTCAGGATATACACATTCCGAGTATACTCCAGAATCGCCGGGATATCCGATCCGATGAAGTTCTCGCCTTCGCCAACCCCGATGATAAGCGGACTCGCGAGTCGTACTGCCACGAGCTTATCCGGCTCGTATTCGGTCAAAACGCCCAGCGCGAACGCTCCCCGCATCTTCTGAACGGCCTGCTGAACCGCGCGAACGATATCCCCGTCATACAGATCGGCGATCAGGTGAGAGATGACTTCCGTGTCCGTCTCGGATACGAAATGATGCCCCTTGGCTGTCAGCTCTTCCTTCAGCCCGATGTAATTCTCGATGATCCCGTTATGCACCACCGAAAATTTCTGAGAATTGTCCGTATGGGGATGCGAATTGACGTCCGAAGGCTTGCCGTGGGTAGCCCAACGCGTGTGCCCGATCCCGATCGTCCCCTGCAGCGGCGTGACCTCCAGCTGCGATTCCAGAACGGCCAACCGCCCCTTCGCCTTCTTGATCTCCAGCCCGGTCCCGGTGAACACCGCCACCCCGGCGGAATCATACCCGCGATACTCCAGCTTCTTCAGCCCTTCCAGCAAAATGGGTTGCGAATTCCGATTCCCGATATATCCAACGATTCCACACATCCGATTCATGACCTCCGTCTCATGTTCGTCCGTGCGGCTTTTCATGCCGAGCGGCATGACTGAATAAGCGTTAGGCTATGCAATTGTCATTCCGTCTCGCATGAAAAGACAGCACGAAACAAGCTTCCGAATGAAGCAAATTTATTTAATCACACAAATAATAAGTGCCCTAAACCTAACAAACCTTAACCTAACCGCAGGCCGTGTTCCGTACACGCCTCGGTTCCACTCCAACGTACAACTCATCATCACACAGGAATCTTGTAGTGACCGGTCACCCAGTCCTTTTGCCTTCCTGTTCACGGCTCTGATGCAAGCCGAGAGGTCCCCGCCGATATCCGAACACCTCTACCTCGTCAACTTGGGCGTGTCGCCGCTCCTTATTCCGTTCGGGACTCAGCGGCCGCAAGTTCTGGCGCTTGTGATGCTGAACAACCTCGATCCACCTTTCCATTCCAGAGTGCTGTTTTCTATACTATTCAATTTGCCGCCCAGATGCAACCCCATTTTGTCCTACCGGGTTAAATGGCACACGGCGCGAATTCCGTCGAAAAAGGTCATATCCTCCTCCCGAACCGCGCCGTTATGCGGATTGCGTTGTCCTGCTATGCGTTCAGTTGTACCCGGACCACGTCCGCAATTTCGTCCACATATGCCTTCACCACGGCCTCTTCAGGCCCTTCCGCCATGACGCGTACGAGCGATTCGGTTCCCGAAGGACGCACCAGCACGCGGCCGTTGCCGGCGAATCGCTCTTCGACGCTGCGAATCGCCGCTTCGATGGCCGTATTGCCGTTCAGCTTGCCTTTATCCGCTACGCGAACGTTGACGAGCACCTGCGGGTACTTCTTCATGACACCTGCCAGCTGGCCGAGGGACTTGCCGGACTGCACCACCGTCTGCACGAGCTGCAGGCCGCTCAGCATGCCGTCGCCGGTCGGGATGTAGTCGAGGAAAATCATATGGCCGGACTGCTCCCCGCCCAGGTTGTAGCCGCCGCGGCGCATCTCTTCCATCACGTAGCGGTCGCCTACGGCCGTTTGGGCCGTCTCCATGCCAAGGTCCTTCGCGGCTTTGAAAAAGCCGAGATTGCCCATCACCGTCGTCACGATGGTGCTGCGGCTTAAGCGGCCCGCGCGATTCAGCGCATCGCCGCAGATGCAGAGCATGTAGTCGCCGTCGACCACGGCGCCTGTCTCGTCCACGGCGATGAGGCGGTCGGCATCGCCGTCGAACGACAGCCCGAGGTGCGCGCCATGCCGCAGCACCTCGGCCTGCAGCCGCTCCGGATGCGTGGAGCCGCATCCGGCGTTGATGTTGGTGCCATCGGGCTCCGCGCCGATGGCGATGACTTCCGCGCCCAGCTCCCGGAAGAGCCGGGGCGCGAGCTCATAGGCGGCCCCGTGCGCGCAGTCGAGCACGAGCTTCAAGCCTTGGAACGACACGTCTACGGTCGTCTTCAGAAACTCCGTGTACGCGAACTTCGCCTCGGCGTCGTCGCGGACCGAACCGAGCCGCGTCCCGACCGGACGCGGCAGCTCGTCGACGGCCGCATCGAGCAGCTGTTCGATCTCGAGCTCCGTCTCGTCGAACAGCTTGAACCCGTCGCTGCCGAAGAACTTAATGCCGTTGTCCTCGACCGGATTGTGCGAGGCCGAGATCATGACGCCCGCGCTCGCACCGAGCTTGCGTGTCAGATAAGCGACGCCCGGCGTCGAGATCACGCCCAGGCGCACGACATCGGCGCCGATGGACAGCAGGCCGGCGACGAGCGCCGCCTCCAGCATCGGCCCTGAGATGCGCGTGTCGCGCCCGATCAGCACGACCGGCTTCCCGGTCGCATGCTGGGTCAGCACATAGCCGCCGCAGCGCCCGATTTTATACGCAAGCTCCGGCGTAAGCTCCTGATTCGCAATACCACGTACACCGTCAGTTCCAAAATATTTCCCCATAGCTTCTCTATCGCTCCTCTAATGGTTCTTTTTTCTGGCGGGTTCACCCGTCGTAACCATGCATGTTGCCCGAATAGCAACTTTGCGTGCAGCTAACGACCGTAAACCGCGAAAATGTTGCTGAAAAGGCAACATTTCAGTTGGAAATAGGTTCTTTCGAGACAGAAATGTTGCAATTTGGGGCAACAAGTTCTTCATTTGAGCTGTGAAATCCAGAAAAATGTTGCCTATTGAGCATCATTGAGCCCGGCGTGCATCTCCCAGTTGACACGCCTGCACAGCTGCATGCCCCGCGCCCCGGCGTGCCGCGGCGGGGCCTACCCCGCACCGCCGCTCCGGCCGCCGCTCCCGGCGCCCGCGCTGCCCGTCGGCGTCGGCTGCGGGGTCGGCTGCGGCGTTGG
Organism: Paenibacillus sp. HJGM_3; assembly: GCF_045062745.1. Taxonomy (NCBI): domain Bacteria; kingdom Bacillati; phylum Bacillota; class Bacilli; order Caryophanales; family Paenibacillaceae; genus Paenibacillus; species Paenibacillus sp. HJGM_3. The sequence continues at coordinate 37,419 of NZ_JBJGED010000047.1, forward strand.
CGTAGGCGCCGGCGTCGCCGTGCCCGACGGCCCGGCCGGACCGCCGCTCGGCGTCGGGCTCGCGCTCGTCCCGCCGCTCACGCCGGCGTTCGCCGGAGCGGCTCCGCCGCCCGCTCCGCCTGCGCCCGGCTTGGCGCTGATCTCGACCATCGCCCGCAGGTCGGCGCCGGTCCTCCGTACGAACGGCGAGACGTTCACGCTGACCGGGACGTCATGCTTGCCCGGGGGCAAGTTGCTGACATCGACGATCGCCTGCACATCCGTCACCTTCAGCTTATCCAGCACCGCCGGCGCCCCTTCCAGCGTGAAGGAGACCACGCCGTTCGTCGGCGACGTAATCTTCGTATCGTACATATCGTTCTGGCCTACGATCGTCAGCGGCACCTGGTCGAAGGCGCGAGTCGTCGACGGCACGATCTCGACCTTGACATCCACCTTCGGCGGATCAAGGGTGGTGACCTTGTTCCGCAGCGGAATATCGAGCGTGAACGTCTTGCTCTCCTTGAGCCCGGTCAGGTCCACCGAAGGCCCTTCATAGAATTCGAGCGTGTTTAGCAGTTCTTGTGGGCCGTAGACCGTAATCTGCTCCGCGCTAGGCGTGAACGACGCCACACTATAGCCTGCAAGCGGCGATCCGGTCGTTTTGATCCGCAGCGGCATTTTCTTGAACGGCTGAGTGATCGGCACTTCGACGTCGACCACCTGAGGATTCATCGACACGTCCAGCGGCTTGCCGTTCTTGTCGTAGGCGACGAGCTTCACTTGCTTCGTCACCGCGCTGGAGGCGCTCTCCACGCTCACGTCAGCCCGTACGGAGGCGACGCTGTCTATTAGGCTGCTAGGCGCCGTGACGATAACCCGCATCGGGCGGATGACCGGCTGCCCGGCTTTGTACCCGTTGACCGGGTTCCCTGTGACGTTCGCCGTCACCGGCATTTCCTTCTGCTGCTTGCCCTCGAGCACAACCTTCGCATATGGCGGGTAGATTGACACCTCGACCCCATTCGGGAACTTTTCCGGCGTAAGCGGCAGCGTATTCTCCCCGACCTTGGCGTTCGTCAGATCGAGCACGATCCGGTACGTGGCGGTGTTCACCTTTTTGAGCGCGGTATCCTTGCCCTTCACCTTGATCATGACTTCGGCCGGATCAATGGATTGGATGTGGTAGGTCTCGCTATCGTAGATCGGCGTTACCTTGACGTTCGTGATCGTATTCTCCCGCTCCGTAGGCAGAGCACTGCCCGGAGTCGTTTTCTCGTCGGTCTGGACGGCGAACCACAGCAGCACCCCGAGCACGAGTGCGATCACTTTCAGGACATTCGGCTTACCGAGCCATTCATTCATTCGACCCATCTTGACCCCCCTTTCTCTTCCAGAAAGAAGGCTTATCTTTGGTTTTCGGACGCAGCTCTTCATACAACTTCGACACGAGCGACTCTTCCTTAATGTCGCGAACGATCTGGCCATTGAGCGCCAGCGAGATTTGCCCGGTCTCCTCGGAGACGACGACACAGACGGCGTCCGATACTTCCGACATGCCGATCGCGGCGCGATGCCGGGTCCCGAGCTCCTTGCTGATAAAAGGATTTTCCGACAAAGGCAAGTAACAGCCCGCCGCCATAATCTGACCGTTCCGAATAATAACCGCTCCGTCATGCAACGGCGTATTCGGGATGAAAATGTTAATGAGCAGCTCTGACGTAATCTGGGACCCGATCGGAATCCCGGACTCGACATAGTCGTTCAACCCGGTATGCCGTTCGAACACGACGAGCGCCCCGATTTTGCGTTTCGCTAGATGATTCATCGCCTTAAGGATATGGGCAATCCGCCCCGTGACTTCCTGATCCTCGGTTGAGGACGTCGTGCGGCTGAACAGCCTTCCGCGCCCTAACTGCTCAAGAGCACGGCGCAGCTCCGGCTGGAATATGATAATGATGGCCAATACTCCCAGCGTCAGCATTTGGTCCATGAGCCACTTCAGCGTATTAAGCTTGAACCAGATGCTGAGCGCCCACGTCAGCACGACCACGAAGATGCCCTGCAGCAGTTGTACGGCCCTTGTCCCGCGAACGAGCAGAATTACTTTATAGATGACGTAGCTGACGATCAGGATGTCTACGACATCGTTGATGCCAATCTCTCGAATCCAGTCCATCCGCCAACCCCCGAGCAGCTTTTGTGTAGATTGTTTTAAGGCCGCCTACACCCCATCATACCATATTTTCAACAGAAACCCCACAAAGTGACTTCTCAGGCTGGACAACAAAAAACTCCCTTCATGCAGAAGGGAGGTGTCCGACCGATCGTGTTAAGCCATGTTTACTTGGCCACCGAGGCAAAAAATTGGTTCGTTTTGTACCAGAGCCACTGTACCGCTTGATCCACGGATTTGATATCGCCGGAGATGCGGGCGGTAGAAGCGAGTACATACGAGCCGTCGATGACGACGAGGTTCCCCTCGATGGCGCCGTCTACCTGGATCGTTCCATTCTCGACGACGAGATTGCCGCGCACCGTATGGTCTGCGGGTACGTATACTTGGTTGCCCTTGATGACGACCTGTTCCAGATCCGTGCCTCTCACGATCAGGTCCGTATCCTGGTTCCAGAGCGAGAAGAAGCTGCTCAGCATGACGACGGCGAAAATCGCGGCCGCGGTGGCCGCCGGGTGGCGGCGCACCCAGTTCGTCCAGCTCCTCCGGCGATGCGGGGCAGGCAGCGCCCGGAGCACGCGGTCGGTCATGTGCGGCGGAGCCGCTACGGCGCTGAGGGAGCGGAACAGATGATCCGCCTTCTCGAGCTGCTGGAATCGTTTATGACAGGCGGCGCAGGTTGACAGGTGAGCCTTCAGCTCCATCGCTTGCGTGCCGGATAATTCTCCATCCAGATAATCATGGATCAGTGGGACGGCTTGTTTGCAATCCATCGGAGAGCCACTCCTTTCTGCTTGACGTTCTCGTACGGGTTCCCGGTTCGTTCTGAGAATTCGTATTGTACTATACGTACGACCCCGAAGATTGTTTCACTCATTAACGCCTCTCGGCCAAGTTTTTTCACTTCCACATTCCGGTACATTAGAGTACGATTTCCTTTTCCAGCTTCTGACGCAAAAACTCCCGCCCTCTGTGCACCCGCGTCTTCACCGTCGTGACCGGCATCTCTAGCACATCGCTGATCTCCTGCAGCGACATGTCATGCAGATAGCGCAGGATCACTACCGCCTTGTACTTCTCCGGCAACGAATCGATGGCGTCGCGCACCTGCTGTTGTGTCTCCGACAGGAGCAGCTCGCCTTCGGGTGTCAGATCGGGGCTCGACAGCATCGAGTACCAGTCCGTGCCCTCGCTGTCCGCCACCTCGGCGTCGAGCGAATAGCTCGGCTTGCGCTTGCGCAGCCGGTCGATGCACAAGTTCGTACCGATGCGGTAGATCCACGTCGAGAACTTCTGCGTTTCGTCATACCGGTGGAGGTTCGTGTACACGCGCAGGAACGTCTCCTGCACCACATCCTCGGACTCCTGTACGTTATGCAGCATGCGGTAGGCCATATGATAAATTTTATCCTTGTACAAATCGACCAAATCGATAAAGGCGCGCCGATCGCCGTTCCGGGCGAGCTTGGCCAAGCGCGTTTCCACGTAATTCACCGACATTCCTCCCACGCCTGAACGCTAGCTGAGCTGATTTCTTCTTCCCACAGCCCGTGCCCGTTCAGCGCCGTTCCCTCCGTCCAAGCGTCATGTCCTTCCGACACCGCCAAGACGATCTTTCTCTCTATCGTTCCGTAAGATTCCGTACTCGATGCAGAACCTCTCCATTTACCGTACGGACATCCCGGCGAAAAGTTCCGAAAAGTTGTTATTCCGATCGTTTCGGTTCTTCCTCCCGCTTAGGCTGCCGTTCCGAGACGAAGATCCCGATCAGGATGAGCCCCATTCCTGCCCATTGCATCCACCCGACCGGCTCCTTCAAAATCAGGAATGCCGCCGTAATCGCGACAGGGAGCTCCATAGACGCGAGCATCGCCGCAAGTGTTGCCCCGATACGCGGGATGCCGATATTGAAGGCTACCGCCGGAAGAGCTTGGCCTAGAAAGCCGAGCAGCAAGCCCCAGAGCACGAGCGATCCCGTATTCGACTGGAACACAGCCGCCGGCGGATAAATGATGTAGATGACAGGCAACGCCGCCGTCAGCATAATGACGGACTTCAGAATAGGGTGCGCCGTCGTCCGGACCCTTCCCGTGAAGAACAAAAACACGCTGTAGGTAAACCCGGACAGCAAGCCGAACGCCACTCCCACTCCATCGAGCTCGCTCATCGAAGTGCCGGATACGTCTACCGCGAGCAGCGTCCCGATCATGACGAGAATGACCGCCCCGACCTGGTACTTCGTCGGCCATTTCCGATCGAATCCGCATTCCAGCACGATCGTCATCCAAGTGAACTGGAACAGCAAGACGATCGCCAGCGACGCGTCCAAACGAGACAAGCTGTTGTTTAAGAAAAAGGTAGTCAGCGCCAGCCCGAAAATGCCGATCGCCGACAACCGGATCCAAGGCGTCCGAAACGGATTGGACCAGGCGCGAGGATTCACGAGCAAGAGAACCCAGAGCAGCACCGTCCCCATCGTCACTTGGCTCGCGCTGACTTGCACGTCGTTCCAGCCGCGTTCATACGCCATCTTCACGAGGGGAGACAACAGCCCGTAGCTGGCCGATCCGATCAGCACCAGGATGATGGCCACCCAGCGCCAAGCGGTAGGTTTCATGCAGGGTCCTCCAATTCTTTCCTTCATTGGCTCTACTTTACCCAATTTCATGCAAAAAGTCGAGCCTCCCCCTCAAGAGAGGAGTGGCCCGACTTCGAAGCGTCAAACGAGGATCAGCCGGTGTTCCGCAGGCCGGCCGCGATGCCATTGATCGTAAGCAGCACTTCCCGCAGCAGCTCTGCATACTCGTCCGTCTGCTCCGTCTGGGAGCGTAGCTCGGTGAGCAGTTGCACCTGCAAGTAGCTGAGCGGATCGACGTACGGGTTCCGCAAGCGGATCGATTCCTGGATGACCGGCACGTTGTCCAGAATCTCCTCTTGACCGGTAATTTCTAGAATCAAATCGGAGGTGAGCTTGTACTCGGTCTCGATGAGGCCAAAGATGCGTTCGCCGATGCTCGGATTGGTGATCATGCCCGAGTATTCCTTCGCGATCGGCAGGTCCGCCTTGCCGAGCGCCATCTGGAGGTTGTCGATCATCGTGCTGAAGAACGACCATTCCTTGTACATCTTCTGCAGCGTGCGCAGGTTGTCCGGGTCGCCCTGCGAGAACGTCTGCAAGCCTGAGCCCGCCGCGTACCACGCCGGCAGCAAGTACCGGCTCTGCGTCCACGCGAACACCCATGGAATGGCGCGCAGGTCCTCAAACCGATCGCTGTTCTTCCGCTTGGACGGTCTGGAGCCGATGTTCAGCTCCCCGATCTCCGGCAGCGGCGTCGATTCTTTGAAGAAGGCCATGAAATCCGGATCGCGGAAAATCAAATCCTGGTACTTCGTCTGCGCGTTCTCGGAGATGTCCTTCATGATCTCTTCCCAGGCTCTCTCCTGCGCGTCCGCCTCTACCCCATTCCGAGCCAGCTTGGCCGCGGATATAAGAGCCGAAACCGCCTGCTCCAGACTGCGATACGCAATGCCTTTGAGCGAGTAGCGCGACGACAGTACTTCGCCTTGCTCGGTAATCTTGATGCCTCCGCCTAACGTCTCAGGCGGCTGAGCCATGATACTGCGGTTGAGCGGCATACCTCCGCGGCCTAGAGCGCCTCCGCGGCCGTGGAAGAACTTCAGCTTCACTTGATTGCGTTTCGCGACCTGCGTGATTTGCTTCAGGGCGACGCGCAGCTCCCAGTTGGCGGTCAACACCCCGCCGTCCTTGTTGCTGTCGGAGTAGCCCAGCATGATCTCCTGAAGGCCGCCAAAGCTGTCCAGGCTCGCCTTGTACGCCGGAATGTCGAACAAGGTCTGCATGATGCCCGGAGCCGCATGCAAGTCGTCGATCGTCTCGAAGAGCGGCGCCGGCTGCAGCGTGCAGGTGACACTGCCGTCCGCTTCCCTGCGGTACAAGCCCACTTCCTTGCCCAGCACCATGACCTCCAGCAGGTCGCTGGCGCCTTGCGTCATGCTGATCAAGTAGGTTTGGATGCAGCGGGCACCGAACTCCTGCTGAGCCGCCTTGATCGTCTTGTAGACGTTGATGCATTCCATGGTCCCCTCTGTGTACTCCATGTAAGGCGACACGAGCGGGCGAGGATCGTTCAGCAAGCCGCTCAGCAGCTTGATCTTCTCCTCCTCCGAGAGGGAGGCATAGTTGTCTACGATTTGCATTTTGGCCAGAATCTCCGCCATCGCCGACTCATGCTCTTTGCTATGCTGGCGTACGTCCAGTGTGGCGAGATGGAAGCCGAACAGCTCCACCTGCCGGATGATCTTTTGCACATAATGGTCAGCGGCATAATCGGCGTAGTGACTCCGCAAACTAGCCTCGATGACCTTCAAGTCCGCCGTGAATTCCTCCGGCGAATGATATTTCACGACCGCTTGGGTCCGAGATTGCGTATTCTCGAGCTTCTCCAGCATGTACGACAGCTTGATTCGGTACGGTTCCTTCTCATTGCGCCATACGTCCTCGGTCTTCAGCTGGATCTGCTGCTTGTCCAACTCGATGGAAGCCAGCAAGGCCGGCGTTACGTCCACGATGGACGTGCTAAAGCTGAGGTTCTCCATGAGCCCCTTAAGGGCCTCCTGGTATTTCTGCAGTGTCAGTCCCCGCTGCATCACGAGCGTCTCCCACGTGATCTCCGCCTTCACGGACGGATTGCCGTCGCGGTCACCGCCGATCCAAGAGCCGAAGCGCAGGAAGGAAGGGACGTTCCAGTTCTCGCCTGGGTAGTACTTCTTCAGACACCGCTCCACTTCGCGATACAGATCCGGCAACACCTCGAAGAGCGTCTCGTCAAAGTAGTACATGCCGTTGCGCACTTCGTCCAGGACGGTCGGCTTGCGGTCGCGCAGCTCGTCGGTCTGCCACAGCGTGAGCACTTCGTTCACGAGCTTCTCCCGCAGCTGCTCCCGCTCTCGGTATGTGAGGCCCGGGTTCTCCAGCTGCATGACTTCTTTGGAAATGCGCTGATGAATGTCGAGCACCGCGCGGCGGCTCGCTTCCGTCGGGTGTGCGGTCATGACCAGCTCGAGCGAGATCGTGTTCAGGATCTCCTGGACATCCCGAGGTGGCACATTGGAGGCGCGCAGCTCGTTGATCACGCCTTCGATGGAACCCGGCTGGATTTGCTCCATAGCCGACCGTTCGTAGTCGCGCTTGCGTCGAATACGGTGGTTCTGCTCGGCGATGTTCACCAATTGAAAATAAATGGCGAATGCCCGGATCACCTGGTGGCGGTTCTCCTTGCTCAGCGAACGAATGACGTTCTTGAAGTCCTGGAAGAGCGCCGGATCGGACGATTCCCGCATCTTCTTGCTCATCTCTCGAATTTGCTCGACGATCGTGAGCAGCTCCTGCCCGCCCTGATGGACGAGGACCTCGCCCAGAATGTTCCCTAGAAACCGCACGTCGCGGCGCAGCAAATGATTGGAGCTTACCCGATGTGTGTCATTCTTTACTTCAGACATGGTTCTCTCTCACCTCATTCTCTATATCCTTCAATAATTCGACAACCTTCGCGACATTCCTGCTTTAACGCACTAAACATAATTCTGGAATATTACTAATTATATACACAAAAAAAGACCTTGCGGTCTCTGTGCTTGACTTCTAGGAAGCGGGTGATGGGAATCGAACCCACGCTACCAGCTTGGAAGGCTGGAGTTCTACCATTGAACTACACCCGCATCATGCGAGAATAATAATGGTCGGGACGACACGATTCGAACATGCGACCCCCTGGTCCCAAACCAGGTGCTCTACCAAGCTGAGCTACGTCCCGACAGTACAATATGAAGTTAAAAAGAAAAATGGCGTGCCTTGAGAGATTCGAACTCCCGACCTTTTGATTCGTAGTCAAACGCTCTATCCGGCTGAGCTAAAGGCACATATTCTGGAGCGGACGACGAGATTCGAACTCGCGACCCTCGCCTTGGCAAGGCGATGCTCTACCACTGAGCCACGTCCGCATATGATGTTGAGGGCTTGCCCTTCGTGTCATCCGCTCGTTTCTTTCGCGTTCCGTTTGCGGCGACAAGAAATAATATATCAAAGCTCAGAACAAAAAGCAAGTGTTTTTAATGAAAAAGTTTATGGTTTCTTCTTCCTGCATGCCAAAGGGCTTCAAACTCTATTTTACCCATTCCTACAACATAAATCCCTGTCGCGCATCATACACCAATTGTAGCGTGCTATGCAGGGTTAATACGCCAGTTTATTACGAACAGTGGGGAGTGGGTTATGAACCGTTCAGAACCGCCTAGAGGCCTTCCTATGGACATTCCACAGCCGATCCGAAGCGACGGTGCGGGAAACGTCGATCTGGGGCCTCGCGATATCATGAGGGATCGGGAAAACCCGGATATGCTCGTCCCGCCTGTGACGGATGCCGGGTTAATCCCGAATCTGCGTTATTCGTTCTCGGATACGCACATGCAGTTAAACCACGGCGGCTGGTCCAGGGAAATTACGGTGCGCGAGCTCCCGATCGCAACTACGATGGCGGGAGTCAATATGAGCTTGACCCCGGGTGGCGTCCGTGAGCTCCACTGGCACCAGCAGGCGGAATGGTCGTATATGCTGCTGGGACGCGCCCGAATCACGGCTGTGGACCAGAACGGGCGCAATTTCATCGCCGATGTCGGTCCCGGTGACTTATGGTACTTCCCTCCGGGCATCCCACATTCGATTCAAGGGCTGGAGGGAGGGTGCGAGTTCCTGCTCGTCTTCGACGACGGCAGCTTCTCCGATTTGAATACGTTATCCATCTCCGATTGGTTCGCCCATACGCCTAAGGAGGTGCTGTCGGCGAATTTCGGCGTACCTGAATCCGCCTTTGACCGGATCCCTACGGATCAGGTGTACATCTACCAGGATCGTGTACCCGGCCCGATCGAGAGCCAGGCTATCGCTTCCCCATACGGCACGATACCGCTAAGCTTCAAACATGAGCTGCTCGCCCAACCCCCCATACGAACACCTGGGGGCAGCGTGCGCATCGTCGATTCGAGGAACTTCCCGATCTCCCGGACGATCGCGGCCGCGCTTGTGGAGATCGAACCCGGCGGCATGCGGGAGCTGCATTGGCACCCCAATAACGACGAATGGCAATACTACCTGACCGGACAAGGGCGGATGACCGTGTTCGCCGGCAATGGGGCCGCCCGCACCTTCAATTACCGGGCCGGCGATGTGGGATACGTGCCATTTGCTTTTGGTCATTACATCCAGAACACGGGGACCGAGCCTTTATGGTTCTTGGAGATGTTCAAGAGCGACCGGTTCGAAGACGTGTCCCTCAATCAGTGGATGGCCCTGACGCCTACGCACCTCGTCCAGACGAACCTGAACGTCGGCCCTGAGCTGACCAACGCTTTACGCAAAGAAAAATGGCCGGTCGTGCGCTATCCCGGCTATGGGTATGTCCCTAAATAAGCACGGTTTCCGATTGTAACGTAAAAAAAGACCCCTGCAAGGGGTCTTTGCGTTAGTGCGCGTAGAGGGACTTGAACCCCCACGGTCGCCCGCTAGATCCTAAGTCTAGTGCGTCTGCCAATTCCGCCATACGCGCGAGATAAAACATGGTGAGCCATGTAGGACTCGAACCTACGACACCCTGATTAAAAGTCAGGTGCTCTACCGACTGAGCTAATGGCTCGCAAGATAAGACACGGGGTCCCCGAAAAGTAATCGGAATTAACATCGAAGCGATACGTCACTTTTTGGGGTATAGAAACTGGGGATCTAGGATTCGAACCTAGGAATGACGGAGTCAAAGTCCGTTGCCTTACCGCTTGGCTAATCCCCATCGGATTGGAAGCTTGCTGCTGTAGTATCTCCGATTTCGACCCGATTCATGAGGCTTGTAGAAAAAATGGTGCCGTCGAGAGGACTTGAACCCCCAACCTACTGATTACAAGTCAGTTGCTCTACCAATTGAGCTACAACGGC